>NZ_NCXO01000030.1 GCF_002104795.1 Mycolicibacillus koreensis
ACCGGTCTCGGCCGGTTGACCCCCATCGAATTCGAAGCAATCATGACCCCACCGGCCAGTCAGGCCGCGTGACCAAAACTGTCACCTATTCGTGCAGCAGACCCCTGTGCCGTCGATGATGAGCGTGTAGCCATCCGGTGTGCGGGCAACCATCTCACTGTCACGCGGTTCGACGTGCCAGCCGAATCCCCGCCAGATGTCAGCCACCGACGCCACGACTGCATCGACGACGATGCCGTCAAGGCCGAGCAGCAAGGAACTATCGTTGGACAAGGCTCGCGCCTTTTTGTACTGGATGCGTGACGAACACCCAGTTCACAAGGGCGCGAGCCCCAAATCAGCCACCGACACGCTCCGAATCGGTCACCCCAGAACCCCCATCAAGTCGGAAGAGCCGAATAACGACTCCATGGCCGCGTTGTCGCCTGCGGCCCCGACACGGCCCATGGAGCCGGCCATGCCGTAGCGGTGCAGCAGCAAAGAATTTCCGGCTGCAAGATTGCGACCCGCGGTCCGTGTGCAGCACACAGCCGGCGACCTCCCCGCGGCGGGTGACCGCATTTCAAGCAAGCCCGGGGACTGGATCACCGTCTGGGCCTCGGTCCAGGTCTTCTCGGGACACAACGTATGTGGGCAAGGTCATGTTGCTCGGTCATTTCGGCGTGGTCGCTGGCGAAACTTGCTGGTAGGAGCAATGATCGGGTCAGGGGTGTTATTTGAGAGATCTGAGGTGACCCGCATGAGTCGGCCCAATGCACGGGCGGGCGCCAACGCCAATCGACGCCTCGGAAGCCCGACGCCGGCTACACCTGGCATTGTCCGTACCACCAATGTGTCGACATCGTTGTGCAAGGGCCTAGCGGGCTTTGTGCCACTTGCGAAACCCGCCGTTCAGTCTGCTGTCGAGTCGTGCCAGCGCTCGCCGAGTGCCTTGGCCGCGGTGGACACCTTCATCACGAGACGGCGCTCGCGATGCCGGACGGGAACGAAGTGGTAGTGCTCGTAAAACGACTGTGCTTGGTCATCTATCGCATCAACGACGACAAGTCGCCCTCCGCCGATCTCCGACGCGGCAACCGCTTTCCCCAGCGCATCTAGGAGTAGCTGCTCGCCGTAGCCCTGGCCATGCAGCGCTGCATCGATGGCCAGACGGGCAATCAAATATCCGGGTATGCGGGTATAGCCCCCAGCCATCGACCCCGACACGCCGTCGTCTTTCCGCACGACTTCGGTGGGACAGATGGCGAAATAGGCGCAGACCTTCGGCTCCCCGCGCGGGGTCCACACGTAAACGTGCGCTACTCCGCTGCTGTCCGCGCGGCGAGCCTGTTTGATCAGCCAGCAGTTCAGTGACTCATTGCCGCAGTCGAACCCTTCCAGCGTGTGTGCGTCGTCGAGCCGCCCGGACTCGAACATTTGCTCAACGCCGCTTGAACGCCGCAGGCTTGCGTGCGGCTGCCGCAAGTCGTGGTGCGGCGTCGGCGGCATCGAGTGAGGACATCAGCTTGTCGAACTGTTCGGGATCCATCACCGTTAACAGTTCTTGGCGCAAGATGTCCTCGGCACGCTGGATCGCAGCTTTCCGGACGAACTCCGAGGTCTGCTCATGCACAACGTTGGCGGCTAGCTGGATGCGGTCCAGGGTTGCCTCCTCCGCGCGAAGTTCGAAGCGCTTCGCTTTGACTGCCACGACAACATCCCCTTAACTGACCAACTTCAACGTACGGTACCTGTACGTACGCTTCTAGGGCAAACCATACCGACCGCGAGTCAGTGCCAGGAGCGGGTTGTCGTCGGACTTGCGCAGCGTACCCAGGCCGCGATCCTCGTCGAGATTGATAACGCGCGGCTCGTCAACCGCAACGCTGGACGACCTGCGCGCGATCCGGCGTTCGATTGGCCATCCGTGGGGACCACTGGGGGCCTGTAGAAACGCATCGCCGGGTGCCGGGAGTCAAGTCGGTTCCGGTCGTTCCTGCCACCGCCCAAGTGGGGGTAGGTTCCCGATTTGCCACCAGGGCGCGTGCCTCTGCCGTTTTTGGCCGTAGAATTCGGCGGAATCCCAGCTTAGAGCGCTGACAGGGCGATGGGGTGTTGTTTGCGACACGTGAGGTAGGTGTGATTGCTCTGCCGGATCATGGCAGCGGGATCGCAGTGGTAGACCTATCCGCGAACCTAGCTTTCGCTATACGGGCGCTATTCGTCGCCGATAGCAGTGATGCACTTAAGTCCGGGTGCTCCCTCGAATATCCCGTCATGGGAGACCAGCGGCACGCCGAGGCGCATCGCGGCGGCGGCGATCCATCTGTCGCCGTCATGGAGCTTGCCGGCGAGCGCATGGCCGATCTCTGCGCAGTGCGCACGCAAGGTGGCGCAGGTGGTGATCATCTGATCATCAGGCTCGACGACGGTCAGTTCAGCGATGCGGCATTCGAGTCGTCGGCGCCGCAGTTGGCCCCACCCGGCGCGCAGAACTCCATAGCGGAGTTCCATCACGGTTTGGAACGCGAGCAGGACGGGCCTTGGGCCGATCAGCATGCGGTAGTGCTCAGCGAGCCGATTGGGACGGTCATCAAACAGCCAGCTGACGACCATCGTGTCCACGACCACCCCCGATGGCGGGGCGTTGGTCATGCGCCCGCTAGTGCAGCCTGAAAGGCGGCCCACTCATCCTCGGGCACATCCTCAATGACGAGCCGATCGCGGGAAGGTAGTGGCCGGGCACGCCGGATTGCCTCATCGGGCGTGTAGGTTCGCACGACTGGCTCTTCGGGTTGCTCGACACTGGACATGACGCCGAGTTTACCGTCGCGGGCTGACATCCGACGCCTCATCAGATCTGCGGTCCACTGCTTGTCCGGATTTGCCGACGGCTGGGGATTCCGCGTGTCTGCCGCCGGTGAGCGACTATCCAACAGGGGGGTAGGTTCTCGACCCGCCCGGCGGGCAGTCGAAGCCAGACATAAACACCACGGTAACCAGCGTGCGCACCATCGCGCAGATCATGGATGGCTGACTCGTCCGCAGAGAAGTGCCTGGCGATATCCCGGTGACGCCTGCACACACCTGGCCTATGACCGCTGCGCGAGTCGCTCGGTCAGCCGCCGGTTCACCGGCTCGGGAAGCAGGTCGGAGACGTTGCCGCCCATCGACGCGACCTCTTTGGCCAGCGAGGAGGAGACGAACGAGTACCGCGGGGCGGTGGCCACGAAGAAGGTGTCCACCCCGGCGATGTGTTTGTTCATCTGCGCCATCTGCAGCTCGTATTCGAAGTCGGTGCCGGTGCGCAGGCCCTTGACGATCGCGGTGAGCCCACGCTCGCGGACGAAGTCGACCACCAGGCCCTGCCCGGACTCCGCCCGCACGTTGGGCAGGTGTGCGGTGGCCTCGGCGATCATCGTCAGCCGCTCATCAAGGTCGAACATCCCCTTTTTGGCCGGGTTGACCAGCACCGCGGCCACCACCTCGTCGAACTGGGCGGCGGCGCGCTCCAGGATGTCGACGTGGCCCAGGGTCACCGGGTCGAACGAGCCCGGGCATACCGCTCCGCTCATGGTGCACGACGCTATCAGGGCCGGTCATCGGCGCCGACCAGCCGTTCGGCCAGCTCCAGGCGGGTGTCGCCGTAGCGCCGCGGCTCCCAGGGCTCCCAGCCGTCGGGCCAGGCCAGCGCGGCACCGCCGGCGGGGCGTTCGCAGACCACCAGGGCGCCGGGGTCGACCCAGCCACCGTCGACCAGCAGCCCCAGCATCCGGACTAGTTCGTCGCCGTCGACGTGGTAGGGCGGGTCGGCGAAGACCAGGTCGACCGCGGCGTCGGTGCCGGCGGCCAACACCGCGGCGACCGGCGCGCGGTGCAGCACCGCGCCGGGCAGGTCGACCGCGGCGATGTTCGCGGTGATGGTCGCCGCGGCCCGCGCATCCGACTCCACCAACCGCACCGCCGCCGCACCGCGCGACAACGCCTCCAGGCCCAACGCCCCGGATCCGGCGTAGAGGTCGAGCACCGTCAGGCCGGCGAAATCGCGCCGCGCGCCCAGCACGTTGAACAGCGCTTCGCGCACCCGGTCGCTGGTGGGCCGGGTTCCGCGCGGCGGCACCGCGAGCCGGCGGCCGCGCGCGGCCCCGGCGATGATGCGGGTCAGCTCAGCACCACCAGCAGGTCGCCGCCTTCCACCTGGGCGGTCTCTGCCACCGCGATGCGCTCCACGGTGCCGGCGGTGGGGGCGGTGATGGCGGCCTCCATCTTCATCGCCTCGATGGTGGCGATGGTCTGGCCGGACTCCACCGTGTCGCCCTCGGCCACCGCGACGGTGACCACCCCGGCAAACGGCGCGGCCACGTGGCCCGGTTGGGCGCGGTCGGCCTTCTCTGCCAGCGGTGCCGAGCTGGCGATCGACCGGTCACGAACCTCCACCGGGCGCAGCTGGCCGTTGATGATGCACATCACGGTGCGCATGCCGCGTTCGTCGGGCTCGGAGATGGCTTCCAGGCCGATCAGCAGTTCCACCCCGCGTTCGAGTTTCACCCGGTGCTCCTCGCCGCGGCGCAGCCCGTAGAAGAACTGGTTCGCCGAGAGCTGCGAGGTGTCGCCGTAGGCCTCGCGGTGCTCCTCGAACTCCGTGGTCGGCCCGGGGAACAGCAGCCGGTTGAGCGCCTCCTGCCGCGGTCGACCCGCCGCGGCCAGGACCGCCTCGTCGTCGGCGGAGAGTTCCTCGGTGGGCCGTGCCGGGCCGCGCCCGGCAAGGGCGGTGGAGCGCAGCGGCTCCGGCCAGCCACCGGCGGGTTCGCCCAGCTCGCCGCGCAGGAACCCGATCACCGAGTCGGGGATGTCCACCCGGGCCGGATCGGCGGCGAACTCTTCGGCGCTGACACCGGCACCGAGCAGCGCCAACGCGAGGTCACCGACCACCTTGGAGGTGGGGGTCACCTTGATCAGCCGGCCCAGCACCGCGTCGGCGGCGGCGTAGTTGGCCTCGATCTCCTCGAACCGGTCGCCGAAGCCCAGCGCGATGGCCTGCTGGCGCAGGTTGGACAGCTGGCCGCCGGGGATCTCGTGGGTGTAGACCCGCCCGGTCGGTGACGGCAGCCCCGATTCGAACGGGCTGTAGACCTTGCGCAGCGCCTCCCAGTAGGGCTCGAGGTCGCAGACCGCCGACAGCGACAGGCCGGTGTCGTAGTCGGTGTGGGCGGCGGCGGCGACGATCGAACTCAACGCCGGTTGGCTGGTGGTGCCGGCCAGCGGGGCGGCCGCACCGTCGACGGCGTCGGCACCGGCCTGCCAGGCCGCCTCGTAGGTGGCGAGTTGCCCGCCGGGGGTGTCGTGGGTGTGCACGTGCACCGGCAGGTCGAAGCGGCTGCGCAACGCGGTGACCAGGGTGGCCGCCGCCGGGGGCCGCAGCAGCCCGGCCATGTCCTTGATCGCCAGCACGTGGGCGCCGGCCTCCACGATCCGCTCCGCCAGGCGCAGGTAGTAGTCCAGGGTGTAGAGCGACTCACCGGGATCGGAGAGGTCACCGGTGTAGCACATGGCGACTTCGGCGACCGCTGATCCGGTCTCGCGCACCGCGTCGATGGCCGGGCGCATCGAGTCGACGTTGTTCAGCGCGTCGAAGATGCGGAAGATGTCGATCCCGGTCGTGGCGGCCTCGGCGACGAACGCCGAGGTCACCAGCTCCGGATACGGGGTGTACCCGACGGTGTTGCGCCCGCGCAGCAGCATCTGCAGGCAGATGTTGGGGATGGCCTCGCGCAGCGTGGCCAGCCGCTCCCACGGGTCCTCCTTGAGGAACCGCAGCGCCACATCGTAGGTGGCCCCACCCCAGCATTCGACCGACAACAACTCGGGCATGGTGCGTGCCAAATAGGGCGCCACCCGCGACAACCCGCTGGTGCGCACCCGGGTGGCCAGCAGCGACTGGTGGGCGTCCCGAAACGTCGTGTCGGTCACCGCCACGGCCCGGCTGTCACGCAGCCACCGGGCAAAACCCTCGGGCCCCAACGCGTTCAGCCGTTGCCGCGACCCGTCCGGTGGCGGTGCCGACAGGTCCACCTCGGGCAGTTTGTCGTGTGGGTACACCGTCGACGGCCGCGATCCGTGCGGGGTGTTGACGGTGACGTCGGCCAGATAGTTGAGGATCTTGGTGCCGCGGTCGGCCGATGTGCGGGCGGTCAGGAGCGCGGGACGCTCCTCGATGAACGACGTCGTGATGTGGCCGGCCTGAAAATCCGGGTCGTCGAGAACGGCCTGCAGAAAGGGGATGTTCGTGGCGACCCCGCGGATCCGGAACTCGGACACCGCACGTCGCGCGCGGGCCACCGCGGTCTGGAAATCCCTTCCGCGACAAGTGAGTTTGACCAACATCGAGTCGAAATGTGCGGTGATCTCCGCGCCCAGATTGGTCCCGCCGTCGAGCCTGATGCCGGCGCCGCCGGGGCTGCGGTAGGCGCTGATACGGCCGGTGTCGGGCCGAAAACCGTTGGCGGGGTCCTCGGTGGTGATCCGGCACTGCAGGGCCGCGCCGTGCGGCGCGATCGCCTCCTGGCTCAGGCCCAGATCGGCCAGTGACGCCCCGGCCGCGACGCGCAGCTGCGAGGAGACCAGGTCGACGTCGGTGATCTCCTCGGTGACGGTGTGCTCGACTTGGATCCGCGGGTTCATCTCGATGAACACGTGGTGGCCGCGCTCGTCGAGCAGGAACTCCACGGTGCCCGCACAGCTGTAGTCGATGTGGCGGGCGAAGGCCACCGCGTCGGCGCAGATCTTCTCCCGCACCTCAGGGTCGAGGTTCGGCGCGGGCGCCAGTTCGACCACCTTCTGGTGGCGGCGCTGCACGCTGCAGTCCCGCTCGTAGAGGTGGATCACGTTGCCGTGGGTGTCGGCGAGGATCTGCACCTCGATGTGGCGCGGGTTGATCACCGCCTGCTCCAGGTAGACCGTCGGGTCACCGAACGCCGATTCGGCTTCGCGGCTGGCTGCCTCGATCGCCTCGCGCAGCGCGTCGAGGTCGCTCACCCGCCGCATCCCGCGGCCCCCGCCACCGGCGACGGCCTTGACGAACAACGGGAACGTCATCTGCTCGGCCGCGCTGAGCAGCTCGTCCACCGACGCCGACGGCTCCGAGGAGGCCAGCACCGGCAGACCGGCTTCCCGGGCGGCGGCGATGGCCCGCGACTTGTTGCCGGCCAACTCCAGAACATCGGCGCGCGGGCCGACGAACGTGATGCCCGCAGCGTCGCAGGCCGCGGCGAGTTCGGGGTTCTCCGACAAGAACCCGTAGCCGGGGTAGATGGCGTCGGCGCCGCAGCGCCGTGCCGTGGCGACGATGTCGGCCACCGACAGGTAGGCGCGGACCGGGTGGCCCTCCTCCCCGATCTGGTAGGACTCGTCGGCTTTGAGCCGGTGCATCGAGTTGCGGTCCTCGTACGGGTAGACCGCCACGGTGGCGACACCGAGTTCGTTGGCGGCGCGAAACGCCCGGATGGCGATCTCACCGCGGTTGGCGACCAACACCTTGGAGATCACCGGTAGCCCTCCAACGTCCTCCAACTCCCCCAACTCCTTCGAACCCGTTGTTCTCGTCAGCGCCGCAGACCGCGGATCGGAACCGGCCCCACAACCAGCCTTAGATCAGGGTGAGCCAATAATCCTGGAAACGGAGGAAAATCAACAGAGCCAGCCCGATGAACCATAACGCAGTCAACGTCCAACGCCACCGGTGCACAATCTGCAAATATTTGTGTCCGGACCCGCCCGCGCCTGCGATGGATGCCAACACCACCAGCAGCGTCATGGTGACCGCCCACACCACCATGCAATAGGGGCAGAGCGCACCGATGCGGTACAGGCTCTGAAAGATCAGCCAGTGCACGAACACCGCGCCGAGAAACACACCGGCGGTGACACCGCGCCAATACCAGCGCGGCAGCGGCACTTTCGTGACCGCGAGGACACCGGTGACCACCACAACGGTGAATGCCGCGATCCCGATCAGCGGATTGGGAAAACCCAGCACACCGGCCTGCGGCGTCGCCATCACCGACCCACAGGACAACACCGGGTTGAGGCTGCACGACGGGACGTAATCGGCGTCGGCGAGCAGGCGCACCTTCTCCACCGTCAGCGCCATCGAGGCGATCAGCCCGATCACCCCGCCGCACAGCACCCACCACGCCCCGGGCGCGCCGGCAATCACCCCGGTCGGGGTCGGCGCCGGCGGTGGCGCGCTCTCGGCGGGTGCCGGCGTGCTCACGCGGCGGGCTTTGCCGGGGCGACCGCCGCGGCCTCGGCGATGCCGGGAACGTCGCCGACGATGCTCTTGACCTTGTCGACCAGCGCCGCCGGGCTCTTCGGGCTGTAGTCCTCGCCGTTGATCCGGACGGTGGGGGTCGCCTGGATCTTGCCGGCGGCGGCCATCCCGTCGACGAGCTTGAGGTACTTGCCGCTGTTGATGCAGTCCCGCACGCCGCCGGCGGCGCCGGCCTGCCGGGCCAGCTCGATCAGCCGGGCGTTGTCGGGGAAGCTGGCGGCCAACTCGTCGGGCTGCAGTTCTTTGGTGTAGAGCGCGGCGTGGAACCGCTCGAAAGCCTCCATCGACTCGTCGGCGACGCAGAACGCGGCCGCACCGGCCCGCCCGGAGTAGTTGTCGCGGCCCTGCTTGCTCAGGATGTTCACCGGGTGGTAGTCCACCGCGACCGCACCGATGTCGACCAGTTTGCTGATCGTCTTGCCGTAGTTGCGTTCGAAGTTGCCGCAGCCGGGGCAGAGGAAGTCCTCGTAGATCGAGAGCACGACCTTGGGCTGATCGGAGTCGTCCGCGGTGATCACCTGTTCGGAGACCACGCGGATGGCCTGGCCCGCCTCGGGCTTTTTGCTGTTGAGCATCACGATGTAGCCGACGATGCCGAGCGCGAACAGCACCACGACCGCGGTCATGCCGATCTGGATCGCATGGTTGCGTCGCCGGTCGGCGGCCTTGAGGTCGTAGCCCGCGGGACGCTTGGGTTTTTTCGACACAGGTGTGCTCGGCTTCCTGGTTGGGCGGTGATGATCGGTCGACAGTGTCGTGGACAGCGTACCGGCGTGGCAACCGCGCCGGTCAGGTCCGGCTCAGGTGCGCGCGCAATGCCGAGACCACCTCACTCATGCCGGCCGCACTGCCCCCGCCGAGAGCGACGAGGTTGGCGAAGGCGTGGGTCAGTGATCGCATCCGGCGGTGATCGACGCGGTTACCGGCGTCGCGCAGCGCCGCCGCGTACCGGTCGCCCTCGTCGCGCAGCGGATCGAAACCGGCGGTCACGATCAACGCCGGTGCCAATCCGGACAGGTCGGCCGCGAGCGCCGGGGAGACCCGCGGATCGGTGCGCTCCAGCCCCGAGCCGTCGATGTAGTTCGCCTCGAACCAGTCCATGTCGGCCTTGGTCAGCAGAAACCCGGAGGCGAACAGGGTGCGCGAGCGGGTCACCGCGGTGAAGTCGGTGGCCGGGTAGAGCAGCCACTGCAGCACCGGCGCGGGGCCGCCGGCGTCGCGGGCCTGCTGGGCGACGACCGCCGCCAGGTTGCCCCCGGCGCTGTCGCCGCCGACGGCGACCCGCTCGGGGTCGGCGCCGAGCTCACCGGCGTGCTGCACCGCCCAGGTGAAGGCCGCGAGAGCGTCCTCGGCCGCCGCGGGGGCGGGATGTTCGGGGGCGCGACGGTAGTCGACGGAGAGCACATGGATCCCGGCGTCACGGCAGACCAGCCGGCAGATCATGTCGTGGGACTCCAGATCCCCGATGACCCATCCGCCGCCGTGGTAGAACACCAGCAGCGGCGCCACCCCGTCGCCGGCCGGCCGGTAGTGGCGGGCGGCGATCGGACCGGCGGGGCCGGGAATGGTCACCGCAGCGGTGCCGACATAGATCTCCGGGCCGCTCAACGCCGCGGTCAGCGCCTGCGTCGCCGCCCGTGAGGCCGCGACGTCTTCGTCGACGACCAGCCCGTCGACCCCCATCATCGCCTGCGAGCTCAGCATCACCTGCACGGTCCGATCCAGGGTGTTGCCGTCGATGGTGACCGCGCGTCCCCCGGTCAGCAGCCATTTCAGCGCGCCGGGCAGGCGCGGCAACACCTTGGCCCCCACCCCGGTCAGGCGGTCTTTCCACCGGTCGGGCACCCGCAGGCCAGGCAGAGTTGGCATCATCGCTGCTCCCTTGTTGACGACGGACGACGCGAACCCGATATCGTGAGTCCGCAAACCGGCCCGGGCACGCGCCCGGGCACGGAGGTACCACGAAGACCAATTTGTCACAGGCAGGTGAGATGGCAACCGATATCCCCACGATCGGGCTCAATGACGGCAACACCATGCCGGTGTTGGGTGTCGGCGTCGGCGAACTCTCCGACGACCAGGCCGAGCACGCCGTGGCCGCGGCATTGCAGGCCGGGGCGCGCCTCATCGACACCGCGTCGGTGTACGGCAACGAGGCCGGTGTCGGCCGGGCGATCGCGGCGTCCGGGATCCCGCGTGCCGAGTTGTTCGTGACCACCAAGCTGGCGATCGCCGACCAGGGGTTCACCAGCAGCCAGCAGGCCTGTATGGCCAGCTTGGAGCGGCTCGGCTTGGACTACGTCGACCTGTACCTGGTGCACTGGCCCGCGCCGGCCCTGGGCACCTACGTCGACAGCTTCGGCGGGATGATGACGTTGGCCGAGGACCGTCACGCCGTGTCGATCGGGGTGTCGAACTTCACCGCCGACCTGCTGAGCACGGTGATCGACCTGACGTTCGCCACCCCGGCGGTCAACCAGGTCGAGCTGCACCCGCTGCTCAACCAGCAGGAGCTGCGGGAGGCCAACGCCGAGCACGCCGTGGTCACCCAGTCCTACAGTCCGCTGGCCAACGGTGCGTTGCTCGACAACGAGACCGTCGCCGCGGTGGCCGCCGAATACCAGCGCAGCCCCGCCCAGGTGCTGTTGCGCTGGAACCTGCAGTTGGGTAACGCGGTGGTGTTCCGGTCCACCGACCCGCAGCGGATCGCCGGCAACCTCGACGTGTTCGATTTCGAACTCGCCGAGGAGCACATGAACACCCTCAACGGGCTCAACGACGGAACCCGGGTGCGTCCCGATCCGCTCACCTACACCGGTCAGTAGGACCGGTCAGTAGCACCGATGACCGAGCACCCGCGTGACGACGGTGGTCCGGGGCTGGGCACCCGCGCCGTGCACGCCGGCGATCACCGCGACGCGCACGGGGCCATCCACCCGCCGATCTATCCGCACTCGACGTTCGCGTTCGCCCGCACCGCCGAGCTGCTCGACGTCATCGAGGAGCGCACCGCGGGCGCCCTGTACACCCGCTACGGCGGCAATCCGACGGTGGTGGCGACCGAGGCCAAGCTCGCCGACTTGGAGGGCGCACAGACGGCGTTGGCGTTCTCCGCGGGCATGGCGGCGATCTCGGCGGCGCTGTTGGCCCACACCCGCGCCGGCGAGCAGATCGTCTGCGTCGGCGACCTTTACGGCGGCACCTATGAGCTGCTCACCGAGAATCTGCCGCACCTGGGCATCACCACCACGTTTCTGCCCGCCGAGCACCTCGACCGCCTCACCGAGGTGTGCTCGGATGCCACCCGCGTGGTGTTCTTCGAGACCCCGTCGAATCCGACGTTGAGGGTGCTCGACATCGCCGCGATCAGCGCACAGGCGCGGGCGGCGGGCGCCCTGACGCTCATCGACAACACCTTCGCCACCCCGGTCAACCAGAATCCGCTGGCCCACGGGGCGGATTTGGTCATGCACTCGGCGACGAAATATCTCGGCGGGCATTCCGATCTGACCGCCGGGGCGTTGATGGGTTCGGCGGAACTGCTGGCGCCGGTGGCGTTCTGGCGCAAGAACCTGGGCCAGATGATCGCCCCCGAGGTGGCCTCGCTGCTGGCCCGCTCACTGCGGTCACTGCCGGTCCGGGTGGCCCGCCACAACAGCAGCGCCGCCGCGGTGGCGGCCTTCCTCGCCGGGCATCCCGCGGTGGTGGCGGTCAACTATCCGGGACTGGCGACCGGGACGGCGAAAACTGTGGTGGACAAGCAGATGCGCGGCCACGGCGGCATGCTCAGCTTCGTGCTCGACGCCGACGCCACCGCCACCGCCGCGGTCGTCGACCGGCTGCGCCTGTTCTCGATCGCCGGCAGCCTGGGCGGGGTGGAGAGCCTGGTCACCCAGCCGATCACCACCAGCCACCACGGGATGCCCGCCGCCGAGCGCGCCGCGCGCGGCATCAGCGACGGCTTGGTCCGGCTCTCGATCGGGCTGGAGGATCCCGCCGACCTCATCGCAGACCTCGAGCAGGCGCTGGCGGCGCTCAGCGCGTGAGTCACCCGGCCGGGCAGGTGCTCGCCGCCTCCCGCAGCACCGGCACCGACGCCGCGTCGACCGGCAGGCGGTAGCCGCGCAGCACCGCGACGAACTGCATCGCGTACTGGCAGGCGAATGCGGTGTTCGGCGGCATCCAGCCCGCCGGTGGGGAGTCGCCCTTGTCCTGGTTGGGCGCCCCGGCCACGGCCAGCAGGTTGGCCGGGTCGTTGGCGAATCGGCGCCGCTGCCCCGCCGGCCAGTCGTAGGCTCCCATATCCCAGGCGTAGGCCAGGGGCACCAGGTGATCGATCTGTACCGCCTGGCCGGTGTGCGCCCCGCGGGTGAACGCCACGGTGGCGTTGCTGTACGGGTCGTGCAGCACCCCGGTGGCCACCGCGTGCGGGCACCGCGTGGTCGCCACCGCGGTGATCTGCACCAGGTCACGGTTGAGGATGTCGTTGCGGGTGTCGCAGCCGTTGCGCCCGCCGGGGGCGTCGTTGTCGTCGTCCCAGGCCTGCCCGAACGCGGCCCGGCGGTAGTCGTAGCGGTGGGGTCGGGCCGGCCACACCGGCAGGCCGGCCAACACGTCGGTGCCGGCGATCACGCTCGGCGGGCGCAGACCGGCGTGCGCGGCCGGGGAACGCTCGGCGCTGACCGTCTGATAGGCCACCAGCACCGCGGTCGCCGCCAACACGACCAGCCAGATCAGTCTGCGGCGTTCGGCGGTCATGCTCACGCCTTGTCCAGATACTCGATGGCATCGGTCTCGGTGAACCGGGCCGCCAGCGCCTCCAGGGCCCGGTTCTGCGGGTCGCGGTCGTGGGTCTGCACACAGAACTGCCGGGCCTTCTCGATCAGCTCGCCGTGCTCGGCCAGTGACAGCAGGGGTAGTTTCATTGACTTTCCGGATTGATTGCGCCCCAGCACATCTCCCTCGCCACGTTCGCGCAGATCCAGGTCCGCCAACGCGAAGCCGTCGAGGGTGTCGGCCACCGCGGTCAACCGTTGTCCCGGGCGGGAACGCGGATTCACCCAGCTGACCAGCAGGCACAGGCTCGGATGGGCCCCGCGGCCGACCCGGCCGCGCAGCTGGTGCAGCTGGCTGATCCCGAACCGGTCGGCGTCCATCACGACCATGACGGTGGCGTTGGGCACGTCGACTCCGACCTCGATCACCGTGGTGCAGACCAACACGTCGATCGTGCCGTCACGAAACGCCGACATCACGGCGTCTTTGTCCTCGGCGGAGAGCCGCCCGTGCATCAGCCCGAGACGCAGGCCGGCCAGCGCCCCGGCGGACAGCCGGGTGAACCCGTCGACCGCGGTCACCGGGGGCCGCCCGCCGGTCTCGTCGACGTCACCCCCCGATCCCTGATCGGCGGTGTCACTGTCATCGATGCGGGAGGTCACCACATAGGCCTGCCGGCCGGCGGCCACCTCCTCACGAATTCGATTCCAAGCGCGCACAAGCCAATCGGGTTTCTCCCCCGCGAAAATCGTTCGGGAGGTGATCGGTTGACGTCCGCGCGGCAGTTCACGCAACGTCGAAGTCTCCAAGTCGCCGTAGACGGTGAGCGCCACCGTGCGCGGGATCGGGGTGGCGGTCATCACCAGCAGGTGCGGCGTGATGCCGTCGGGGGCCTTGGCGCGCAATTGATCACGTTGCTCGACACCGAACCGGTGTTGTTCGTCGATGACGACCATGCCGAGCCCGTGGAACTGAACACTGTCCTGCAACAGGGCGTGCGTGCCGATCACGATCGACGCTGCACCGCTGCTGATCTCGGCGCGCACCTGCTTCTTCTGGGCGGCGCTCATCGACCCGGTCAACAGGGCCACCGCGATCGCGTCGTCGGTGGCGCCGAGTTGGCCGCCGAGCGCCATCGGCCCCAGCGCCGCGGTGATCGAGTCGCGGTGCTGCGCTGCGAGGACCTCGGTGGGCGCCAACAGCGCGCACTGGTAGCCGGCGTCGACCACCTGCAGCATCGCCAACACCGACACGATCGTCTTGCCGGATCCGACCTCGCCTTGCAGCAGGCGGTTCATCGGGCGGTGTTCGGCGAGCTCGCCGGAGATCACCTCGAGCACCGACCGCTGCCCGGCGGTCAGGGTGAACGGCAACGCGGCTTCCAGCGCCGCGGCGCGACCGGCGGGCCGGGCCGGGGAGGGCGGGCCGGAGCGGGACAATTCGCTGTGGCGGCGCCGCACCAGCGCCCACTGCAGCGCGACGGCTTCGTCGAAGGCGAGTCGGTTGCGGGCGCGCTCACGCAGGTCGGGGTCTTCGGACAGATGCACCGCCCGCAGCGCCGCGTCCTCACTGAGCAGCCCGAGGCGTTCGCGCAGCTGCTCGGGCAGCGGGTCGAGCACCGGATCGAGCACCTCGAGCACCTGGCGCACGCAGTTGAAGATGTCCCAGCTCTGCAGTTTCACGCTGGCCGGGTAGATCGGGTAGCAGGAGCGCTCGAACTCGGCCTGCACCACCTCCCCGGAGACGGCCTCGGACGCCTCGGCGATCCGTTTGAGGGCGCGGCTGCCCCGGTGGGGTCCGGATGTGGCATCGAGGACCAGGAAATCGGGGTGGCGAAGCTGCAGAGCACCGCGGTAGTAGTGCACCTCCCCGGACAGCATCACCCGGGTGCCGGTCGCCAGCTGATCGGCGATCCACTTCTTGGCGTTGAAGAACGTCGCGGTCACCGTGGTCCCCGCGCGGCCGAGCGTGATCCGCAGGAACCGGCTGCCGGTGCGCGCGGTGGGGTTCCGCGGCTTCTCCAGTTTCGAGCTGGTGATGATGTCGACGATGGTGATGTGCTCGCCGGGTTCGGGGCGGCCGTCGCTGAGGTCGCGCACCACGCCGCCGGCGATGGCGTAGTTGCGCGGGTAGTGGCGCAGCAGCCCGTCGACGGTACGGATGTCGAACACTTCGGCGAGCTGGCCGGCGGCCTTGGCGCCGACGACGAAATCCAAGCGGTCGCCGAGTGCGGCCACCGTTACTCCACCCCGATCAACAACACGTCACCGCGGTGGCCGGTGTGGTAGATCATCAGCTCGGTGCCCGGGTGGGCGTCGTGCACATGCCGACGCAGCACCTCCTCGCTCGCCTCCCGATCGGCGAGCCCGGCGCCGACGAGCACCGTCACCAGCTCCCCACCCGAACCCAACAGCAGGTCGATCAGCCCGACCGCGGCGGTGCGCGCGTCGGCGGCGACGATGAGCACCTCACCACTGGCGATCCCGAGGCCGTCGCCGGCGCGGCAGGGACCGGCCCAGGTCAGCGCCTCCTCGGCGGCGATGCGCACCGAACCGTAGCGGGCGCCGGCGGCGGCGCGGGCCATCGTGAACCCGTCGTCGACCACCTGCCGGGTCGGGTCATGCAGGGCCAGGGCGGCCAGCCCCTGCACCATGGAGCCGGTCGGCAGCGGCACCACGTCGATACCCCACCCGTTGGCGGCGGTGCAGCCGGCGACGAGTTCCTCGGCGGCGACGAACCCGTTGGGCAGCACCAGCACCTGCGCGGCGCCGGTGTCGACGACGGCGCGCAGCAGCTGCTGGGCGCTGACGGGCTGCTCCCCGGCACGCAGCACGCCGGCCCCCTCCGCGCCGAACAACTGGGCCGCGCCGTCGCCGTCGACGACGGCGAGCACCGCACGTTCGCGCGCCCAGCTGCCGGCGGCCGGGGCGCCGGCCAACCCGGAGATCTGGATGCGGCTGAGCCGCCCGGCCGCCAGCCCCGCCTCGACCGCGGCGCCGGCATCGTCGGTGTGCACGTGCACCGAGTACCCGTCGGCGCCGCCGGCGGCGGCGATCGCCACCGACTCGCCGAGCCTGTCCAGTTCGGTGCGCAGCGCCTCCGCCGCGGCCGGGACGCAGTCGGCGAGCAGGTACATCACCTCGAACCGCGGGCCCGGCGCGGCGGCGGTCGGCTCCTCGACGCGCCGGGCGGGCTCGTAGGACCGGCGCACCGGGACCTGGCCGGTGACCGTCGCCGACAGCGCATCGAGCAACACCACCAGTCCCCGCCCGCCGGCGTCGACCACACCGGCCTCGGCCAGCGCCGGCAACTGCCCCGGGGTGGCGTCCAGCGCGGTCGCCGCGGCCTCACCGGCGCTGAGCAGCGCGGCCCCCAGCCCGGCGCGTTCGGCGGCGCACGCCTCGGCGGCCGCGGCGGCGGCCGCCAGCACCGACACGATCGTGCCGGGGATCTCGCGCCCGCCCATCGACGCGATCGTCAACCGCACCCCGCGGCGCAGCGCGGCCCCCAGCGTGGCGACGTCCAGGGCGGTCGTCGCCGGGGTTTCGGCGGTGACCTCGGCCAGCCCGCGCAGGATCTGCGACAGGATGACCCCGGAGTTGCCCCGCGCCCCGTGCAGCGCACCGACCGACAGCGCGGCGGCGACCCGCGTCAGGTCCCCCGCACCGGCGGCGGTGTTGGCCTCGGCCAACGCCGAGCGCAGCGTGAACAGCATGTTGGTGCCGGTGTCGGAATCGGCGACCGGGAACACATTGAGCCGGTTGATCTCGTCGGCGTGGGTGAGCAGGTCACCGACGGCGGTGTGCGCCCAGTCCCGCAGAGCAGCGCCGTCGAGCACGCGTGCGCCCATCGCCGAACCCCTCCTCGCGCCGTCGGTGGGCGCCAGCCTAGCCAGTGGGCACGACGAAACCCGGCGCAAGGGGCCCACCGGCAGGCCCGGGTGTGGATGGTTTTGGCAGTTCGGGCGGTGGCCGCTATTCTGGTCAGGTTGTCGGGCCACCCTTCGGGTCGCTGGCCCGGTGGCGGCGTGACGACAAGACGACAGGGCTAGCAGGAACCGGGCCCTCAAGCAGACGTTTTCGAGGAGTGTTAGCAATGGCTGCCGTGTGCGATATCTGTGGCAAGGGCCCGGGCTTCGGTAAGTCGGTGTCGCACTCGCACCGTCGCCACAGCCGTCGCTGGAACCCCAACATCCAGACGGTGCGCGCCGTGTCCCGTCCGGGCGGCAACAAGCAGCGGATGAACGTCTGCACCTCCTGCCTCAAGGCCGGCAAGGTCGGCCGCGGCTGAGCCGCCCCACCGCGGTCGGCGGGCGCGTCGCGGCGACCGCAAATCGCGTGCCCCGGGGCCGCTAACCGGCCCTACCGTAGGGGGATGACCCCGCGCCTCGGTCCCCGCGCAGCACTGGGCGTTGCGCTGCTCGTGACCCTGGTCGGCTGCGGCACCGGGCCCGACGACCGCCCGCCACCGCACACCGGCACCCCCGCCAGCATGACCTTCGGGCCGCTGCCGCCCCCGGTCAACTCCGCTCGGCTTTACACCGCCCCGGTGGCGGTGCTGACCCCCGGCGCCCCGATCATGCTCGGTGAGGACCGCACCGACCCCACCCGCATCTGCCAGGCCGGGTTCGCGGTCACCGATGGGACGCACATCACCCGGTTCCTCACCGCCGCTCAGTGCGCCCACGGCGACCCCCACGCCGCGGTGTCGGTGACCCGCCCCGCACCCGGTGAGCGGACCGACGAGGTCGGCGAGCAACGCATCGGCGTGATCAGCTATCTGCGCCCCGGCGTGCCCGACACCGTCGACCCGCCGTGGCGCCTGCCGTTCTCGCCGGTGGCGGTCTTCGGGCCGCAGGCCGGCGAGTGGGCGCTACCGGTGGCGACAACGGTGCGCGGGCGGCCGGTCCCGGCGCGGGACGTGCAGCATCCCGACGAGGTGTTCCACCGGGACGCGACCGCGACCTGGACGAGTTTCTCCGGAACCACGGTGACCGGGCACATCCTGGATCCGGCGACCACCCCGGAGCTGGCGACGATGCCGGCGACCGTGCAGCGGGTCGTCGTCGCCGCCGACGACCCCGACGCCGATCCGCCACCGGTGTACACCCTGATCTTGGGGTCGCCGGTCACCGTCGAGATCGACGGCGTCACCGCGAACCTCGGCGTGGTGACCGGCACCGATCCGGATCGGCACTGGGTGGTCGTCGACCTGCTCGGCCCGGCGCTGGCCGAGCGCGGCCTCACGCTGGCCCGCGGGTAGGGGCCGGCACCGCGCCGGTGCTCCCGCGGCTACGGCAGCCGCCAGTCGACGGGCTCGGCGCCCAGCCGGGCGAGGGCCTCATTGGCGCGGCTGAACGGACGCGACCCGAAGAACCCCCGCGACGCCGACAGCGGGGAGGGATGCGGCGATTCGATCGCCACGCAGTGCCCGCCGGCGAGCACCGGCTTGACCGTCGCGGCGTCGCGGCCCCACAGGATCGCCACCAGCGGGCGCTCCCGGTCGGCCAGCGCCCGGATCGCGCAGTCGGTGACCGCCTCCCACCCCTTGCCGCGGTGCGACGCGGGCGTTCCCGGAGCCACTGTCAACACCCGGTTGAGCAGCAGCACCCCCTGACTGGTCCACGGGGTCAGATCCCCGCACGACGGCGGCGGAAGACCCAGGTCGGCGCTGTACTCGGTGAAGATATTGGCCAGACTGCGGGGCAGCGGCCGCACCTGCGGGGCCACCGAGAAACTCAGGCCCACCGCGTGCCCCGGTGTCGGGTACGGGTCCTGACCGACGATGAGGACGCGCACCGAGTCGAACGGCGTGGTGAACGCGCGCAACACGTTCTCCCCGGCCGGCAGATAGCCGCGGCCGGCGGCGTTCTCCTCCCGCAGGAACTGCCCCATCGCGGTCACCCGCTCGGCGACCGGGGCCAGGGCCGCAGCCCAGCCCGACTCGACGAGCTCACCCAGCGGTCGCGCACTCACCGGCGGCCCGGCCCGTCGTCGTGCCGTTCGTGCAGTGAAGTCATGTGGGCGCCAATCGCAGTGGGGTTGCGGTGTCGAGCAGAGGGTACTGGGTCACCGATCACCGGACGTGAGGCAGTCGTGGCAGGACGGTTGACCCCGATCGAATTCGAAGCAATCATGACCACACCGGCCAGCCAGGCCGCGTGACCGCAACTGTCACCTGAGCGTGCAGCAGACCCGTGGGCATCTGACGGCTGCAGGTACCATTCAAGGATGAGTCGCTGATTAAGTTGGGCAAAATGGGCGTCGGGTTGCTGCCGTATGGGAAGTTTGCGAACCTGCTGCATGTCACCGTGGGAGCCGATGCGCTGAAGCAGTTCTATGTCGGTCCGGAGCCCAGTGACGCATTGAAGATTGCCGGCCGACATGGAATAGGCGAGGTCAGCATGGCTGCCGCCTACCAGGCCATGTTGGATGCGTCGCCGAGCACAGGTCAAAGCCAAGCGTTCCGCAACGGCCACTCCGATGTTCTTCAACACCCCACTCCATTATCGCGATGAACCGGCGTGCTATCGCGATCGCGTTCGCGTTGACCGTGGTCGCCGCCGGATGCACATGGTCGCCGGAACGGTCGTCGCAACCACCCACGACATCGGAACCACCACCCGCGGTAGACCAGCTCCACCCGCCTTTTACCTCGGTGTGGTCCGCCGCACCGGGAATCGATCTGTTGTCACGGCCGGCTGAATTGGTACGCGCAACCCAAGAAGGCCAATACCTCACGCGGGTCTACGGCCCAGACAAGACCTTCCCCGGATACCTCAATGCCATCGGCGGGCCCAAAGACCCCCAATACGACCCCAACTACCGGTTCGGCACCACCTCACAAGCGGAACCGCCGTGGCGCGACGACGCTGATACACCGATGACCAACTATTATCACCTCGCTGACCTGTCGGTGTCAGCCGACGCAACGACGATCTCCGCACTCGTGTGCAGTTATCACATTCTGACGCCTGACAACAACATGTCTGGCTGGTGGAACGTTGCCAAACTGTTCGCGACCGAAATCGAACTGTCCAACCCGAATCCAGATTCCGGGCTGACCAGCCTCATCGACGATGACCCGAACATGCCCAACCCGGGGGCACAGATGCCACCATCGTGGAATGTGTTCACCACCTGGCACATCGCCCGGATCTGGGAACTGTTTTTCTACGATGACATTCCCACCGACTGTTTCGACTGGCAGACATCCCAACTCCCCGAACTACAACCCCGGTCGCAGCCTTGGTCATCATCGGAAGTCGCACGCGAACCGGTGAAACCCCAATTTCCCGAATGGATACCACCCAACCAAATCTGAGGTGCCGGCCGCGGGCCGCGAAAGTCACCACGCGAAGAGGCAGGCATCGCTCGACCGCCTCGATACCGGTCCGAGCGCCGTCGAGACTCACCGGACGTGGGGCAGTCGTGGCGGACGCTCCATGAACATCGAATCCGGTGCGGTGAACCCGAACGCGGCGTACAGCCGGTGCGCGTCGGCGGTGTGCAGCATCCACCGGAAGTCGCGCCCCGGCCCGTCGTCGATCATCACGCGTATCAGCTTCTGACCGATACCGCGGCCCCGTTGCGCGGCACAGACGTACACGTCGGCGAGGTAGGCCATGCATGGCGACTTCGTCGGAGAAGGCCCGGCAGAACCCCACCATCTGACCGTCACCGACGCGGTAGGCGCCGACGATCCGCCACGCGCAGTCGAGTTGCCGGTCGAACATCGCGCGGGTGCGGTATTTCGCCCAGTAAGTGTGCGCGGTCAGTTCCTGCCACAGCCACTCACGATCCACCCGGGCCACCGCGGTGGAGAACTCGACCTCGTCGACGGAGGTCATCGCCGCTCCCCCGGGCCGTCGAAGGACTGCCAGCCGCCGGGTGCAGTCGGTGGCGCCCCGTCGATCAGGACCCGCCCCGTTCCGGCACGCACCACACCGATCCGGCGCCAGCCGGGCGGGATGTCCTCGGCGAAGGCCGCCACCAGCGCGTGGTCTTCTCCCCCGCCGAGCACCCAGGTCCAGGCGTCGACGCCGACCGTGGCGGCCGCAGGGCGCAGGGCGGCATGGTCGTGATCCAGCGCGGCGCGCGACAGGTCGATGTCGACCCCGGATTCGGCGGCGAGGTGCCCGACGTCGGCGAGTAGGCCGTCGGAGACGTCGGTCATCGCGACCGCGCCGGCCGCAGCGGCCACCGGACCCTGCTGATAGGGCGGCCGAGGCACGAGATGACGACGACGTAATTCGTCGAATTCGCCAGTACCATCAATACCGTTGTCCCACAGCGCATATCCGGCAGCCGAGTGACCCAGCTCCCCGGCGACCGCGATCACCGCCCCGGCGGTGGCTCCCGAGCGCAACACCGGGGGCCGGCCACGCAGGTCCCCGAGCGCCGTCACCGACACCACCCAACGGTCGCACTGCACCAGGTCGCCGCCGACGATGCCGGCCGACAGCGGCGCGGCCTCCGCCCACATTCCGTCGGCGACCTCGGCGAGGTGGGCGGCCGGGGTGTGCGCCGGAGCGCCGAACCCGACGACGAACGCGGTCGGATACGCCCCCATCGCGGCGATGTCGGCGGCGTTGGCCGCGATCGCCTTGCGCCCGACGTCGTGCGGGGTGGACCAGTCCAACCGGAAATGCCGGTCGGCCACCAGCATGTCGGTGCAGACCACCGTGCGCCCGTCACCGGCACGCACCACCGCGGCGTCGTCGCCGGGGCCCAACAACGTGGCGTCGGGCTGGCGACGCCCGCTGACCAGCCGGGCGATCATCGGGAACTCGCCGAGTTCGCCGACCGTGGTGGTGTCGTTCACCGTGATGTCCTCGCTCACGTCTATTCCTCACCGCCACGACCGCCGGGTAGGTTCTTCCTGCACGGCCGCGGGGCGGCGTTGGCAGTGTAAGCCGAGAAGGGGTGGTCGCGGATGGACGAACCGGACGGCCCGCCGCGCTGGGCATTGATCACCGCGCTGACGGTGGCCGTCGTCGCGGTGCTCACCGTGCTGGTGGTGGCCGCCAACCGTCGCACCCCGCAGTCGCCGGTGCCGATCGCCGCGGTGCCCGCCCCGGCGGCCTCCGGGCCCGACTGTGCGGGGCTGCTGGAGCATCTGCCGGACCGGCTCGGCGATTTCACCCGCGCCCCGGTCGCCGATCCGGCCCCGCCCGGTGTGGCGGCCTGGCGCGGCGGCGGCACCGAGGATCCGGTGGTGTTGCGCTGTGGGCTGGCGCGACCGGCCGAGTTCGTCGTGGGCTCCCCGATCCAGGTGGTCGACGCGGTGCAGTGGTTCTCCGTCCGCGAGGACGATCGCGCCACCTGGTTCGCCGTCGACCGGCCGGTGTACGTGGCGTTGACCCTGCCCGCCGGCTCGGGGCCGACCCCGATTCAGGAGGTCTCCGCGGTGATCGCGACCCAGTTGGACGCCCGCCCGATCGATCCGGCGCCGGTCGGCTGACCAGCGGGGCGCGTCAGCGCAGCCCGGTGCCGCGGGCCAGCGCGGTGTCGACCATGGTGGCCAGCAGCGTCGGGTAGTCCACCCCGCTGGCGGCCCACATCTGCGGGTACATCGAGATCGTGGTGAACCCGGGCATGGTGTTGATCTCGTTGATCACCGGCCCGTCGGCGGTGAGGAAGAAGTCCACCCGGGCCAGCCCCTGCCCGTCGATCGCGGCGAAGGCCCGCACCGCCAGGGATCGGATCTGGGCGGCGGTCTCCGGGTCGACGTCGGCGGGCACGTCGAGATCGGCGACGTTGTCCAGATATTTGGTGGCGAAGTCGTAGAAGGCGTCTTCGCCGTCGGCGGTGCTCACCCGGATCTCCCCGAGTGCGCTGGCCTGCACGGTACCGTCGGGGAACTCCAGTACCCCGCATTCGACTTCGCGCCCGTCGATCGCCGCTTCGACGATCACCTTCGGGTCGTGGCGACGCGCGGCGGCGATCGCGGCGTCCAGCTCATCCCAGTGCCCGATCCGGCTGACCCCGATCGAGGAGCCCCCGCGGGCCGGTTTGACGAATACCGGCAGGCCGAGCCGCTCGCGGTCCTCGCGGCTCAGTGTGGGCTGGGCGGGACGCAACACCGCGTACGCTCCGATCGGCAGCCCCTCGGCGGCGAGCAGTTTCTTGGTGAACTCCTTGTCCATGCCGGCGGCGCTGGCGAGCACCCCGGCCCCCACGTAGGGCACACCGGCCAACTCCAGCAGCCCCTGGATGGTGCCGTCCTCGCCGTAGGGCCCGTGCAGCACCGGGAAGACCACGTCGACGGCGTCGAGCACCCGCCCGGCCTCCAGCGCCACCATCTGGCCGGCGCGCTGCGGGTCGGCGGTGAGCGCCAGCTCGGCACCGCGGTCGGCGGTGACGGCGGGCAACTGCCGGTCGGTGATCGCCAACGCGTCCGGGTCGGCATCGGTGAGCACCCATGTCCCCTCGGCGGTGATGCCGACCGCGACCACCTCGAAACGCTGCGGATCGAGGTTGCGCAGGATGCTGCCCGCCGAGACGCACGAGATGGCGTGTTCGCTGCTGCGGCCGCCGAACACCACGGCGACCCGGACACGGTCAGTCACAATTCACAGAGGCTACCTGTGGGCGGTGGGGCCACGGTGCGGCAGGTTCACTCCGGCTTGGTGCGTCGGCCGACCAACAACATCATCGCCTCGTCGACCGACAAGCCCTGGTGGCAGACCCGGTACACCGCGTCGGAGAGCGGCATCTCCACGTCGTAGCTCGACGCCAGCGCCAGCACCGACTCACAGGAGCTGACCCCCTCGACCAGGGTGCCCGACTCGGCCAGGGTCTCGGCCACGCTGGCGCCGCGCCCGAGGCGCTCACCGAAGCTGCGGTTGCGGGAGTGCGGTGAGGTGCAGGTCGCCACCAGGTCCCCCACCCCGGCCAACCCGGCCAGTGTCTCGTTTTTGGCACCCAGCGCCACCGCGAGGCGGGTGATCTCGGCGAGCCCGCGGGTGATGATCGCCGCGGCGGTGTTCTCCCCGAGACCCACCCCGGCGGCCATCCCGCAGGCCAGCGCGATGACGTTTTTGCACGCGCCGCCGATCTCGGTGCCGATCACGTCGGTGTTGGTGTACGGACGGAAGTAGCCGGTGGCCAGCATCCGCTGCACCGCCACCGCCCGCGCCGAATCGGGGCAGGCGATCACCGTGGCGGCGAGCTGGCCGACCGAGATCTCGCTGGCCAGGTTCGGGCCCGACAGCACCGCGACCTGCTCGGCGGGCAGACCGGTCACCGAGGTGATGACCTGGCTCATCCGCATCAGCGTGCCCAGTTCGATGCCCTTGGCGAGGCTGACCAGGGTGACCCCGGGCGCCAGCAGCGGCGTCCACCGCGCGAGATTGTCACGCAACGCCTGGGCCGGCACCCCCAGCAGCACCGTGGTCGCGCCGTCGAGGGCCGCGGCGGCGTCGGAGGTGGCCGTCAGCCCATCGGGCAGCCGCACCTGCGGAAGATATCCCGAGTTGTACCGGGTGGCGTTGATCTCCTCGGCGACAGCGTCTTCACGGGTCCACAACCGCACCGGCGTACCCGCCTCGACCAGCACCTTGGCCAACGTGGTGCCCCAGGCCCCGGCACCCATCACCGCTACCGCGCCGTCGTTGCCGACCATCGCCCCTCCTCTGCGCTCGCCGATATCACCCTAGCGAGCGGGACCCGCGAGCCCGCAGGGCAAACCCGCGTCGCGACCGCGTGGGTGTGCTGCTGGCAGGATGACAGCCATGTTCTGCCGCGCACGACCGGCCCGGCCGACCCGGCCGTGAGCCCGCCGACCGCGCTGGGGCTGATCATCGCCGTCAAACGGCTGACCGGCGCCAAAACCCGCCTGGCCTCCGCGTTCGACCCGCCCACCCGCGAGGCGTTGGTGCTCGCGATGCTCACCGACACGGTGACCGCCGCCACGGCCGTTCCCGCGGTCACCACGATCACCGTCGTCACCCCCGACGAGCGGGTGGCGGCCAGCGCACGGCGCCTGGGTGCGCGCATCGTCGTCGACGCCGCCCCACCGGGGTACCGCGACCCGCTCAACCACGCCATCACCCATGCCGAACGGACGGTTGCCGATCTGACCGCGAATATCGTTGTTCTGCAGGGTGATCTGCCGGCCTTGCGTCCCGAGGAACTCGGTGCCGCCATCGACGCCGCCTCTGCCCACCAGCGCAGTTTCGTCGCCGACCGCCACCGCAGCGGCACCGCGGCACTCTTCGCGTTCGGGGTGCCTCTCGACGCCCGATTCGGCAACGATTCGCGGGAGCACCACCGCCGGTCGGGGGCAGTCGAATTGACCGGGCGCTGGCCCGGGTTGCGCTGCGACATCGACACCCCTGCCGATCTGGCGGCGGCCCGACGGCTGGGTGTGGGCGCGTCGACCACGGCGGTGATCGACACCTCCGCGCACTCCCGGTAACGGTATCGGTGGCGGTATCGGTGGCGGTATCGGTGGCGATGACCCCCGGAACTAGGGAATGATCGCAGTGTGACCGAGATTCAGCTGAGCACCGAGCGCGACGAGCGGCGATCGGCCGACACGGCACCGACCGCGCCGCCGGCGGAGACCGTCGAGCCCGAGCACGACGCCCTTCCGGAGAACCGTTACCTCAACCGCGAGTTGAGCTGGCTGGATTTCAACGAGCGGGTGCTGGCCCTGGCCGCCGACCCGTCGATGCCGCTGCTGGAACGGGCGAAGTATCTGGCGATCGTCGCCTCCAACCTCGACGAGTTCTACATGGTGCGCGTCGCCGGACTCAAACGTCGCGATGAGATGGGTCTGTCGGTGCGCTCCGCTGACGGTCTGACCCCGCGGGAACAGTTGCGCCGCATCGCTGAGCGCTCCCAGCAGAGCCAGGACCGCCACGCTCGGGTGTTTCTGGACTCGGTGCGCCCGGCGCTGGCCGAGCAGGGCATCCACGTGGTCACGTGGGCGGATCTCGACCGCGCCGAACGCGCGAGCTTGTCGACCTATTTCCACGAGCAGGTGTTCCCGGTGCTCACCCCGCTGGCGGTCGACCCGGCCCACCCGTTCCCGTTCGTCAGCGGGCTGAGCTTGAACCTGGCGGTCACGGTGCGCCAACCCGATGACGGCGGCCAGCATTTCGCCCGGGTCAAGGTTCCCGACAACGTCGACCGGTTCGTCGAGCTCGCCGAGGACACCGCCGACGGCGACGGTCCGCCGGTGGCCCGCTTCCTGCCGATGGAGGAACTGATCGCGGCGTTCCTGCCGGTGCTGTTCCCGGGCATGGAGATCGTTGAGCACCACGTCTTCCGGATCACCCGCAACGCCGACTTCGAGGTTGAAGAGGACCGCGACGAGGATCTGCTGCAGGCGCTGGAGCGGGAGTTGGCTCGGCGCCGGTTCGGGTCGCCGGTGCGCCTGGAGGTCTCCGACGACATGACCGAACACATGCTGGAGTTGCTGCTGCGTGAACTCAACGTCGACCCCGGCGATGTGATCGATGTGCCCGGCATGCTGGACCTGTCGGCGTTGTGGCAGCTGTACAAATTGGACCGGCCGGGCCTGAAGGATCCGGCGTTCGTACCTGCCACCCACCCCGCCTTCGCCGAACGGGAGACGCCGAAGAGCATCTTCGCCACCCTGCGTGAAGGCGACATCCTGGTGCATCACCCCTACGACTCGTTCTCCACAAGTGTGCAGCGGTTCATCGAGCAGGCCGCCGCGGACCCCAACGTGCTGGCGATCAAACAAACCCTGTACCGCACCTCCGGTGACTCCCCGATCGTTCGCGCCCTCATCGATGCCGCCGAGGCCGGCAAGCAGGTCGTGACCCTGGTCGAGATCAAGGCCCGGTTCGACGAACAGGCCAACATCAAATGGGCCCGAGCTCTCGAGCAGGCGGGTGTCCACGTGGTTTACGGCTTGGTGGGGTTGAAGACCCACTGCAAGACCGCCCTGGTGGTGCGCCGGGAAGGCGCGGTCATCCGACGCTACTGCCACATCGGCACGGGCAACTACAACTCCAAAACCGCCCGACTGTACGAGGATGTCGGAATTCTGACCGCCGACCCCGACATCGGGGCGGATCTGACCGACCTGTTCAACTCGTTGACCGGATACTCCCGCAACGTCGCCTACCGCAACCTGTTGGTGGCGCCCAGCGGTATCCGCGCGGGAATCATCGAACGGATCACCGCCGAGGTTGCCGCCCACCGGGACAGCGGGACCGGCCGGATCCGTATCAAGGCCAACGCTCTCGTCGACGAGCAGGTCATCGATGCCCTCTACCGCGCGTCACGGGCCGGGGTTCCGGTCGAGATCGTGGTGCGCGGCATCTGCGCGCTGCGCCCCGGGGTTCCGGGATTCTCCGAAAACATCGTCGCCCGCTCGATTCTCGGCCGGTTCTTGGAACACTCCAGAATGTTTCATTTCCGGGCGATCGACGAGCTCTGGATCGGGAGCGCCGACATGATGCACCGCAACCTCGATCGCCGGGTGGAGGTGATGGTGCAGGTGAAGAACCCGCGGCTGGCCGGTCAGCTCTCCGAGGTGTTCGACTCAGCGCTGAACCCGGCGACCCGCTGTTGGGAACTCGGTCCCGACGGCAAGTGGACCCCGTCGCCGCGGGAGGGGCAGACCGTCCGCGACCATCAGGTGGCGTTGATGAAGAGTCGCCGCAGCCCTTGATCGCACACCGTCGCCGATCCGGACCGACCGCTTCAGCCGTCAGGAGATGACAGGTGCCCAAACCAGAGAAGTTGGTGTGCGCTGCGGGCGCGGTGCTGTGGCGTCGAGCCGACCCGGCCGCACCGTCGGGCGACGTGGAGGTGGCCCTGGTGCACCGGCCCCGCTACGACGACTGGTCGCTGCCCAAGGGCAAAGTCGACGACGGCGAGGTCGAACCGGTGACCGCGGTCCGCGAGATCCTCGAGGAGACCGGGTTTCACGCCCAACTCGGCCGCTACCTGGAGACCGTCAGCTATCCGCTGACCAACGCCACCAAACGGGTGCGCTACTGGGCGGCGTGCAGCCAGGGGGGCCGTTTCGCGCCCAACGACGAAGTCGATGACCTCACCTGGCTGCCGGTCCCCGAGGCGATGAAACTGCTCGGCTACACCACCGACCGGAAGGTATTGCGCCGCTTCGCCAAGAAACCGGCCGAGACCCGAACGGTGCTGATCGTGCGGCACGCCACCGCCGGCAGCAGGCGGCGTTTCTCCGGTGATGACCGTCAACGCCCCCTGGACAAGAACGGCCGCGCCCAGGCTCGCGCGCTCACCGACGTACTGCTGGCCTTCGGAGCCACCGATGTCCACGCCGCCGATCGGCTGCGCTGCGAGCAGACCGTTCAGCCGTTGGCCGACCGACTCGACGTGGCGATCGACAGCGAACCGACGCTGTCGGAGGAGGCCTACGCCGATCGTCCCAAACCGGGACGTCGGCGAGTGCTCGAGATCGCCGACAAGCCCGGAATCCCGGTGATCTGCACCCAGGGCAAGGTGATTCCCGACCTCATCGGCTGGTGGTGCGACCGCGACGGTGTGCGCCCGGACAAGTCCCGCAACCGCAAGGGCAGCATCTGGGTGCTCTCGCTGTCGGAGGGGCGCCTGCTCGCCGCCGACCACCTCGGCAGTCCGTTGGCTGCGCGCTGACACGGGGTCCCGATACGACGATGCGCCGCCGGCATCGGTGCCGACGACGCATCGTCAGGGGTCGTTCAGTGCCGCGGTGACTACTTACGGCCGCGACGCGCGGTCGTCTTCTTGGCGGTCTTCTTCGCCGCGGTCGTCTTCTTCGCCGCGGTCTTCTTCGCAGTCGCCTTGGTAGCGGCCTTCTTCGCCGGCGCCTTCTTGGCTGCGGTCTTCTTCGCGGTCGCCTTGGTGGCGGCCTTCTTCGCCGCGGTGCTCTTCTTCGCCGCCGCCTTCTTCGCGGTCTTCTTGGCCGCGGTCTTCTTGGCGGCCTTCGCCGGAGCGGCCGTGGCGATACCGCGTTTGACCGCCGGACCGGCAGCCGGCAACCGCTGCGACCCGGAGACGACGGCCTTGAACTGTGCGCCCGGCCGGAATGCGGGAACCGACGTCGGCTTCACTTTCACCGTCTCGCCGGTGCGCGGGTTGCGGGCGACACGCGCAGCGCGCCGACGCTTCTCGAACACACCGAAGCCGGTGATGGTGACGCTTTCACCTTTGTGCACCGCGCGAACAATCGTGTCGACCACGTGCTCCACGGCGGCGGTCGCCTGCTTGCGATCGGTGCCCATCTTCTCCGTGAGGGCGTCGATCAGCTCTGCTTTGTTCATCCAGTCCTCCGAAATCGGTGGTCCGCCTTGGACCGACTAGGGGACACGGTAAACCCTAAAAGGACTGATTTCCATGCAAAACGCAAGGTTGCGAGCAGAAATGTCGTGTCGGGCAGTCGCACCGCGCTATCGGGAGGGGGCCGTTACGCGCTTCACGCGGCGACGCAAAGTGGCTCGCGGCGACGACTATACCGCTCTCGAGACCGCTCCCGAGACCGCTCCCGAGCGCTCTCCACAGGTGTTCATCCGGTCGTGATCGTCCGCGGTTTCCATGCCGGCCGGGTAGCCTCGAATTCGGTGATCTGGTCGAGTTTGCGCAGCGTAAGGCCGATATCGTCGAGGCCTTCGAGCAGCCTCCAGGCGGTGTAATCATCAATGCTGAACGGCAGCACGGCGGTTCCAGCACTGACGGTCCGATTTTCAAGGTCGACAGTGATTTCCAGCCCGGGGTGTTCTTCGATGAGCTTCCAGAGCAACTCCACCCCGTCTTGGTCAACTTCGGCGGCCACCAGGCCGGCCTTCCCCGCGTTGCCCCGGAAGATGTCGGCGAACCGCGAGGAGATGACGGCGCGGAACCCGTAGTCCATCAACGCCCACACGGCGTGTTCGCGTGAGGATCCGGTACCGAAATCCGGTCCGGCGACCAGAACCGATCCCTTGTCGAATGGGCTGAGATTGAGCACGAACGACGGATCGGTGCGCCACGAGGCGAACAACCCGTCCTCGAAACCGGTCCTGGTGACCCGCTTGAGGTAGACCGCCGGGATGATCTGGTCGGTGTCGACGTTGGAGCGCCGCAACGGGACACCGATACCGGTGTGGGTGTGGAAGGCTTCCATGCTTCTCTCCTGGAGTGCTGAGGTGGTCAGGTCAGGTCAGGTCAGGTCGGCGGGCGAGGACAGGGTGCCGCGCACCGCGGTGGCCGCTGCGACGGCCGGAGAGACCAGATGGGTGCGCCCACCCTTGCCTTGGCGGCCCTCGAAATTGCGGTTGGACGTTGAGGCGCAACGCTCGCCGGTCGCCAGTTGGTCGGGGTTCATCCCCAGGCACATCGAACATCCCGCCTGACGCCACTGGGCGCCGGCGGCGGTGAACACGTCGCCGAGCCCCTCGGCTTCGGCCTGGGCGCGCACCCGCATCGAGCCGGGCACGATCAGCATCCGCACACCGTCGGCGACGGTCCGGTCACGCAGCACGTCGGCCACGACTCGCAGATCCTCGATGCGGCCGTTGGTGCAGGAGCCGACGAAGACCACGTCGACACCGATGTCGCGCATCGGGGTGCCGGGGCGAAGATCCATGTACTCCAAGGCCTTCTCCGCGGACCGTCGCGCGACCTCGTCGCCGAGCAGTTGCGGGTCGGGCACCTCGTCGGCCAGCGGGACGCCCTGGCCGGGGTTTGTTCCCCAGGTGACGAACGGGCTCAGATCGGCGGCATCGAGGAACACCTCGGTGTCGAAGGTGGCGCCCTCGTCGGTGCGCAGTTGGTCCCACGCGGCGACGGCGTCGTCCCACTGCTGTCCCGTCGGCGCATGCGGGCGGCCGCGCAGGAACTCGTAGGTGGTGGCGTCGGGAGCGATCATGCCGGCTCGGGCGCCGGCCTCGATGCTCATGTTGCAGATGGTCATCCGCGCCTCCATCGACAGCGATTCGATGGCGCTGCCACGGTATTCGATGACGTGGCCCTGTCCACCGCCGGTGCCGATCTTGGCGATCACCGCCAGGATCAGATCCTTCGCACTGACCCCGGGCGGCAGTTCGCCGTCGACGTTGACCGCCATCGTCTTGAACGGGCGCAGCGACAACGTCTGGGTGGCCAACACGTGCTCCACCTCGGAGGTGCCGATCCCCATCGCCAGAGCGCCGAACGCGCCGTGGGTGGAGGTGTGGCTGTCGCCGCAGACGACGGTCATTCCCGGCTGGGTCAAGCCCAGTTGCGGCCCGATGATGTGCACGATGCCCTGGTCGATGTCACCCATGGGGTGCAGCCGGATACCGAACTCGGCGCAGTTGCGCCGCAGGGTCCCCACCTGGGTGCGCGACACCGGATCGGCGATCGGTTTGTCGATGTCGACGGTCGGCACATTGTGGTCTTCGGTCGCGATCGTCAGGTCGGGGCGATGCACCGGCCGACCGGCGAGGCGCAGCCCGTCGAAAGCCTGCGGGCTGGTGACCTCGTGGACCAGATGCAGGTCGATGTAGATGAGATCGGGTTCGGTGCCCCCACCGGACACCACCACGTGCTGATCCCAGACCTTCTCCGCCAAGGTGCGTGGTCGCTGACTCATCGGATCTCCCACTGTCGCAATCTCACTATATGAGACGTTAGTATCTCTCTATGAGACAGGATAGCGGCATTGGCGTTCTCGATAAAGCCGTCGGGGTGTTGCACGCGGTGGCCGAAGCGCCGTGCGGGCTCGCCGACCTGTGTGAACGCACCGGGTTGCCCCGCGCCACCGCGCACCGGCTGGCCTCCGGCCTGGAGACGCACGGCCTGCTGCGGCGAGGCGAGGACGGGCGCTGGAAACTGGGGCCGACGATCACCGCACTGGCCACCCACGTCAGCGATCCGCTGCTCGCCGCCGGCGCCGCGGTGTTGCCGCAGCTGCGCGAGATCACCGGCGAGAGCGTGCAGTTGTACCGGCGCGACGGCACCTGGCGGGTCTGCGTCGCCGCGCTGGAACCGTCCGCCGGCCTGCGCGACACCGTTCCGGTGGGGGCACGGCTGCCGATGACCGCCGGATCCGGCGCCAAAGTGCTGCTGGCCTACGGCGACGCCGAGTTGCGCGCGGCGGTGCTGCCGGAGGCGAAGTTCAGCGACCGGACACTGGCCGATGTCCGGCGGCGCGGCTGGGCGCAGAGCGCCGCAGAGCGCGAGCCCGGCGTCGCCAGCGTCTCGGCACCGGTGCGCGACGCCGGGGGCGCGGTCATCGCCGCGATCTCGGTGTCCGGACCGATCGACCGGATGGGCCGCCGGCCCGGGGAACGATGGGCCGCCGACCTGCTCAGCGTCGCCGATGCGCTTACCGAGCGCCTGTGATCGCCTGCCAGACTGACTCACATGGGAACCAACCAGCGCGCACAGATCCTCATGTCCGACGCCGAGATCGCCGACTTCGTCACCACCAGCCGCACCGGCACCCTGGCCACGATCGGCCGCGACGGCCAGCCGCATCTGACGGCGATGTGGTACGCGGTGCTCGACGGCGAGATCTGGTTGGAGACGAAGGCCAAGTCGCAGAAGGCCGTGAACCTGCGCCGCGACCCGCGGGTGAGTTTCCTCATCGAGGGCGGGCAGACCTACGACACGCTGCGCGGCGTCTCGTTCGAGGGCACCGCCGAGATCGTTGAGGACCCCGAGACGCTGTTGCGTGTCGGGATCAGCGTGTGGGAGCGCTACACCGGCCCCTACAGCGACGAGATGCGCCCGGCCGTCGACGCGATGATGAACAAGCGGGTGGCGGTACGCATCCGCACCCGGCGCACCCGGTCCTGGGATCACCGCAAACTGGGACTGCCGGCGATGCCGCTGGCCGGTTCCACCGCGCCCCAGTAGGCCGGGCCGGGGCGCACCGACGCAGATAGCACCGACGCAGATAGCACCGACGCAGAAGGTCCCCCACCGACTGAGCGATGGGGGACCTTCTGCGTCTGCTCGCGCGGCGCGTACGCGCCGCTTCCGAGTTGTAGCCCCGATGGGATTCGAACCCACGCTACCGCCGTGAGAGGGCGGCGTCCTAGGCCGCTAGACGACGGGGCCAGAACTGATCCGGGCTGTCAGCATAGCGTAACCCGGGGTGTCCACCTAATCGCCGTGGCGAGCGTTGCCGGTGAACACTTCTGCTGGGGTACCAGGACTCGAACCTAGAATGGCTGAACCAGAATCAGCTGTGTTGCCAATTACACCATACCCCACTGGACACCTAAAACCGCTGCTAGCGACGGGTTTCGTCGACGTGGTGTGCGCCGGGAGCCGTCACTGGCCGCCGTTGAGGGCCGACGTGCAGACTATCAAATATTCTCCGGCGCTTCCTCGGGGAGTCCGGCGGCCGCCGCGCGCAGTCGCTCCAGGCTGCGTTCGCGCCCCAGCAACTCCAACGATTCGAACAGCGGCGGGCTGATCGCCGCGCCGGTGGCCGCCACCCGGATCGGGCCGAACGCCTTGCGTGGTTTGAGTTGCAGATCCTCCAGCAGAGCCGTTTTCAATGCGGCCTCGATCGCGGCGGTCCGCCAGTCGGTGACCCGGTCGAGGGCGGTGACCGCCGCGCCGAGCACCGGGCGCGCGGCGGCGCGAAGTTCTTTGGCCGCTGCTTTCGGATCGAGTGAATAGATGTCGTCGTTGAGGAACCGCAGCAACGCCCACGCGTCTCCGAGCACGACGATGCGGGTCTGGACCAGGTCTGCGGCCACCGCGAACTGCTCGTCATCGAGCCCGGTGTCGTGGCCGTGGGCACGCAGATGCTCGGCCAACCGCGCGGCGAAGTCCTGCGGTGCCAACAACCGGATGTGTTCGGCGTTGATCGCGTCGGCCTTCTTCTGGTCGAATCGGGCCGGGTTGGAGTTGACGTCGACCACGTCGAAGGCGGCGACCATCTCCTCCATCGAGAACACGTCACGGTCGTCGGCGATCGACCAGCCCAGCAGCGCGAGATAGTTCAGCAGCCCCTCCCGGATGAACCCCCGATCGCGGTGGGCGAACAGGTTCGACTGCGGGTCGCGTTTGGACAGCTTCTTGTTCCCGTCACCGAGCACGCTGGGCAGGTGCCCGAATTCGGGCACCTGGTCGGCAACCCCGATGCGGATCAGCGCGCGGTACAACGCGATCTGCCGCGGCGTCGACGGCAGCAGGTCGTCGCCGCGCAGGACGTGGGTGATCTTCATCAACGCGTCGTCGACCGGGTTGACCAACGTGTACAACGGGTCGCCGTTGGCCCGGGTGAGCGCGAAGTCCGGGACGCTGCCGGCCGGGAAGTTGGTGACGCCGCGCACCAGGTCGTTCCAGCCCAGGTCCTCGTCGGGCATCCGCAGGCGCACCACGGGCCGACGGCCCTGCGCGCGCAGGGCGTCGCGCTGATCGTCGGTGAGATCGCGATCGAAGTTGTCATAGCCCAATTTCGGGTTGCGCCCCGCGGCGAGGTGGCGGGCCTCGACTTCCTCGGGCGTGGAGAACGCCTCGTAGGCCTCCCCTGCCGCCAACAATCGGTCGACCACCTCGCGGTGCAGCTGTTTGCGCTCGGATTGCCGGTAGGGCCCGTAGGGGCCGCCCACGTCGGGGCCTTCGTCGTAGTCGATGCCCAACCATCGCAGCGCATCCAGCAGGGCGGTATAGCTTTCCTCGCTGTCACGCTGCGCGTCGGTGTCCTCGAGGCGGAAAACCAGTGTGCCGCCGGTATGACGCGCGTAGGCCCAGTTGAACAGGGCCGTGCGGATCAGCCCGACGTGCGGTGTCCCCGTGGGCGAAGGGCAGAACCTCACCCGAACCGTCATGTTCCTCCTTTAACCGATTCGGTGCTCTGCCCCTTGCGAACAACGGGATTGGACAGGGTGCCGATCCCGTCGATGGTGATCGCGACCGTGTCGCCGTCCTCGATGGGGCCGACCCCCTCGGGGGTGCCGGTGAGGATGAGGTCGCCGGGCAGCAACGTCATGACCGCCGAGATCCACTCCACGATCGCCCCGACGTCGTGGATCATCATCGAGGTCCGACTCTGCTGGCGGACCACACCGTTGACCTCGGTGCGTATCGCGACGTCGGCGGGATCGAGATCGGTGACGATCCACGGGCCGACCGGACAGAAGGTGTCGTGACCCTTGGCCCGCGTCCACTGGCCGTCGGCTTGTTGCTGGTCGCGCGCGGAGACGTCGTTGGCGATGGTGTAACCCAAGATGTAGTCGCCGGCGCGTGCGGCCGGAACGTCCTTGCAGGGCCGACCGATCACCACTGCCAGCTCCCCCTCGTGGTGCACCGGAGAGGCGTTGGCCGGCAACATGATCGGCGCATTGGGCCCTACGATCGCAGTGTTCGGCTTCAGGAAGATGACCGGATCGGCGGGGGCTTCGGCACCCATCTCGGCGATGTGCGCCGCGTAGTTCTTGCCGATGCAGATGACCTTGGTCGCCAGGATCGGCGCCAGGATCCGCACGTCGGCCAGCGGCCAGGAGCGTCCGGTGAACGTCGGTGTGCCGAAGGGATGCTCGGCGATCTCGCGGGCGATCTCAGGCTCACCTTCGATGCCGACGAAGGCGACCCCGTCCGGGCTGGCGATTCGACCGAGGCGCATTCGAGACAGCTTAGGCGCAGCGGGCCGGCGCGGCGCAGCCGGGCGCAACGGCTCGGCGCGACCAGCCCCGCGCCCCTAACGGGCGGTGACCATCCGCACCAGGAAGTCCTCCAGGTGGTCACGTTCGACGGCGAGCTCACCGCGCAGCCACAGCGTCACCACCTCGAACCCGCCGGCGACCAGGGTCAATGCCGCGAGGTCGATGTCGGGATCCACCGCCTCCTGGCCGGCCAGCAACACCCGTCCCTGGTCGGCCATGACCTGGGCCAGCATTTTGACCAGGTCACGCCAGCGGGCCCGCAGCGTCTCGGTGGTCTGCGCCTCGATCAGCAGCCGCCCCCGGCGCGCATCGCCGTCCAGGAAGTTCAGTCCCGCGCCGATGGCCGCACGGGCGCGCTGAACCGGGTCAGGGGGGCTCGTTTCGATCGCCGGGAGCAACGCGCCGAACGCCCGGGTGATCTGGTCGTCGAAGAGGGCCGCCACCAGCTCGTCGACCGTGCGGAAACTCTCGTAGAAGTACCGGTCGTTGAGCCGGGCCCGCGTGCAGACCCCGCGCACGGTCATCGCCGCCACCCCCTCGGCCGCCGCGGCGTCGAGGGCGGCGTCAAGCAGCGCCGCCTGCCGCTTCGATCGCCGCTCGCTGTGGGTGGCACCGCCGTAAGTTCGTGCGCCCGCCATAGCCCCCATTGTCACATTTGTGCCCGCATCCTTGACCCGCCCCGGTATCTGGTGAAGACTGTCACCAGATACCCTGGACCGGGTGGGAAGGATCCGCGATGACGTCCACGAACACCAAGCTGCCGACGCCCCCCTTCCTCAAGGGGTTCCCCTTCAACGTGTTCCTGCGGCTCCTGGCCCCACGGGACCTGCGGGCCACACCCGCCCAGCGCGACGCATTCCGCCGCTACGCCCAGATCGGTGACCCGCTCGCCGACGGGGTCGTGACGATGATCCAGCGTCTGCCCACCGGCGAGGGGCGCCGACTCTTCGAGACCGCCGTCGAGCACGGCATCGACGCCCTCGACGATCCGCCCGCCGAGTTGGTGGCGTTCTTCGAGCAGGTCGACACCCGGCCCTACTGGCTCGACGACGACAAGATCGAATTGGCCATCCGGGTGAGCATGCGCACCGGGCTGTGGGGTATCGGCTTCGCCTTGCCCGGGTTGGCGCTGACCGGTGGCTATTTGGCGTCCAAGGCCGACAAGCCGCTCGTCGGCACCGGCGACCTGCGCCGAATGGCGCCGCGGCGGCTCAACGAGACCGCCACCTGGTACATCGACGTCACCTCCCCCGGCGGCCTGGAGCGCTTCGCTGCCGGATTCACCGGCACGCTGCGGGTACGACTGATGCACGCCATCGTCCGCTCGGCGATGTGTCGCCGCCCGGACTGGGATTTCGAGCAGTGGGACCACCCACTCAACCAGGCTCAGATGTCGGGCACCGTGATGCTGTTCTCCCTCGCCAACCTGGTGGGATGCCAGGCGATGGGGCTGCGCTTCTCCGCCCGGGAGCGCGAGGCGGTGTATCACCTGTGGCGCTACATCGGCCAACTGATGGGCGTGGATCCGGAGTTGATGCCTGCCAACGAGCCCGACACCTGGCGGCTGTTCTGGCTGCAGGCCGACACCGAATTCCTGCCCGACGAGGACTCGTTGAAATTGGCCCAGGCGCTGCACGGCGACCAGGACGACGACGACGCCGCCATGCGGGTGGCGCGCGCCATGCTCTCTTCGTACAGCCGACTGGTGCTGGGCAACCGCAACGCCGATCAGTTGGGCCTGGCCGACAATAAGCCGATGCAGGCCGCGGTGCTGGGGATTTCAGCGGTCAATCGGGTGCTGGAGTTGCCGCGGCTGCTCCCCGGGGTGACCCGGCTCAACGAGGAGATCGGTCAGTGGAGTCGCCGCAGGTTCGTTCAGCGCGGCTTCACCGAGACCGGTGGTGACCGCAGCTACCGTCGCCACGACAAGCTCGCCGCCGGCCCGCAGGCCAAGACCGGCTGACCCGGCCGACCGCGGCGGCACCCGCCACCGGGCCGCAGCCGTTGTGGCACCATCAACCGGTGCCCGTGCAGTCGATCAGCACCGCGACGCGGTGGTGGATTCTGATTGTCTCGCTGCTGGCCACCTTGTGCGCGTTCACCTTCATCAACGGCATCGCCTTCGTCATCCCGATGCTGGAGAGCAAACGCGACACCAACCTCGCCCAGGCCGGGTTGCTGGCATCGATGCCCAGCGCCGGAATGGTGTTGACCCTGTTCGGCTGGGGCTACCTGCTCGACCGCATCGGTGAACGCGTCGTCCTCAGTTTCGGTATGGCCCTGACCGGTGGTGCCTGTTTCGCCGCGGCGTCGATGCATTCACTGCCCGCCGTCGGCGTTTTTCTGTTCCTGGGCGGTATGGCGGCCGCGTGCGCCAACACCGCCAGCGGACGGCTGGTGGCCGGCTGGTTCCCCGCTCACCAACGCGGCCTGGTGATGGGGATTCGTCAAACCGCCCAACCGTTGGGTATCGCGTTGGGGGCCATGGTGATTCCGCGTTTCGCCCAGCATGGCCTCGAACCGGCGCTGAAGTTCCCGGCGATGATCTGCACGGTGGCCGCGGTGGCCTGTGCGCTCGGTGTACTCGATCCGCCGCGCCCACCGCGCACGGAGGCGCCGGCCGAATACCTGGTCAGCCCTTACCGGGGCTCCTCGACACTGTGGCGCATCCACGTCGCCTCGGCGGCGATGATGGTGCCGCAGTGCGTGATCGCGACGTTCATGCTGGTCTGGCTGATCCGCGAACAGGATCTGTCGATCGGGACGGCGGGCACTTTGGTGACCGTGGCCCAGCTGTTGGGTGCGGCGTTCAGGATCGTCGCCGGCCGGTGGTCCGACCGGGTGGGTTCGCGGCTGGGACCGATCCGCATCCTGGCGGTGGCGAGCTGTCTGGTGATGGTTCTGTTGGGACTGACCACCTTTTTGGGCTGGGCGGCCGCCACCGCGGTGATGGTCGTCGCGGCGGTGGTCACCGTCTTGGACAACGGATTGTCCTCGACCGCGATCGCTGAGATGGCCGGACCGTACTGGAGCGGCCGGGCGCTGGGAGTGCAGAACACCAGTCAGCGGCTCACCGCGGCCGCCGGTCCCCCACTGTTCGGTGTGCTGGTCGACGCGGCGAGCTATCCGCTCGCATTCGGCGTCTGCGGGGTGGTCGCACTGTTGGCCTGGCCGCTGATCCCCGCCGACCCCGACGGGTCACGATCGGCACCCACCACATCAGAGGCCGATACCTCACGGAGCTGAACGGTCGCGTTCAGCCGGCTGTGACACCATCGCACCGTGGGCACCGAGACCATCCGCTCCCTGCGGGCTTGGGGGATGCTGAGCCTCGGATTAGTGGCGACGATGTCGGCGACGACATTCATCAACGGTGTCGCGTTTCTGATTCCGGCCCTCGATCGTGAGCGTGGCATCAGTCTGGCCGAAGCCGGTCTGCTCTCGGCGATGCCGAGCGTGGGCATGGTGTTCACGCTGATCGCCTGGGGCTATCTGGTCGACCGGTTCGGGGAACGGTTCGTGCTCACAGCCGGTTTGGGTGCCACCTCCATCGCGGTGTTCGCCGCGGCATCAGTGCACGGCATGGCGGCCGAGGCCGGCTGTCTGCTGGTGGGCGGGGCGGCCGCCGCCAGCGCCAATACGGCTAGCGGACGACTGGTGACGGGTTGGTTCCCCGTCCAGCAGCGTGGCCTGGCGATGGGTATCCGGCAGACCGCACAGCCCCTCGGGATCGCGGTCGCCGCCCTGGTGCTGCCCGAACTGGGCGAGCGCGACTTCAACGTCGCGCTGTTGTTCCCCGCGGCGGCCTGCGCCATCTCGGCGGCGGCCTGCGCATTCGGGGTGCGTGATCCGCACCGGCCGACACCGTCCATCGCCGATCCGCAGGAGACGGCCAACCCCTACCGGCGCTCCGCGATGCTGTGGCGGATCCATCTGGTTTCGGCGCTGTTGATGATCCCCCAGACCGTGGTGCTGACCTTCATGCTGGTCTGGCTGATGCGCGACCACCACTGGTCGGTGGGCTCCGCCGGCGTGCTGGTCAGCGTCTCACAACTGCTGGGAGCACTGGGCCGCGTCGCCGTCGGCCGCTGGTCGGACCGGGTTGGCGCCCGGATGGGCCCGGTCCGGATGATCGCCGTTGCCGCCGCCTTGTGCATGCTGGCCCTGGCCCTAGCCGATCGGCTGGACTCCGCGCTGGCGATACCGCTGATGGTCGTCGGCGCAGTGGTCACCGTGCTGGATAACGGGCTGGCGTTCACCGCGGTCGCCGAATCCGCCGGCCGTTACTGGAGTGGACGCGCCATGGGTGCGCAGAACACCACCCAACGGCTCACCGCGGGTGCCACACCCCCGATCTTCGGTGAGATCATCGATGTCGGCGGCTACCCGACGGCATTCGCCGTCTGCGGCGCGGTCGCGGTGCTCGCGCTGCCGCTGATTCCGGTGGGCCCGGAGAAACGGCAGTCCGCGGCTGCGGCGCCCGCCGCCCCGGGACGCGACGCCGGCTGACCAACAGGCGCGTTCAGGTGATGGCGACGCAGGCGTCAAGCCTGCTACAGGTTTTCAGCACCTCGTCACCGCGTTTGATCTTGAGCGTGATGTCGGGTTGAGCGTCGGTGAGGAAATCGGTCGGCAGCGCGTAGATGCTCGCCGCGCCGGGGTTCGGCGACACCGTGGTCGACCAGGGCAGGGTGTCGACGGTGGTCTCGACAGGATCCTTCGCGCCGCTGTAGATCACCGTCAGCGGCGCCTTGATGGTGCCGGTGATCTCGTAGGTGATGCTGTCGGCCGGGGCGGCGCTGGTGGGGGCGCTGCCGCTCGGCGAGGAGTCGGTCCGATCCTTGCTGGTGGAATCCCCGCTGTTGACCACCACGACCACAATGACCGCCAGGACCGCCACCACGGCCACGACGGCGACGATGATCCACGGTGTCTTGTTGCCCGGTGGCTTCCCCGGCGGGCCGTAGGGTTGCTGACCATAGGGGCCGGGCCCGTAGGGCGCCCCCTGATAGGGCGGGTACGCCGGCGGTGGAGCGCCGTAGGGCGGTGGCGGGTAGGGCTGCCCACCGTAGGGGGCGCCGCCGTAGGGGGCGCTGCCGTAGGGCTGCCCACCGTAGGGAGCCCCACCGGACGGGGCGCCACCGTAGGGCACGGCGCCCGGTTGCCCCGGGCTGCCCCCGTGGGGTGGGTTGCCATAGTACGGATTGGACATTCGGGCAGCTTAACAGCGCGGCGAATGTCGCCCGGACGCCGAAGTCGTCGCCGCGGCCTTAGAGCGCCTTAGAGCAGCCCGACGATCCGGTCACCGACCGCCGAGGTGGACCGCGCGGTGTCGCCACGGGTGGCCAGGTGCTGCTCGACGGCACGATCCACACGCTCGGCTGCGGTGTGCTCACCGAGGTGGCTGAGCAGCAAACCCACCGACATGATCGCGGCGGTCGGGTCGGCAACGCCGTGCCCGGCGATGTCGGGCGCACTGCCGTGCACCGGTTCGAACATCGACGGGTTGGAACCGGTCGCGTCGATGTTGCCCGACGCAGCGAGTCCGATTCCGCCACAGACTGCCGCGGCCAGATCGGTGATGATGTCGCCGAACAGGTTGTCGGTGACGATCACGTCGAACCGCCCCGGGTCGGTGACCAGATAGATCGTGGCCGCATCGACGTGGCAGTAGGCCACCTCGACATCCGGGTAGTCCTCGCCGATCTCGGCGACCACGCGAGACCACAACGACCCGGCGAAGGCCAACACGTTGTTCTTGTGCACCAACGTGAGGTGCTTGCGCCGGGCCCGGGCCCGGTCGAAGGCGTACCGCACCACCCGGGCCACCCCGAATGCGGTGTTGACGCTGACCTCGGTGGCCACCTCATGCTCGGTGCCGACGCGGATGGCCCCGCCGTTGCCGGTGTAGGGCCCTTCGGTTCCCTCACGCACCACCTGAAAATCGATGTGGGGCTCACCGGCGAGAGGGCTGGCCACACCCGGGTACAACCGGCCCGGGCGCAGGTTGACGTGGTGGTCCAGAGCGAACCGTGTCGCCAGCAGCAGCCCCCGCTCGAGCACCCCCGACGGCACCGAAGGGTCACCGATCGCGCCGAGCAGGATCGCGTCGTGGCCGCGCAACTCGTCGAGCACCGTGGGCGGCAGCACCTCCCCGGTGGCGTGGTAGCGCCGCGCACCGAGGTCATAGCTCGTCTTCTCGGTACCCGGCAGGACCTCGTCGAGCACCTTGACCGCCTCGGCGACCACCTCGGGGCCGATCCCGTCGCCGGGAATTACCGCGAGTTTCACGACAGATCCACCACCTCGAGCTTGCTGGCGTCGACAGCGGCGCCGATCGCCGCGCGCACGTTGGCGGGCACCTCACGGTCGACGCGCAGCAGGATGGTGGCGTTGGGGCCGCTGACGTCCTCGGAGAGTTGCGCCGCATGGATGTTGATGTCGGCACCGCCGAGCAACGTCCCGATCTTGCCCAACGCGCCGGGTTGGTCGTCGTAGTTGATGATCAGGTTGATGCCCTCGGCGCGCAGATCGAAGTTGCGGCCGTTGATGCTGACGAGCTTCTCGACCTGCTCGGGTCCGGCCAGCGTGCCCGCCACCGTGGTGACGACGCCGTCGGCGCCGACCGCCTTGACTTCCACGGTGGAGCGGTATTTGGGACTCTCGGTGGCGACGGTCAACTCCGCGCTCACCCCGCGTTCCTCGGCGAGAGCGGGTGCGTTGACGAACGTCACCGGATCCTCGATCACCGCCGAGAACAGTCCCCGAACCGCCGAAAGTTTCAGTACCTCAACCTCTTCGGTGGCCAATTCACCGCGAACCTGCACCGACAGCGAGGCGGGAAGCTCCGCGGAGAGCACCCCGGCCAGCACCCCGAGTTTGCGCACCAGGTCCAGCCACGGCACGACGGTCTCGGCGACCGCACCGCCCGCGACGTTCACCGCGTCGGGCACGAAGTCACCGGCCAACGCGAGTTTGACGCTCTCGGCCACGTCGGTGCCGGCCCGGTCCTGCGCCTCGGCGGTCGATGCCCCCAGATGCGGGGTGACCACGACCTGCGGCAACTCGAACAGCGGTGAGTCGGTGCACGGCTCGGTGGCGAACACGTCGAGGCCCGCCGCCCGGACCCGCCCGTCGGTGATCGCCTCGGCCAGCGCGGCCTCGTCGATGAGCCCACCGCGGGCGGCGTTGACGATGATGACCCCCGGCTTGACCTTCCGTAGCGCCTCGGAACCGATCAGCCCCGCGGTCTCCGGGGTCTTCGGCAGGTGCACGGAGACGAAATCGGCGCGCTGAAGCAGCTCATCGAGGCTGAGCAACTCGATACCGAGCTGGGCGGCCAACGCCGAGGAGACATACGGGTCGTAGGCGATGATGTGCGCACCGAACGCGGCCAGCCGCGACGCGACCAGCTGTCCGATGCGGCCCAACCCGACCACCCCGACGGTGTGGCCATAGATCTCGGTGCCCGAGAACGACGACCGTTTCCAGGTGTGTTCGCGCAGCGAGGCGTCGGCCGGCGGGATCTGGCGCGCCGCGGCCAGCATCAGCGCGATCGCGTGCTCGGCGGCACTGTGGATGTTGGAGGTCGGTGCGTTGACCACCAGCACCCCGCGGGAGGTGGCGGCGTCGACGTCGACGTTGTCGAGCCCGACGCCGGCGCGCGCGACGATCTTGAGCTTGGGTGCGGCGGCCAGCACCTCGGCGTCCACGGTGGTGGCCGAGCGGACCAGCAGCGCGTCGGCGTCGGGGACCGCGGCCAGCAGCTTCTCCCGGTCGGGGCCGTCGACCCAGCGCACCTCTACCTGGTCACCCAGGGCGGCAACGGTCGAGTCGGCGAGTTTGTCGGCAATCAACACAACGGGCAGGCTCACCCCGACAGCCTAAAGGGCCGGGTGATCGGGTCGCGGAGCCGGGCGCAGGCCACGCTCCCGCACCCCCCGGGAACCACAAGGTCACAGCCGTCTAACGGATGACCCGACACACCGGCCGCCTCGCCCACCTGCGGTTGTGGACCGTCGACAATTCCCCCATGAGACCGATGACGGGCCCGCATCGTGGCCCGTGAGATCACCCGCCAGACCTTTTTGCGCGGCGCCGCCGGGACGCTGGTGGCCGGGGCGCTGCTGCGACCGGGGAGCGCCGGCGCCGACCCGAACACCGGCGGGTGGGACCCGCTGGCCGGCGCCATCGGCGGGCAGGTCTTGCGCCCCACCGACGGGCCGCAGTTCGCGAGCGCGAAACAGGTGTTCAACACCAACTTCAACGATGCGACGCCGGCGGCGATCGTCACCGCCACCTCCGCCGCCGACGTGCAGAAGGCGATGGCCTTCGCCGCGGCGCACCGGTTGAAGGTCGCGCCCCGCAGCGGCGGGCACTCCTACGTCGGCGCCTCCACCGCCAACGGCACCATGGTGCTCGACCTGCGCCCGCTGCCCGCAACCATCGACATCGATCAGGCCAGCGGGCAGGTCACGGTCTCCCCCGCGACCGGCCTCTACCCGTTGCACGAGGCGCTGGCCGGCGCAGGACGCGGGATCCCCACCGGGATCTGCCCCACCGTGGGCACCGCCGGACATGCGCTCGGCGGCGGCCTCGGGGCCGATTCGCGTCACGCCGGCCTGATGTCGGACGCGCTGCGATCGGCCACGGTCGTGCTGCCCGACGGCCAGTCGGTCACCGCGTCGGCCTCGGCCAACCCCGATCTGTTCTGGGCGCTGCGCGGGGGCGGCGGCGGCAACCTCGGTGTGGTCACCTCGCTGACCTTCGCCACCTTCCCCACCAGCGACGTCGATGTGGTCAACCTCACGTTCCCGCCGGAGGCGTTCGCGCGGGTCCTGCTCGGCTGGCAGAACTGGCTGCGCTCGGCCGACCGCAGCCGCTGGGCGTTGGCCGACGCCGTCGCCGACGGCCACGGTTCGCAGTGCCGGATATTGGCGACCGGTCCGGTGGGCTCCGGCCCCGCCACCGCCGATGCCCTGGTGGCCGCTGTCGGCGCTCAACCGACCGGCACCGAACACCACACCTTCAGCCATCTGGATCTGGTGCGCTTTTTGGCCGGCAACCTCAACCCGGCGCCGCTGGCCTACGTCGGTGGCTCCGATGTGCTGCCGGCGATCACCGCCGACGTCGCGCGTGCGATCGCCGCGGCGCGCGACGCGTTCCCGCCCGGGGCGGGCCGGGTGTTCGTGATCATGCACGCCCTCGACGGCGCGCTGGCCAGCGTCGCACCGAACGCCACCGCCTTCCCCTGGCGCCGGCACTCCGCGCTGGTGCAGTGGTACGTCGAAACCGCCGGGCCACCGTCGGCGGCCACAGCGTGGCTCAATACCGCACACCAAGCGGTGCAACGGTATTCAGCGGGTGGCTATGTCAATTACGTGGAGGCCAACCAGTCACCGGCACGGTATTTCGGTGCCAACCTTTCCCGACTGAGCGCGGTGCGCCAGAAGTACGATCCCGGCCGGGTGATGTTCTCCGGGATGACGTTCTAAAGCGTGTCAGTGCGCGGCCCCTACCATCGAGGCATGGATGTCACCGTGGTCGGCAGCGGCCCCAACGGTCTGGCCGCGGCCGTGGTCTGCGCCCGGGCCGGTTTGTCGGTACAGGTCCTCGAGGCGCAATCGACGCTCGGCGGCGGCGCCCGCACGATGGCCGACCCGGAGTTCCCCGGCGTGCGTCATGACATCTGCTCGGCCGTGCACCCGCTGGCGCTGGCGTCGCCGTTTTTCGCCGCCTTCGATCTACCGGCCCGCGGTGTCGACCTGGTCTCCCCGGCCGTCTCCTACGGCAACCCGCTGCCGGGGCGGCCCGCGGCCATCGCCTACCGCGATTTCGATCACACCTGTGAGGAGTTGTCCGACGGGCGTGGCTGGCGGCGCCTTCTCGGGCCGCTGGTGGAGCACCCTGACGCGGTGGTGGGGTTCCTGCTCGGCGATAAACGATCACTGCCCTTCGGGCTGACCACCGTAGCGCGGCTGGGACTACGGATGCTTTGGCAGGGCACCCCGGCGTGGAATGCGAGCCTTCCCGCCGGGGACGCACGAGCGCTGTTCACCGGTGTTGCCGCCCATACCATTTCGACGATGCCGTCGATGACCTCGGCCGGAGCGGGCATGTTGTTGGCGACACTGGCACACACCGTGGGTTGGCCGGTTCCCGCCGGCGGCAGTCAGGCGATCGTTGATGCGCTCCTCGCGGATCTGCGTGCGCACGGCGCCAGTGTGCAGACCGACACCGAGGTCACCACGCCACCGCCGGGTGTCGTCCTCTACGACACCGCACCGACTGCGCTACTCGACATCTACGGCGATCAGCTGCCGAACCGCTATCAGAATTCGCTGCGCCGCTACACATTCGGCGCCGGCGTGACCAAAGTCGATTTCGTTCTCTCCGACGAGATCCCCTGGGCCGATCCTCGGTTGGCAACCGCACCCACGCTGCATCTCGGCGGCGACCGCGCACAGATGGCCCGCGCGGAGGCCGCGGTGGCCGCCGGGCGGCATGCCGCCGAGCCGATGGTGCTTGCCGCACTGCCGCACCTGACCGACCCGGGGCGTGTCGATGCGGCCGGACGCCGCCCGCTGTGGACCTACGCGCATGTCCCCGCCGGCTCTCCGCGGGATCAGACCGACGCCGTGCGCGCGGTGTTCGAGCGGTTCGCCCCGGGATTCGCCGACGTCGTCGTCGCCGCCCGGTGCACGCCCGCGGCCCGGATGGCCGACCACAACGCCAACTACGTCGGCGGCGACATCGGGGTGGGCGCCAACAACGCCTGGCGCGCCCTGGCCGGCCCCACCCCGCGCGCCAACCCCTGGGCCACACCGATCCCGGGGGCCTATCTGTGTTCGGCGGCGACTCCCCCGGGCGCCGGGGTCCACGGGATGGCCGGCTACTACGCCGCCCGCACGGTGTTGCGCCGCGAGTTCGGCATCCGCGAACTCCCCGAGTTGGCCCCCTGACCGCGGGGGTGCCCTTCGGTCTCCGCGGCTAGGCGGTCTCGGTGATGGGGCGGTCCACCCAGCTCATCAGGTCGCGCAACTTCTTGCCGGTCACCTCGATCGGGTGCTCGGCGTTCTCCTTGCGCAGCGACTCGAGTTCGGCGTTGCCGCCCTCGACGTTGGCGACCAGGCGTTTGACGAAGGTGCCGTCCTGGATGTCGCGAAGGATGTCGCGCATCCGCTGCTTGGTGTCGGCGTCGATGACCCGCGGCCCGGACAGGTAGCCCCCGAACTCCGCGGTGTCGGACACCGAGTAGTTCATCCGGGCGATACCACCCTCGTACATCAGGTCCACGATGAGCTTGAGCTCGTGCAGCACCTCGAAGTAGGCCATCTCCGGGGCGTAGCCGGCCTCCACCATGACCTCGAAACCGGCCTTGACCAATTCCTCGGTGCCGCCGCAGAGCACGGCCTGCTCCCCGAAGAGATCGGTTTCGGTTTCCTCTTTGAACGTGGTCTTGATGACCCCGGCCCGGGTGCCGCCGATCGCCTTGGCATACGACAGTGCCAGCGACTCACCGGCACCGGTGGGATCCTGGGCGACCGCGATCAGCGCGGGCACGCCCTTGCCGTCGACGAACTGGCGGCGCACCAGGTGCCCCGGCCCCTTGGGGGCGACCATCGCGACGGTGATCTCGTCGGCCGGTTTGATCAGCCCGAAGTGGATGTTCAGACCGTGACCGAAGAACAGCGCGTCACCGGCGTTGAGGTTCGGCTCGATGTCCTCGGTGAAGATCTGCGCCTGGGCGGTGTCGGGGGCCAGCAACATGATCACGTCAGCCCATTTGGCGACCTCGGCGGGGGTGTCGACTTCCAGGCCCTGCTCACTGACCTTGGCCCGCGACTTCGAGCCCTCCTTGAGCCCGACCTTGACCTGCACACCGGAGTCGCGCAGGCTCAGCGAGTGGGCGTGCCCCTGGCTGCCGTATCCGATCACGCCGACCTTGCGGCCCTGGATGATCGACAGATCCGCGTCGTCGTCGTAGAACATCTGCACTGCCACGTGTCTCTTCTCCTCTAATCGTTTTCAGGTGGTAGTTCGTGAGTTTTGACTGCTCGCGCCCCGAGCAGATTACTTGCCGGACCCCATGCCCCGCGGACCGCGGGACAAGGTGACCAGTCCGGATTGTGCGATCTCGCGGATGCCGAAGGGCTCCAGGACCCGCAGCAGCGCCTCCAGTTTCTCCTCGGTTCCGGTCGTCTCGACCGTCAACGACTCGGTGGAGACGTCAATGACCTTGGCGCGAAAGAGGTTCACCGCTTCGACGACCTGGCCGCGAGTGGTGGAATCGGCGCGGATCTTGATCAGCGCCAACTCTCGGGAGACGGACTGGGTCTCGTCGTGCTCGACGATTTTGATCACGTTGATCAGCTTGTTCAACTGCTTGGTGATCTGCTCCAGCGGGGTGTCTTCGACCGATACGACGATCGTCATCCGCGACATGCCCTTGGTCTCGGTGGCACCGACCGCGAGTGACTCGATGTTGAACCCGCGGCGCGAGAACAACGAGGCCACCCGGGCCAGCACACCGGGTTTGTCCTCGACCAGCACCGACAGGGTGTGTGTGGTGACAGTGGTCATCAGGCGTGCCCCTCGTTGTCGTCGTCGTCGAAGAGCGGACGGATTCCGCGCGCCGCTTGGATCTCGTCGTTGCTGGTTCCGGCGGCCACCATCGGCCACACCTGGGCGTCAGCCCCGACGATGAAGTCGATTACCACCGGCCGGTCGTTGATCGCACGCGCCTGGTTGATGACGTCCTCGACGTCTTCCTCACGCTCGCAACGCAACCCGACGCAGCCGAGCGCCTCGGCCAACTTCACGAAATCGGGGATGCGGCGGGAATGGGTGGCCAAGTCGGTCTGCGAATACCGCTCGCCGTAGAACAACGTCTGCCACTGACGCACCATCCCGAGGTTGCCGTTGTTGATCAACGCCACCTTGATCGGCAGCCCCTCGATCGCACACGTCGCCAATTCCTGGTTGGTCATCTGGAAACAGCCGTCCCCGTCGATCGCCCACACCTCGGCGTCGGGCCGTCCCATCTTGGCGCCCATCGCAGCCGGAATCGCGAAGCCCATCGTGCCCAGGCCGCCGGAATTCAGCCAGGTGCGCGGCTTTTCATAGTTGACGAACTGCGCAGCCCACATCTGGTGCTGCCCCACGCCGGCGACGTAGATCGCGTCGGGCCCGGCAAGGCGGCCGAGGTGCTCGATGACGTACTCCGGGCCGAGGCTGCCGTCACTCTGCGGACCGTAACTGAGCGGATAGGTGGTCTTGATCTCGTTGAGGTAGCCCCACCATTCGTCGATGTCCAGGCTGATCTGGTCACGGCGCAGCACCGCCAGCAGATCGGCGATCACGGCCTTGACGTCACCGACGATCGGCACGTCGGCGTGCCGATTCTTACCGATCTCGGCAGGGTCGATGTCGGCGTGGATCACCTTGGCGTCCGGGGCGAACGAATCCAGCTGTCCGGTCACCCGGTCATCGAATCGCGCACCCAGGGTGATCATCAGGTCGCTGCGCTGCAGTCCGGCGACCGCGGCGACCGTGCCGTGCATTCCGGGCATCCCCAGGTGCTGCGGATGGCTGTCGGGGAAGGCGCCGCGTGCCATCAAGGTGGTGACCACCGGGATGCCGGTCAGCTCGGCGAGTTCGGCCAACTCGGCGGTGGCGTCGCCGCGGATCACTCCGCCGCCCACATAGAGCACCGGGCGATGCGCGGCGGCAATCAGTTTGGCGGCCTCCCGGATCTGCCGGTTGTGCGGCTTGGTGTTCGGCTTGTAGCCGGGCAGCTCCATCGTCGGCGGCCAGGAGAACGTGCACGGCCCCTGCAGGATGTCCTTGGGGATGTCGACGAGCACCACGCCGGGTCGCCCCGATGCGGCGATGTGGAACGCCTCGGCGATGACCCGGGGGATGTCGTCGCCGTTGCTCACCAGATAGTTGTGTTTGGTGATCGGCATCGTCACCCCGGAGATGTCGGCCTCCTGGAACGCATCGGTGCCGATGAGCTGGCGGCCCACCTGCCCGGTGATGGCGACCACCGGGATGGAGTCCATCTGCGCGTCGGCCAGCGGGGTGACCAGGTTGGTCGCGCCCGGACCCGAGGTGGCCATGCACACCCCCACCCGGCCGGTGGCGTGGGCGTAGCCGCTGGCGGCGTGCCCCGCACCCTGCTCGTGGCGGACCAGGACATGGCGCAGCTTGCGGGAGTCGAACAGCGGGTCGTAGACCGGCAACACGGCACCGCCGGGGATGCCGAAGATGACCTCGACGTCGAGCTCCTCCAACGACCGGACCACCGATTCGGCGCCGGTCACCTGCTCGGGAGCGACACGGCGGGCCTTCGCGGTCCTTGCGTCGGTCTTCGTCGCGGTCTTTGCGTCGGTCTTCGCGTCGGTGGAGTCGGCGGCGCCGTTATCCGCAGGTCGCGGATCGGCCGGCGGCCGCGTGGTGGGTGCGCTCACGGTGTCCTTCTTTGCTGTCGAAGATTCTGTGCCGAGACAAACAAAAACCCCCGCCAGCAGCTGCTGCACGAGGGTTGCGCGTCGGTGCTCGAGTACCCGGTTGGGTCAGTCAGCCGCCAACGCGCTGACCAAGTACTACGAGCATGCCGCGACTGTTCATGCCTCGACGGTAGCGTCCCCACAGGTCAACCGTCAAATATGCCCGCCGCCGACGGCGGCCGCCGATGGTGCGATGATGCCGGGGTGACCAGCCAATCCCGCGCGCGCACCGAACCGGTCGTGATCCGGATCTCGCCGATGGCCCATCTGGCGGTCGGGTTCGTCGCCGTGTGCCTGGTGGCACCGGCGGCGGTCTGGCCGCCGGCTGCTGCCCTGCTGCTGGTGCCGGTCGCCGCGTCGGTCTGGATCATCCGGGTTCGCACCGTCGCCGACTCGGCGGGCGTGACCGCGCGCACCCTGGCGGCCAGCCGCACGGTCGGCTGGGACGACGTCGAGGGATTGCGGTTCACCAAGGGATCGTGGGCCCGCGCCCACCTCACCGATGGCACCGAGTTGCTCCTGCCCGCGGTCACGTTCGCGACGTTGCCGCGCCTCGCCGAGGCCAGCGCCGGGCGGGTACCCAACCCGTACCGGTGAGACGGCCGCTCAGGTCAGCGGATTCGCCCCGTTGAGCAGCACCCACATCGCCACCCCGCCGCCGATGCCGAGCAGCAGCGCCAGGAACGAGCCGATGAAGGGCCGCCGCGACCAGCCGCGGCCGGCGTCGAACCCGTAGCGGCCGGGCCCGACCAGGATGATCGCCACCGCCAGAGCGATCAGCGTCACCTGGTATTCGTGCCCGTCGGGCAGGAAGAACGCGAACCGCCCGGAGTCGGCCGAGACCCCGGCCAGCATGCCGTTGATCAGGTACGCGAGTGCGCCGGCGGCCGCCAGGGGCGTGAACAGCCCCAGCACCAGCAGCACCCCGGCGGTGATCTGACCACCGGCGGCGACATAGGTGAGGATGTCGGCGTGCTCGTAGCCGACGTCGGAGAGTGAATTCTTCAGGCCCGTGAGCCCCGATCCGCCCCACCACCCGAAGAGTTTCTGCAGGCCGTGCCCGATCAACAGCCCACCCAGGGTCACCCGCAGGATCAGCAGCCCGAGGTCTTGGGTGCCGCGGCGCCCGGCCGCCCGGACCCGCTCCTCCTGGGCGTGCCAGTCCGGCGGCGCCCCGGGGTCCTGCGGCCCCACATACGGCAGCGGCTCCTGATCGGCCAGCAGGCTGAACCCCGAACTGGGATAGGGCGGGTTGTGCGGGTCATAGGACGGGATCGCGGTGGTCTCGAAGTCGCCGGCGTAGGTGGCCGACGGCAAGTCGTCCTCGGGATCGACCAAACTCGCCGAACCGGATGATTGCACGTTGCTGGGGGCCACAGGTTCCTCCGGTCGCTGCCATTGTGGGTCATCGGATTGACGGGGCACGCCTGACAGGGTAGAGCCCCGCCCCCCTGTTTTGGCGATTTGATTTGCCCTCTTATCCAGGGCGTATCCACACCGTGACCTTCTGCACACACATCTCCGTGGCGAGCGTCGGACCACGGTCCGTAATCTGGCGGGCATGCGATCGCACCGGCCGGTTCTGTGGATGGTCGCGCTCGGCTGTGCGCTGACGCTCGTGGCCTCCGGGTGCGCCCGATTCAACGATGCCCAATCCGAGCCGTTCACCGAGGTACCGCAGCTGGCTCCGCCGCCACCGTCGTCGACCCCTCCACCACCGCCGTTACCGGGCAAGCCGTTCCCGAAGGAGTGCCCGGCACCGGGGGTGATGCAGGGCTGCCTGGAGCCCACCAGCGGGCTGATCATGGGCCCCACCGGCAAAACCGCCCTGGTCGCCGAGCGGACCACCGGGGCGATCAAGGAGATCGCCACCGACGCCGAGCCGACCGTGAAAACGGTGCTCGACGTCGACCCCGCCGGCGACGGCGGGCTGATGGACATCGTGCTGTCGCCGACCTACGAGCAGGACCGGTTGATGTATGCCTACATCAGCACCCCGACCGACAACCGCGTCATCCGGATCGCCGACGGCGACGTTCCCAAGGACATCCTCACCGGTATCCCCAAGGGCCCGACCGGCAACACCGGCGCGCTGATCTTCACCAGCCCGACCACCCTGGTCGTGCTGACCGGCGACGCCGGTGACCCCGCCGCGGCCGCTGATCCGGCATCGATGGCCGGCAAGCTGCTGCGCATCGAACAGCCGACCACGGTCGGCCAGGCGCCACCGACGACGGCGCTGAGCGGCCTGGGGGCCGGCGGCGGGCTGTGCATCGACCCGGCCGACGGTTCGCTGTATGTCACCGATCGCAGCCCGACCGGCGACCGCCTGCAGCGCATCACCAAGAAATCCGAGGTGTCGACGGTCTGGACCTGGCCGGACAAGCCGGGGGTGGCCGGGTGCGCGGCCCTGGAGGGCACGGTGCTGGTGAACTTGGTGAACACCAAACAGACGGTGGTGTTGTCGGTGTCGAAGGACACCGGTGCGCTCACCGGTGAACCCGAAGTGGTCCGCGACGGGGAGAATCACGGTCACGCCTGGTCGTTGAAACTGTCCCCGGACGGCAACATCTGGGCCGGCACGGTCAACCGCAGCTTCGGCGACGCGGGCACCCTCGATGACGTCGTCTTCCCGTTGTTCCCCAAGGGTGGGGGCTTCCCACGTAGCGACGAGGAGAAAACCTAACCCGCACCGCCCGGCGCCCCGGAGCCGTACTGATTTTTGTCGGCTTGGTTTGGGGATGGTTCGGGTACTGGGGATAACTCTGCTGACCGGTGGCGGTGGCGGTGGTTATTGCGGTGGTTATTGCGGTGGTGATGTGGGGTGATGTCGGGGGGTCGCGCTAGTTTTAGAACATGAGTTCGATCAACGCGCGGGAGGAGATCACCGCCTGCTACGACGCTCTGGAGGCGGCCGTGGACGCGGTGGTCGACCTCGATTGCACGGCGTTGACCACCCCGGAGCGCCTGGCGTTGCTGGAGCGGCTCGAGACCGTGCACCGGCGCCTGCCGGCGGTTGGCTGTGTCAACCCGATCTGGGACCACGATGACGGCCTGACTGGGACCCACCTGGCACCGGCTAATCACGCCCTTG
>NZ_NCXO01000031.1 GCF_002104795.1 Mycolicibacillus koreensis
TTGCCATGGGGACATCCTTCCAGCCCGCCCATCGTGGGCAAGCCAACTCAGATGTCACCTGATCGTGCAGCAGACCCACTGGACCACCAAACGGGTCCCCCTCAGCCGCACTGTCGTTATGCCGAACGTTGATACCGACCGGTGCCGATGGCCTTCGGTGGCCTCGGCTTGGATCCGCGCCGGCAGCCTGGCGCGGATCAACTCGACAAACACCGCCCCGCCATCAGCGGACTTGAGTGCATCGAGTTGGGCGAGCACGGCAGAACGATCGTGGGTCATGGCGTCGTGTGTCCTCTGCTTGAGCCGCTCTGGCCGGCAGCTCATTGAGCACTACATGATGGCTCACCGTGAAGCCCTCAACGCCACGCCAGGTCCCATCCGCCCCCGTCGTCCTCGGGCCCGAATCCCCACCATCCCGAGGGACTTTCCCGGTCGCCTCGTCATGCCTCTTGACACGAGCTACCCACATATCAGTTGACTAACCTGCGGGCTCGGTGGCCGATGTTATCGGAACCTTGGCAAATACGATCCAGCTGGACCTGAAAGCGCGCGGCGGAATTCTGTACGGTCGAGCAATGTGTGGCCGTGACCCACTGTCCTGGGCCCGCTCGCGAGCCCAGGACAGTGGTTGAGCGGAGTCCCGATAGCCTGTGGAGCGTGTCAAAACTGGGCCGCCACCGAATCCCGATGATGCTGGGGGCAGTGTTTTCCACGCTGCTGGTGGCGGTGGCCGGGTGCATGGTCAACCCCCCGCCCGCGCCGCAGAGCACCGAAACCCCGCAGGGCCCGCCGCCGCCGGCGGCGCGGGTCACCCAGATCATCATGGCGATCGACTGGATCGGCCCCGGCTTCAACCCGCACCTGCTCTCCGACCTGTCACCGGTGAACGCCGCGGTCAGCGCCCTGGTGCTGCCCAGCGCGTTCCGGCCGATCCAGGACGTCGACACACCGACCGGGTCGCGCTGGGAGATGGACCCGACCCTGCTGGTGTCCGCCGAGGTCACCAACCAGAACCCGTTCACCGTCACCTACCGCATCCGCCCCGAGGCGTCCTGGACCGACAACGCCCCGATCGCCGCCGACGACTTCTGGTATCTGTGGCGCCAGATGGTCAGCCATCCCGGCGTCGTCGACCCGGCCGGCTACGACCTCATCACCGGGGTGCAGTCGCTGGAGGGCGGCAAGTTGGCGGTGGTGACGTTCGCCCAGCCGTACCCGGCGTGGCGGGAACTGTTCGACAATCTGTTGCCGGCCCACATCGTCAAGGACGTGCCCGGCGGGTTCGCCGCCGGGTTGGCCCGCGCCCTGCCGGTCACCGGCGGGCAGTTCCGGGTGGAGAACATCGACCCGCAGCGCGACGTGATCCTGCTGGCCCGCAACGACCGCTACTGGGGGCCGCCGGCCAAACCGGATCTGATCCTGTTCCGCCGGGCCGGCTCACCGGCGGCGCTGGCCGACTCCATCCGCAACAGCGACACCCAGGTCGCGCAGGTGCACGGCGGGTCCGCGGCGTTCGCTCAGCTATCGGCGATCCCGGAGGTGCGCACCGGGCGGCTGGTGACCCCGCGGGCGATGGCGTTGACGCTGCGCGCCCACACCCCCGCGCTGCGCGACGTGCACGTGCGTAAAGCCCTGCTGGGGCTGCTCGACGTGGAGCTTCTGGCCGCGGTCGGCGCCAGCAGCGAGAACGCCGTCACCCTGGACCGCGCTCAGGTGCGCGCGCCCAGCGACCCGGGCTATGTGCCCACCGCGCCGCCGTCGATGACCGAAGCCGAGGCGCTGGAGCTGCTCAGCGGGGCGGGCTACCGCATCGAGGAGGACCCCACCACGACGACGCGCCCGCCACCGGGCAACCCCCCGCCGCCGCCGTCGTCGGTGCTCACCCGCGGGCGGGTCAGCAAAAACGGTGAACAACTCGGGCTGGCCATCGGGGTGGCCGCCAACGACCCCACCTCGGTCGCGGTGGCCAACACCGCCGCCGACCAGTTGCGCAACGTCGGCATCGCCGCCACCGTGCAGGCCCTCGACCCGGTGCAGCTCTACGGCGATGCCCTGCTGAACAACAAGGTCGACGCCATCGTCGGGTGGCGCCGCACCGGCGGCGACCTGGCCACCCTGCTGGCGTCGCGCTACGGCTGCACCGCACTGCAGGCCACCCCGGTGCCGACCGCCCCGGAGAGCGAGCCCGACCCCGCACCGACCTCAAGCAGCACCACGCCGCCGAGCAGCGCGACACCGTCGTCGACCCCGACCAGCACACCCCCGCCGAGCGGGACGACGAGCACGTTGATCCAGGCGCCGTCGAACCTCACCGGCATCTGCGACCCCGGGGTGCAGGCCAACATCGACGCCGCCCTCGACGGCAGCAAGCCCATCGACGAGGTGATCAAGGCGGTGGAGCCCAAGCTGTGGAGCATGGCCACGGTGCTGCCGATCCTGCAGGACACCACGATCGTGGCCGCCGGGCCCAGCGTGGAAGGCGTGGAGCTGTCCGGGGCGGTGCCGGTGGGCATCGTCGGCAACGCCGGGCAGTGGGTCAAGACCGCACCCTAGAGCGGCTGTGATTTTGCTGAGCGATCTTAGATATCGCGCCTCGGTGTCGAGTAGAAACAGTCGCTCCTGGCTTTGGCGTCATTCCGCGCTAGATAACTCAAGTTACGGTGCTAACTGGGTGTTAGCCGGACCTTGGCGGCGTCGTGCTGCAGGCACGGGTCTTGGAACAGCCGCTAGATTTCTTACTTGTTTCTAAGCACACGCATAGGTACTCTCCAAAATTAACGCCGTTGCCGGGAGGGGGTTGCGGCCTTAGCGAGGAGTCAGTCATGGAACTAACAGTTCGCCCCACCGTCACCGCTGGTGTTGCCCTGGCGACAGCTGGGCTGATTGTGGCGGCACCAGTTGTCCCGACCGCCCCAGATGTGACGCTGTCCAATATTGACCTCACCGCCAACAGCATCTGGCAGCCGCTCCTCGACGCCGAACTCGATTTCGGTGCGAGCCTCTTCGGGGCCGGCGGGCTCATTCCTGGCCTTAACGGCGGTGGGGGGGCGTATGCCGACTTCACCGGTCTATTAGGTGTTGAGCGCGAGATCAGCGGTGCGGTGTATCAACTGGTAAAGAACTTACCCCTTGAGGACATGGGTACGAGTGGTCAGAATGTCCTGAACGGCACATTCAGTCGTCTGTTCGACGCGGTGAATATGTTCCTCAGCGGCAACGAACAAGCGTTCATGGGCCTGCTCGGAATCGGTTCAAACCCAGCGGCCCTTTCACCGTTGGCTCTAACCAATACATTGTTGGCAGACGCCGCCAACCCGAACAACTTGTTCCATAGCGGGGACATCGGTGGACTGCAAAACGTCGCGGCGGCCATCCCCTACGCCTTCGGTAATCTGAAGGGAATTATCAACGACAACCTCGGTTTTAACCTGGTTCCGGGCCCCGAGAAAGCGGATTTTGCGGCTCTGCAAGATGCTTTCAGCACGTTTGATCGGGCCCTGGTATCCGGGCAATTGGCGTTTAACGACAACCTAGTAACCAGTCAGCTTGGTATCGAGAAAGCCTTGTTCGGTACCGATAACGCCCTCAACGGTATCGTCAACCGCGGTTTCAACGCGTTGAACATGCTGCTCGACGCACAGCAGCAGAGCCTCAACGGTCTCCTCGGGATAAGCTACAGCGGTTATAGTCCACTTGAGCTCACCAACAGCCTAATGTTCACCCCGTACATCGCCGATGCGCCTCTGAACGACGGCACGATCGGAGGACTGATGGGTGCTTTCAACCAGACCTTGTCCATGTTCACCAACCTGGCCGGCCTGGTTCTGGACCCCAGCACCTTCAACATCGACTTCGGAGCGATCAATCTGCTAAACGTCTTCCCGGCACTCTTCGGCGCCTTCGACGTAAGCGCATTTGGCCCGGCCTTCGACGCGCTGGGGCCGGTGGGCACCGACCTCGGCGCTATCTTGTTGAGCTTTATCGGGATCTGATGGCAGCACCGAGGGCCGCAACTACCATCAGAACCTGATGGTTCCCGTCCCCTCGCCGCCGCGCCTGCTGTTCGTCCACGCCCATCCCGACGACGAGACCATCACCACCGGGGCGACCATCGCCCACTACGCCGCCCGGGGTGCACGGGTGCAGGTGGTCACCTGCACCCTCGGTGAGGAGGGCGAGGTCATCGGGGAGCGCTACGCCCGGCTGGCCGTGGACTCCGCCGACCAGCTCGGTGGCTACCGCATCGGGGAGCTCACCGCCGCTCTGGCCGCTTTGGGTGCTGAGCCGCCGATGTTTCTCGGCGGGGCCGGGCGCTGGCGCGACTCGGGCATGGCCGGCACCCCGGCACGGCGGCATCAACGGTTCATCGACGCCGATCAGCGCGAGGCGATCGGCGCGCTGGTGACCGTCATCCGCGAGCTGCGCCCGCACGTCGTGGTCACCTACGACCCGCGCGGCGGCTACGGGCACCCCGACCACATCCACACCCACACCCTGACCACCGCCGCGGTCACCGCCGCCGCCAGCGAGGAGCACCCGGGCCGGCCGTGGTGGGTGCCCAAGCTGTACTGGACCGTCAGCGCCGCCGCCGCCACCCGCGCCGGACTGAAGGCGCTGACCCCGCAGGACCTGGGGGAGGGCTGGACCCACGACCCGAACGCCGACTTCGGGTTCAGCTACCCCGACGAGCAGATCGACGCGGTCATCGAGGACCCGCACGCGCTGGAGGCGAAGATCGCCGCCTTGGGTGCCCACGCCACCCAGGTGCAGGTCGGACCCACCGGGCGGGCGTTCGCGTTGTCGAATCGGATCGCGCTGCCGATACTCGCCGCTGAACACTACGTTCTGGTCGCCGGAACCGCCGGGGAGCGCGACGCCCGCGGCTGGGAGACCGATCTGTTGGCCGGAGTGGACCTCACCGAGTCGGCAACGGGGTAACATTCTTCCCGCAGACAACACGCAGAGCACCCGGGAAGGCAGAGGTATGGACCCCGATCTGGATCCGAACCTGGAGCGCTGGCAGGTGCGGACCGACGACTTCCAGTGGGTGGTGGGTTCGCTCGTCGGTTTGCTCGACAGCATTCCGACTTGACGGCACCGGCGCAGCACACCGAACCGACCACTGACACCATCACGGCGGGACCGTTCGCCCGGTTCGTCGTTCTGACCTTGCTGGCTGCCGACGGTGCCCTCTCCGCGGTGGCCGCGGCCCTGTTCCTCCCCTCCTACCTGGGGGCGACGCCCTTCCCGATCAGCGCAGTGCTCAGCGGTCTGGTCAACGCCGCGCTGGTCTGGGCGGCCAAGCACTGGACCGCCTCACCGCGCACCGCCGCCCTGCCGCTGTGGGCCTGGCTGTTGGCGGTGGCCGTGATGACCTTCGGCGGGCCCGCCGACGACACCATCTTCGGCGGCCGCGGGCTGATGGGCTACGGGGTGCTGCTGCTGATCATCTTCGGCGCCATCCCGCCCGGCTGGGTGCTGTGGCGCCGGCGCCGCCACCTCGAGACACTGCTGGAGGCGTCAGGCGAACAGGCCCAGCAGCAGTTGGCTCAGGTTAGCGGCCAGGTCCCCGGCCACGCCTGACAACGCCCCCGCGCCCAGATCCGCACCCGGTTGCAGCATCGTGGTCAGATCCGGAGCGAGCGCACTCGCCAGATCCGGCAGCATGGTGGTACTCAGTCCGATCGGGAATGGCAGCGGCGGGAGCAAGTCCTTGATCCATCGGATCTGGTCGGTGATGAACGCTCCGACTGCTGCGGCGAAGTCGGTGCCGAAATCGCTCAGGCCCGCGCCGAAGCTGATACTGCCGTCCAACACCGCGATGCTGCTCCACAGCGCGCTTTGCACCAGTGACTCGCCGAAGTCGTAGATGAACCCGATCTGCGGCGCCAGGAGCCCGACGAACGGCACCCACTCGGCAGCCCACTCGACCAGGGTCACGCCGTAGTTCACCCAGTACTCCAGCGCGGAGTACAGCGACTCGATGGCGCCGCCGATCGGTCCGGTGGCATCCGGGGCGGTGACCAGCGTCTCGACCAGCGCGGTGGTGAGTGACGGCTGAAGCCAGTCCGCGACAGAATCGACCAGATCCAGCGCCGCCGACGCCGTCAACTCGATCGACGGGACCGACCAGGCCGGGGCGGGGGTCGCCGGGGCCGCGGCCACCGGCAGCGCCACCACCGTCGCACCGAGCAGCGCGATCCCCGCCGGGGCGGTCCTTCGGGTTGTCGCGGTCATCGCCCCTCCTTCACACGCCCTGCACACGTCATCTGAGAAATTATCAGCCTGGGGGTCGTGGCGGGTCGTGTTGGGGGCGCGCGTCGGCCCCCGGGCTCGGCGGCACCGCCCGCGGCGGGGATAGTGTGAACAGATGAACAGCGCACGGGGCTATGGAGAGTGAAGAGGTGCGCGGAATGAATCGCGAACGGACCTGGGTTACCCGGACGTGGCTGTAACCCCCGACCGCGGTGCACCCGATCAGGCGGTGCCCGCCCAACCAAGTGCGTCGGCGATGCGCCGGGTGCTGCGCCGCGCGCGTGACGGCGCGGTGCTCAACGTCGACGAGGCCGCCGTCGCCCTGACCGCCCGCGGCGACGATCTGCACGAGTTGTGTGCCGCCGCCGCCCGCGTCCGCGACGCCGGACTGACCTCCACCGGACTGCGCGGGGCCACCGGGCGGCTACCCATCAGCTATTCACGCAAGGTGTTCATCCCGGTCACCCACCTGTGCCGCGACACCTGCCACTACTGCACCTTCGTGACCGTGCCGGGCAAGCTGCGCGCCCAGGGCAAGGGCATGTACATGGAGCCCGACGAGATCCTCGCCGTCGCCCGCGAGGGCGCCGAACTGGGTTGCAAAGAAGCCCTTTTCACCCTCGGGGACCGCCCCGAGGCCCGCTGGCCCGAGGCTCGCCAATGGCTCGACGAACGCGGCTACGACTCCACCTTGACTTACGTGCGGGCGATGGCGATCCGGGTGCTCGAGGAGACCGGCCTGCTGCCGCACCTCAACCCCGGCGTGATGAGCTGGTCGGAGCTGTCGCTGCTCAAACCGGTTGCCCCGTCGATGGGCATGATGCTCGAGACCACCTCGCGGCGGCTGTTCGAGACCAAGGGCCTAGCCCACTACGGCAGCCCCGACAAGGACCCGCAGGTGCGGCTGCGCACCCTCACCGACGCCGGGCGGCTGTCGATCCCGTTCACCACCGGCCTGTTGGTCGGCATCGGTGAGACCGTCACCGAACGTGCCGAGACCCTGCACGCGATCCGCAAGGTGGCCAAGGAATTCGGCCACATCCAGGAAGTGATCGTGCAGAACTTCCGAGCCAAACAACACACCGCGATGGCCGGCACCCCCGATGCCGACATCGACGAGTTCCTGGCCGCGATCGCTGTCGCCCGGCTGGTGCTGGGTCCCAAGATGCGGGTGCAGGCACCGCCGAACCTGGTGTCGCGCAGCGAATGCCTGGCGCTCATCGGCGCCGGCGTCGACGACTGGGGCGGGGTCTCCCCGCTCACGCCCGACCACGTCAACCCCGAGCGGCCGTGGCCGGCGCTTGACGAACTGGCACTGGTGACCGCCGACGCCGGCTACGACCTGGTCGAGCGGCTGACCGCCCAACCGCCGTACGTGCTGGCCGGCGCCGCCTGGATCGACCCGCGCGTCGGCGGACACGTCGCCGCACTCGCCGACCCGCAGACCGGGCTGGCCCGCGACGTCGCCCCGGTCGGCCGGCCCTGGCAGGAGCCCGACGAGGCGATCTCCACCGGGCGCATCGACCTCAACACCGCCATCGACACCGTCGGGCGCAACACCGACACCCGCAGCGATTTGAATTCGGCGTTCGGGGACTGGGATTCGATCCGCGACCACGTCAGCGAACTGGCCGCCCGCGCCCCCGAACGCATCGACACCGACGTGCTCTCCGCGCTGCGTTCAGCCGAACGCGACCCCGCCGGCTGCAGCGACGACGAATACCTCGCCCTGGCCACCGCCGACGGCGCGGCCCTCGATGCGGTCGCCGCACTGGCCGACGCCCTGCGCCGCGACACCGCCGGCGACGACGTCACCTACGTCATCAACCGCAACATCAATTTCACCAACATCTGCTACGTCGGCTGCCGGTTCTGCGCGTTCGCCCAACGCAAGGGCGACGCCGACGCGTTCTCGCTGTCCACCGACGAAGTGGCCGACCGCGCATGGCAGGCCCACGTCGCCGGCGCCACCGAGGTGTGCATGCAAGGCGGCATCGACCCGCAGCTGCCGGTCACCGGATACGCCGATCTGGTGCGGGCGGTCAAGGCGCGGGTGCCGTCGATGCACGTGCATGCGTTCTCGCCGATGGAGATCACCAACGGTGTCACCAAAAGCGGGCTGTCGATCCGGGAGTGGCTGATCAGCCTGCGCGAAGCCGGATTGGGCAGCATCCCGGGAACCGCCGCGGAGATCCTCGACGACGATGTGCGCTGGGTTCTCACCAAAGGCAAACTGCCCGCCTCGATGTGGGCCGAGGTCATCACCACCGCCCACGAGGTGGGCCTGCCGTCGAGTTCGACGATGATGTACGGCCACGTCGACCAGCCGCACCACTGGGTCGGCCACCTCAACGTGCTGCGCTCCATTCAGGACCGCACCGGCGGTTTCACCGAATTCGTGCCGCTGCCGTTCGTGCACCAGAGCTCACCGCTGTATCTGGCCGGTGCCGCACGCCCCGGCCCCAGCCACCGCGACAACCGGGCGGTGCACGCGCTGGCCCGCATCATGCTGCACGGTCGTATCGCCAACATCCAGACCAGCTGGGTCAAACTCGGAGTCGCCCACACCCAGGTGATGCTGCGCGGCGGCGCCAACGACCTGGGCGGCACGTTGATGGAGGAGACCATCTCGCGGATGGCCGGCTCCGAGCACGGCTCGGCGAAGACCGTTGCGGAGCTGCACTCGATCGCCGAGGGCATCGGCCGCCCGGCGCGCCAGCGCACCACCACCTACGAACCGCTCGCCGACACCCCCGCCTTGCCGATCGTGATCGGCCCCGAGGACCATCCGGAGCTGCGGATGCTCGCCGACGAACTGAGTACCGGCGGTTAGAGTTTCGCAGCCAGTTCGGTGCCCTGCTTGATGGCGCGTTTGGCGTCCAACTCGACCGCCAGGGCCGCGCCGCCGATGACGTGCGCGGTGATGCCGAGGCCGCGCAGCGCGTCATCGAGGTCGCGCACCGACTCCTGCCCGGCGCAGACCACGACGTTGTCGACGGCGAGAACCTGCGGGCGTTTGCGGTCCTTGCCGAAGCTGATGTGCAGGCCGTCGTCGTCGATCCGGTCGTAGTGCACATCGGAGATCTGATGCACCCGTTTGGCTTTCAGTGATGCCCGGTGCACCCAGCCGCTGGTCTTGCCCAGCCGGGTGCCCTGGCGGCCCTCGGTGCGCTGCAACAGAAACACCTCGCGTGCCGGGGGACTGGGGTCCGGAGCGGTCAACCCGCCGCGGACGTTGGCCGCGTCGCTGACACCCCACTCGGTCTTCCACTCGGCCAGATCCAGCGTCGGTGAGGAATCGGTGACCAGCAATTCGCTGACGTCGAAACCGATTCCGCCGGCGCCGATCACCGCCACCGACCGCCCGACCGGGCGCTCCCCGGTGATCGCGGTGGCGTAGTCCATCACCATCGGGTGATCGATGCCGGGAATCTGCGGGATACGGGGGCTGACCCCGGTGGCCAGCACCACCTCGTCGAACGCGGTGAGGTCGGCGGCGTCGGCGCGGGTGCCCAGGCGCACGGTCACCGCGTACTTCTCCAGCATCGTCGTGTAGTACCGGATGGTCTCGGCGAACTCCTCTTTGCCCGGGATGCGCCGCGCCAGGTCGAATTGCCCGCCGATGATGTCGTTGGCCTCGAACAGGGTCACCCGATGGCCGCGCCGAGCGGCGCTGACCGCGGTGGAAAGCCCGGCCGGGCCGGCGCCGACCACCGCGACCGAGCGGGCACGGCGCGTCGGGCTCAACACCAGCGTCGTCTCATGACCGGCCTGCGGGTTGACCAGGCAGGACACCTTCTTGTTGGCGAAGGCGTGATCCAGGCAGGCCTGGTTGCACGAGATGCAGGTGTTGATCTCCTCGGCGCGGCCGGCCTGCGCCTTGGCCACCCAGTCCGGGTCGGCGAGCATCGGGCGGGCCATCGAGATCAACTGCACGCCGCTGGTGGCCAGGATGTGCTCGGCGGCCTGCGGCATGTTGATCCGGTTGGACGCCACCACCGGGATCGCGACCTGCTTGGCGACCTCCGCACTCACGTCGACGAACGCGCTGTTGGGCACCGAGGTGACGATGGTGGGCACGCGGGCCTCATGCCAGCCGAACCCGGAGTTGATCAGCGTGGCGCCGGCGTCCTCGATCTCGGTGGCCAGCGCCAGGATCTCCTCGAAGGTCTGGCCGTCCTCGACGTAGTCGGCCATCGACATCCGGTAGCAGAGGATGAAGTCGTCGCCGACCGCGGCGCGGGTGCGCCGCACGATCTCCACCGCGAAGCGCCGCCGCTTGGCGGGACTTCCGCCCCAGTCGTCGGTGCGTTTGTTGGTCCGCGGTGCGAGGAACTGGTTGATCAGATAGCCCTCGCTGCCCATGATCTCCACCCCGTCGTAGCCGGCCTCACGGGCCAGCCGGGCGCAGCGCACGAAATCGGCGATCGTGGCATCGACCGCCTTCGCCGAGAACTGGCGCGGTCGAAACGGTGTGATCGGGGACTTGATCGCCGAGGCGCTCATCGACAGCGGGTGATAGGAGTAGCGCCCGGCGTGCAGCACCTGCAGCAGGATCTTCGCGCCCCCGTCGTGCACGGCGGCGGTGATGCGACGGTGCCTGCGCGCCTCGGCGCTGGAGATCAGCTGCGACCCGAACGGCAGCAGCCAGCCGATCCGGTTGGGGGCGTACCCGCCGGTGATGATCATCCCGACCCCGCCGCGCGCCCGGGTGGCGAAGTACTCGGCGAGCCGGTCGACGTCGCGGGCCCGGTCCTCCAGGCCGGTGTGCATCGACCCCATCACCACCCGGTTGCGCAACGTGGTGAACCCCAGGTCCAGCGGGGCGAGCAGGTGCGGGAAATCCGGCTCGCCGGGGGCATCGGCGCGGGTCATACGGTCTCCTCTGCGGGCTGGGGTGCGGGCTGGGGTGCCGGGTCGGAATCGAGTGCGGCGGTGACCTCGTCGAGCCAGTCGATCGCGCTCTCCTCCGCGCGGATCCCGCCTCGCAATACCAGGTACTGATGCAGCGCGGTGCCGGTCAGGCCGGTGGGGTCGGGGAACTGTCCGGCCTGAAAACCGCGGTAGGTCTGCAGCAGGGCGGCACGTTCGGCGCGCAGCGCGACGATCTGGGTGCGCAGTGCGGCGACGTCGCCGTGGGCGGCCCCGCGCAGCTTGACCGCGATGTCACGGGTGCGGGCGTCGGTGAGCGCGCTGCCGCGGCCTTCGAGGGGTTCGGCGATCCAGCGGGCCAGTTCCGCGCGGCCCGCCGCGGCGACGGTGTAGACCTTCTTGTCCGGGCGGCCCTGCTGGGGCACGGCCCGGGCCTGCACCCAGCCGTCGTTCTCCATCACCCGCAAGGTCCGGTAGATCTGCTGGTGGGTGGCGGTCCAGAAATAGCCGATCGACCGGTCGAACCGGCGGGCCAGCTCATATCCGGAGCCGGCCTGCTCACACAGCGACACCAGGATCGCATGGGGCAACGCCACCGGAGCAGAGTACGACGCCCGGACGCCATATGCAACTAAGTGCAGTGCAGCAGCGTGCATAGCGGGCGTGGTGGATCCGGCCGGACCGCGGTGCCGCACGGGGGAGTCACTGGCGACTGCCGGCCCGTCGATCAGCTAGTGTGAGCTGCTGCATCGTGACCCGCGGATGGAGGAGACCTTCATGACGTACGTGATCGCTGAACCTTGCGTCGACGTCAAAGACAAATCCTGCGTCGAGGAATGCCCCGTCGACTGCATTTACGAGGGCAGCCGGATGCTCTACATCCACCCCGACGAGTGCGTGGACTGCGGGGCCTGTGAGCCGGTCTGCCCCGTCGAGGCGATCTCCTACGAGGACGACCTGCCCGAGGAGCTCGAGCAGTACATCGGCCTCAACGCCGCCTTCTTCGAGGAGCTGGGCTCGCCCGGCGGCGCGGCGAAGGTCGGCATGGTCGAGCACGACCCCCAGCAGATCAAGGATCTGCCGCCCCAGGGCGGAGACGACTGAGCGGGGTCACCCGACGCCGGGCGGTCTCGGCGTCGCTGCCGGTGTTCCCGTGGGACACCCTGGCTGAGGCTGCCGCGACGGCCAGGGCGCACCCCGACGGCATCGTCGACCTGTCGGTCGGCACCCCGGTCGACGCCGTCGCCCCGGTCATCCGTGCCGCGCTCGCCGCCGCCAGCGACCAACCCGGCTACCCCACCACCGCGGGCACCGATGCCCTGCGGGACGCGATGCGCGCCGCGCTGGCCCGGCGCTACGGGGTCACCGGGCTCGGCGAGGGTGCGGTGCTGCCGGTGATCGGCAGCAAAGAACTCATCGCCTGGCTGCCCACGCTGCTCGGCCTCGGCGAGGCCGACACCGTGGTGGTCCCGGAGCTGGCCTACCCGACCTACGAGGTGGGCGCGCGGCTCTCCGGCAGTGCGGTGCTGCGCTCCGACGCGCCGGGCAACCCGGCGGCCCTGCTGTACCTGAACTCCCCGAGCAACCCCACCGGCCGTGTGCTCGACGCGGCGCGGCTGCGGGAGCTCATCGCCTGGGCGCGCGACTGCGGGGCGGTGGTCGTCTCCGACGAGTGCTATCTGGGGCTGGGTTGGGACCGTCAACCCGTCTCGGTGCTGCACCCGTCGGTGAGCGACGGCGACCACAGCGGGCTTCTGGCGGTGCATTCGCTGTCGAAGACGTCCTCGCTGGCCGGCTACCGCGCCGGTTTCGTCGCCGGGGACCCGGCGCTGGTCGGCGAGCTGCTCGCGGTGCGCCGGCACGCCGGGATGATGGTGTCCACCCCGGTGCAGGCGGCGATGGTGGCCGCCCTCACCGACGACGACCACGAACACGACCAACGGCAGCGTTACGCCCGTCGGCGCGCGGCGCTGCTGCCGGCGCTGCGGGACGCCGGGTTCCGCGTCGACCACTCCGAGGCGGGGCTGTACCTGTGGGCCACCCGCGGTGAGCCCGCACGCGCCACCGTCGACTGGCTGGCCGCACGCGGCATCCTGGTCGCCCCCGGTGAGTTCTACGGGCCGGACGGCGCCGCCCACGTGCGGGTGGCGCTGACCGCCACCGACGAGCGGATCGACGCCGCAGTCGCGCGGCTGGTGACACGGTGAGCAACAACCGGCGGCGCGAAGTTTCGTCGTTGACGGGTCCACACCACCGGTATGTTCACGGTGTGCAGCGACGAAAGGCGAGGGGGTAGCAGGTGCTGGGCGTCGGCGCCGTCATCGCGGGCTACCGGGTCGAGCGGGTACTCGGTGTCGGCGGGATGGGTGCTGTCTATCTGGTGGCCAACCCCGAACTGCCCCGCCGGGACGCATTGAAGGTGCTCTCCGCCGGGCTGTCCAACGACCCCAACTTCCGGGCCCGGTTCATCCGCGAGGCCGACGTCGCCTCCCAGCTCGACCACCCCAACATCGTGTCGATCTACCGGCGCGGAACCACCCCGGACGGTCAGCTGTGGATCGCCATGCAGTTCGTCGACGGCGTCAACGCCGATCAGGCCCTGCGGGCCAGACAGATGTCCCCGCAACGTGCGGTGCGCATCGTCGGCGAGGTCGGCAGGGCGCTGGACTACGCGCGTCGACGCGGGGTGATCCACCGCGACGTGAAGCCGGCGAACATCCTGCTCACCGGTGGGGACGGCGACGAGGAACGTGCGCTGCTCGGTGATTTCGGGATCGCCCGCGCACTCGACGACGTCGGCCTGACCGGTACCGCCGGGGTGATGGCCACGGTGTCCTATGCCGCGCCGGAGGTGATCTCCGGTGGCCAGGTCGACGGGCGCGCCGACCTGTATTCGTTGGGGTGCACACTGTTTCGGTTGCTCAGTGGGCGCTCGCCGTTCGAGGGCACCGGATCGCAGGCGTCGGTCATCATGGCGCACCTGCAGACACCGCCGCCGCGGATCTCCGAGGTCGCGCCGTGGCTGCCGCCGGCACTGGACCCGGTGCTGACCAAGGCGTTGGCCAAAGAGCCCGACCAGCGCTACGCCAGCGGCGCGGAGTTGGCGGCGGCCGCCGACGCGGCGCTGCGCACGCCGGCGCAGGTCGGCCCCGGCGCCCACCCTGTCGCCCACCCCGCGCCGATGCAGTGGCAGCCGCAGCACGCCGCTCCGACGATGCAACCGCAGGGGCCGCAGTTCTTCGGTGGGCCCCCACCGGGGCTCTCGCCGAGCACCCCCAGCACGCTGAGGACACCGCCGGCGCCACAGCGGCCCGGTCGGGGGCGGACGGCGGCGTTGGCCGTGGCCGCAGCGCTGTTGGCGGTTGCGGTACTGGTCGGTGTCCTCGTGCTGATCCGCCAGGCGTCTCACTCCGATTCCACAGCGAAGAGTTCGACCGCGCCCACCTCGAGCAGCCCCGCGGTGAACACCAGCGCGACCAGTGCCTCGAGCACCCCGAGTTCTGCCAAATCGACCGGCGTGGTCCCGGTGTCGGCGCTCGCCGATGTGCTGTTGAGTCCCGAGGAGTTGAGCCACGCAGTCGGGGCCCCATCGCTGACGGTGGTCAAAGACCAGGACAGCATGTGGTCGGACACGATCGTCGACAAGGACTGCGACAGTGTGGTGATGGTCAACGCGCAGGCCGACTACGCCGGCAGCGGGTACACCGCGATCCGTTCGCGGGCGTTGCAGGACAACCCCAAAGACGTGCGGTGGGATGTCGGTCAGGCGGTGGTGTCGTTCACCCGCGCCGAGGACGCCACGAACTACGTCGACCGCAGCGCCGAGGTCTGGAAGAAGTGCGCCAACCGGACCATCAACGCCCGGGCCTCCCAGGAGACGAACTCCGAGGACCTCATGTGGAAGGTCGGTCCGGTCAGCGACGCCGACGGCATCGTGTCCACGACCCGCGTCCCGGAGGGCGCGGCCAACGCCATGTGTCAGGAAGCGCTGTCCTCGCGTGACAATGTCGTGATCCGGGTGTGGGTGTGCCAACGGGACGGCGGTGACATGGTGGTGCGCAACGTCATCGACGCGATCGCCGATAAGGTCAGCTCCCACAGCTGAGAAGGGCGCTGCGGGGAAAAGCGTTGTGGCACCGCGGTTGACGGTTAATCCTCATTCGCAGGCGATGCCGTCGCGGTCGCCGTCGAGTTCAGGTCGGTATCCGGGACTGCCGGCGTACAGTGGGGCCGCCCCGGCCGCGCGCGCCGCAGCGCAGTTGGGGAAATACACCGCGGGGCCGTCCACCGGCGGCGGCAGCGGGGGCGCCAACGGTACCGGGATCGGGGCCACAACGACCGGTGGCTGCCCGCAGTCCTCGGCGAAGATCCGTGCGATCGCGTCGTGTTCGGCCTGGGTCACCCACAGTCCGTAATCGGCCTTCACCGAGACGATCCGGGAGACGTAGGTGCACCGGTAGGCCTTGTTCGGCGGCAGCCACGTTGCCGCGTCGCCGTCGCCCTTCTGTTCATTGATCGGGCCGGAGGTCGCCTGCAGGTTGACCGGATCGTTGGCGAAGTTGCGTCGGGTGTCGCCGTCCCACTGCTGCGCGCCTTTCTGCCAGGCGTCGGAGAGGGCGACGACGTGATCGATCTGGACGTGCGCGGAGGTGCCGCGGCCACGCTGAAAGTCGATGACGGTTCCGGTGTAGGGGTCGTCGAGGATTCCGCGCAGCACGACGCAGCCGTTGGTTCCCGGTTTGAGTTCGGTGTCGGTGAGATCGCGGCGCAGAACGTCGTTGCGGGTGTCGCAGCCGTTGTGGCCGCCGGCGACGGTCACGTCGTCGCTCCATGCCTGACCGAACAGCGCGCGGTCATAGCCGGTTTTGGGCGCACGGCCCTTGACGGGCAGACCGGCCAGCAGCGCGCTGGGAGAATCGTCGGGCACCTCGGCGGTGGCCACGGGAGTCACCGTGACCGCGTCGGTCAGGCCGCCGTGCCCGGTACAGCCGGTGAGAAAGACCGCCGTCGCGAGAACGGCCGCCGTCGCCGCCAGGGCCGCTGCACGCGCAGAAGGTGCCCGCCTCACCGCTGACTCCTCGGATCTCGTGCCGGCGCGGGCCGGCTCCCACGGCGCAACCGCCGGTGGGCTCACCCTAGGCGATGGCCCACCGCTTCCGGTCGATACCGCCGGTTCAGCGCGGCGACACCTCGAGGTTGAGTCCGAGCACGCTGGTGATCGCCACCACCAGCTCCAGTTTCACCGACCCGGCGCCGTACTCGACCGCCTGCACGCTGGAGCGGGACACGCCGGCAAGTTCGGCCAACGATTGCTGGGTCAATTGAAGGTCGATGCGGCGGGCAGCGACCCGTTCGCCGATCCCGGCGATGGCCGGTGTTGACGCAGCACGGCTGGGACTGGTTCGACGTGGACCGGTCACCGTACCCCCTATGTTGGTGCGAGGCTGGAAAAGCGTTGGCCACGACGCGGATCGCCCGGAAGGCCATATTTAACGTACTATAGTGCGGTATAAGGCAGTGCACCGCGCCGCCTGGCTACCGCGCCGCCTGCCCAGGTGTCGGTGGGGCGGTGCATGGCGGACCGCACAACGGGGTATGGGTGATGCTGTGACAACGTTTGCCGAACGCTCCAGCACCACCGAACCCGTCCCGGTGCGGCCCTATCCGCCGCGAACCGCTCCACGTGGCGCCTTCCTGTACAAGGCGATCACCACCACCGACCCGAAGCTGCTCGGGATCATGTACGTGGTCACCACGTTCAGCTTCTTTTTGATCGGTGGGCTGATGGCGCTGTTCATGCGCCTGGAGCTGGCGGCCCCCGGACTGCAGTTCCTCTCCAACGAGCAGTACAACCAGCTGTTCACCATGCACGGCACGATCATGCTGCTGCTGTATGCCACGCCGGTGGTGTTCGGTTTCGCGAACATGGTGCTGCCGCTGCAGATCGGCGCCCCCGACGTGGCGTTCCCGCGGCTCAACGCGTTCAGTTACTGGCTGTATCTGTTCGGTGCGCTGATCACCGTCAGCGGGTTCCTCACCCCCGGCGGCGCCGCCGAATTCGGGTGGACCGGCTACACCCCGCTGTCCAACGCGCTGCACTCGCCGGGCGCGGGCGCGGACCTGTGGATCACCGGGCTGGCGGTGGCCGGTCTGGGCACCATCTTGGGTGCGGTCAACATGATCACCACCGTGGTGTGCATGCGCGCCCCCGGAATGACGATGTTCCGGTTGCCGATCTTCACCTGGAACATCCTCATCACGATGATCATGGTGCTGATCGTGTTTCCGCTGTTGACCGCGGCGCTGCTCGGGCTGGCATTCGACCGTCACCTCGGCGGGCACATCTACGACCCGGGCAGCGGCGGGGTCATCCTGTGGCAGCATCTGTTCTGGTTCTTCGGCCACCCCGAGGTCTACATCGTGGCGTTGCCGTTCTTCGGCATCGTCACCGAGATCTTCCCGGTGTTCTCCCGCAAACCGGTCTTCGGCTACACGATGATGGTCTACGCCACGATGGCGATCGCGGGGTTGTCCACCGCGGTGTGGGCGCACCACATGTTCGCCACCGGCGCGGTGCTGCTGCCGTTCTTCTCGCTGCTGAGCTACATGATCGCGGTGCCGACCGGGATCAAGTTCTTCAACTGGATCGGCACCATGTGGAAGGGCCAGTTGACATTTGAGACCCCGATGCTGTTCTCCCTCGGGTTCGCCGTGACGTTCCTCGCCGGTGGGCTCTCCGGGGTCATGCTGGCCAGCCCGCCGATCGACTTCCACGTCACCGACACCTACTTCCTGGTGGCGCACTTCCACTACGTGCTGTTCGGCACGATCGTGTTCGCCACGTTCGCCGGGATCTACTTCTGGTTCCCCAAGATGACCGGTCGTCTCCTCGACGAACGTCTGGGCAAGCTGCACTTCTGGCTGACGTTCATCGGGTTCCACACCACGTTCTTGGTGCAGCACTGGCTGGGCAACGAGGGCATGCCGCGCCGCTACGCCGACTACCTCGACATCGACGGCTACCAGCCGCTCAACATCGTCTCCACCATCGGTGCCCTGATCCTGGCGACCTCGATGCTGCCGTTCGTGTGGAACGTGTTCAAGAGCTGGCGCTACGGCGAGGTCGTCACCGTCGACGACCCGTGGGGCTACGGCTGTTCGCTGGAGTGGGCGACCAGTTGCCCGCCGCCGCGGCACAACTTCACCGAACTGCCGCGGATCCGCTCCGAGCGCCCCGCATTCGAGCTGCACTACCCGCACATGATCGAACGGATGCGGTCCGAGGCCTACATCGGGGCCGGCCACCCGCCGCACAGCCACCTCGGGGTGCCGGTGGGCGAATAACCCCTCAGCTGCGGGTCGTGGCGACCAGCGCGTCGAGGTCGGCGGCGTTGCCGCCGGTGAGCTTGCGATGCATCGCCCATGCGATGCGTGCGGCCTCGGTCTTGGCCCGATGCGCCATCGGCCCGCGGTACATCTGGTCGATGGTCGCCACCCAGGTGGACAGCCAGCGCACGAAATGCCGACCTGCCAACGGAGTGCGCTCGTGCACCGACAGATGCGCCGGCAGCGGGCTGCCGCGGTACAGCCCGGCGTGAAACAGCACCGTCTCCCAGAAGTCGGTCATCAACGGGATGTGGGAATCCAGGCCGTTGACGTCACGGACCTGGGCGAACGGCTCGCCGAGCACGTCGTCGACGAGGATCTGCCCGTAGAAGCGACGCAGCAGGGCCTCCACGTCGGTGCGGTCGGTGATGTCGGTGCCGCCCACCGCGCCGGTACCGGCGGCGTCAGGCATCGCGGAACACCTTCGCGACACAGAGTTCCGGGGTCACAAACGGCTCCAAGTCCACCTGCAACTGCGACCCGGCGCCGCGTTCGGGCCCCGCGTTGGGGTCGGCGTCGGCCAACCCCTGCAGCAGCCCCAGATGGATGCCGCAACTGACTTCCGGATACTCCAGGGCCAATTCGCGCACCGGACAGCCGCGCAACCGGATGGTGCGCTGGCGGGCGGCGCGACCCCGGCTCGGGGCGTCGGCAGGGGTCGTGGAGGTGTCCGGGTCGGGGGCGAAGCCCATGCGCTCGAACACCGTGGTGGCCAACGCGGTCTGCGACTCCAGCAGATCATCGGCGGTGTCGGCGTCGCCGTCGGTCTCGTGGGGGGTCTCGGTCAGGATCCGCGCCGCCCATCGGCGTCCGGCCCGCTGGGCCTTCTGGCGACGCTCGGCGACGGTCTCGCCGAGTTCCATCGCCAGCACCTCCACCACGCTGCGATAGTCCATGCGCCCCTGCACCGCGACATAGCCGGTGCGGGGCCGGCCCACGCCCTGGCGGTTGATTCGGGTGCGGGCCACCAGGCCCGCGCTGCACAGGCCGTCGAGGTGGAACCGGACCGTGGTCACGTGCAGGCCGGTGCGCTGCGCCAACGTGGTGACATCGACCGCGCCGTTGTATTCGCGGACCAGGCCGAGCACCCGATCGCGCTGGCGATTGCGCGGCCAGCGCGCCTGTCGGCCCGGTTGCTGTCCGTTGCGGTCCTCGTCCACCCGGGAGCCTCCTTCGACCGCGTGTGCGGCACCTGCACTCGCCGCCGTATATAACGGACAGCGATCGTTGAAATTTTAGCATCGGGGCCGGCTGTCGAGATGTGCCGATAGTCACCCCGTTCGCCGTTCGCCACCATAACCGACGCCGCCGGTAGCCTCGGGTCCGTGCTGTTGCCCTCGCTCAATCCCGACGCCGCCGGGCCCGACCTGCCCGACGTCATCCGCATCGACGGCGCCACGCTCAGCCGCAGCCAGGCGATCGGCGCGGCCACCGCGGTCGCCGAACGCATCGGCGGGCTCTCCCGGGTCGCGGTACTGGCCACCCCCACCGTCTCAACGGTGCTCGCGGTGGCCGGTGGTCTGCTCGCCGGGGTGCCGGTGGTGCCGGTGCCCCCCGATGCCGGGTCCGCCGAACGCGCCCACATCCTCGCGGACTCCGCCGCCCAAGCCTGGCTCGGCGGCGCCCCCGACGATCCGGCGGGCCTGCCGCACATCCCGGTGCGCCGCTACGCGCAGTCGTTTCACCGCTACCGCGAGCCGTCCCCGGAGGCGACCGCGCTGATCATCTACACCTCCGGCACCACCGGGGCGCCCAAGGGAGTCCCGGTGAGCCGCCGGGCGATCGCCGCCGACCTCGACGCGCTCGCCGCCGCGTGGCAGTGGAGCCCCGATGACGTCCTGGTGCACGGGCTGCCGCTGTTCCACGTGCACGGCCTGGTGCTGGGGCTGCTGGGATCGCTGCGGGTCGGCAACCGTTTCGTCCACACCGGCACACCCACCCCGGCCGGCTACGCCGAGGCCGCCGCGGCGGGCGGCACCCTCTTTTTCGGGGTGCCCACCGTGTGGTCACGGCTGGTCGCCGAGCCCGCCGCGGCCGGCGCGATGGGCGCGGCACGGCTGCTGGTCAGCGGCTCCGCTCCGCTGCCGGTGCCGGTCTTCGACCGGCTCGCCGCGCTCACCGGTCACCAGCCGATCGAACGCTACGGCAGCACCGAATCGTTGATCACGCTGTCGACCCGCGTGGCGGGGGAGCGGCGGGCCGGCTGGGTGGGGCTGCCGCTGGACGGGGTCAGCACCCGGCTGGTCGACGAGGCCGACGCGGCGGTGCCCTGCGACGGCGAGACCATCGGCCGGCTGCAGGTGCGCGGCCCGATGCTCTTCGACGGCTACCTCAACCGTCCTGAGGCCACCGCCGAGGCGTTCGACGCCGACGGCTGGTACCGCACCGGGGATGTGGCGGTCATCGACGCCGCGGGCATGCACCGCATCGTCGGACGAGAATCGGTGGACCTGATCAAAACCGGGGGTTTCCGGGTCGGGGCCGGCGAGATCGAGACGGTCCTGCTGGGCCATCCCGGGGTGGCCGAGGCCGCCGTGGTCGGACTGCCCGACGCGGACCTCGGTCAGCGGATCGTGGCGTTCGTCGTCGGCGACGCCGGGGCCGACGAGCTCATCGCGCTGGTCGGCGAGCAACTCTCGGCGCACAAACGTCCCCGCGAGGTGCGCAAGGTCGACGCGCTGCCCCGCAACGCCATGGGCAAGGTAGTTAAAAAAGCGTTGATGACCGGTTGATCACCGAGAGCTGACTCGGCGCGGCGGCACTGTGGTTAGGCTGACGCTCGACGGGGAACTAAATCTCCCGAACACCGGACGGTCCGGTGGAACTGAGAGGGGCATCCGCAGCATGAAACGACTCGGGCTGACCATCGTCACCGCCTTCACCGCGCTGGCTTTCCTGCTTTCGGGATGCTCCGCCGGGGTGATCAACAAGGGCGGGGACACCACGTGCAAGGAATACAACGGGCTTGAGGACAACAAGCAGCGCGACGCGGTGGAGAAGATGATCAAGGACCGCAAGTCCGAAGAGGGCTCCAACCTGGAGGTCTCGGCTGTGCAGGTGTCGGTCGGCGCGTTCTGCAAGACCGTCGGCAAGGACAGCAGCAAGATCAGCGAAGCCGACCTGAGCTGATCCGCAGGCCGCCTGGTTGGCGGTCTCCCTCAGTTGGCGTGCAGGGCCTCGTTGAGCGCGATGCCCTGCCCGTCACGGGAGACCGCCTCCACCGCCCCGGAGACCGAGTTGCGGCGGAACAGTAGGTTGTTCGCCCCGGAGAGCTCCCGGGCCTTGACCGTCGCGCCGTCGGGCAGCGTCACCTTGGTGCCGGCGGTGACGTAGAGCCCGGCCTCGATGACACAGTCGTCGCCGAGGGAGATGCCCAGCCCGGCGTTGGCGCCCAGCAGGCAGCGCTGGCCGACCGAGATCACCTCGCTGCCGCCGCCGGACAGCGTGCCCATGATCGAAGCGCCACCACCGATGTCGGAGCCGTCGCCGACGACCACCCCCGCCGAGATGCGGCCCTCGACCATCGAGGCGCCCAACGTGCCGGCGTTGAAGTTGACGAACCCCTCGTGCATCACCGTGGTGCCCGACGCCAGGTGCGCGCCGAGGCGCACCCGGTCGGCGTCGGCGATGCGCACCCCGGCCGGCACCACGTAGTCGACCATGCGGGGGAACTTGTCCACCCCGTAGACGGTCACCGGGCCGCGCCGGCGCAGCCGGGCGCGCACCGTCTCGAACCCGTCGACCGCGCAGGGGCCGTGGTTGGTCCAGACCACGTTGGTCAACACCGCGAACAGGCCGTCGGCGTTGAGTCCGTGCGGGGCGACCAGCCGGTGGGACAGCAGATGCAGCCGCAGGTAGCCGTCGTAGGCGTCGGCGGCCTTGGCGCCCAGGTCGGCGATGCCGGTGCGCACCACGACCGTCTCGGTGCCGCGGTCCTCGTCGCGCCCGGTCAGCGCCGCGAACTCCGCGGGCACCTCCGCGGCCGACAGCCGCGTGGTGGCGCCGTCGGCGTCCTCGCGAAGTTCCGGTGCCGGAAACCAGACGTCGAGAACCGATCCGTCCGCGGCCAGTGTCGCCAACCCAATCCCTGAAGCTGCACTCACGCCGGTCAGGCTACTTGTCCGCCGCGGCCCCGGCGCAGCCCCACCCCGGCGGCCGGCTGGGGGAGAATGGGCGGCATGGCTGGGCTTCCATCGGTGCGGGTGGCGGCGGTGCTGGCCGCCCCGGTCTTCCTGGACCTGCCGGCGACGCTGGACAAACTCGACACCCTGGTCGCCGAGGCGGCCGCCGGCGGGGCGCAACTGGTGGTGTTCGGGGAGAGCTTCGTCGCCGGGTTCCCGATCTGGAACGGTGTGCTGGCGCCGATCGACCAGCACGGTTTCCATGAACAACTGGTGGCGTCGTCGCTGGTGGTGCCGGGGCCGGAAACCGAGCGGCTCGGGGCGATCGCCCGCGCGCACCGGGTGGTGCTGTCGGTGGGAATCAACGAACGCAACCCCGACAGCCTGGGCCAGCTGTGGAACACCAACCTGATCTTCGATCGCCGCGGGCGTGTGGTCAACCACCGCCGCAAACTGGTGGCCACCTGGTACGAGCGCCTGAGCTGGTCGCACGGCGACGCCCACGATCTGTGCCCGGTCGAGCTGGACGGCTGGCGGCTCGGGGCGCTGATCTGCGGGGAGAACACCAACACGCTGGCCCGGTTCACCCTGCTGGCCCAGGGCGAGCGCATCCACGTCGCCAGCTATCCGCCGGCGTGGCCGTTCGACGGCCGCTCCACCGACTACGACTACGACCTGGCGCGCACCATCGAACTGCGCGCGGCCGCCCACGCCTTCGAAGGCAAGGTCTTCGTGGTCGTGGCCGCCACCGCCCTGGATGCGGCCGCGCTGGAGGCGGTCGCCGGCGACGACGAGCGTCTGCGGACCGCGCTGACCGCCACCGCCCCGGCGGCGATGGTCATCGGCCCCGACGGGCGGGGGGTGTCCGGGCCGCTGACCGAGCCGGGAATCCTGCACGCCGAACTCGACCTGCAGCGCGAGATCATCGCCAAACAGGCCCACGACATCGTCGGCACCTACAACCGGGCCGACATCTTCCAGCTGACCGTCGACACCCGCCGCCCCACCATCCTGCAGCGCCGCGACCGGCCCGACGAGCCCGACGAGCTCGACCTGACCAGCCCACCGGGGGACCGCTAACCGGGGGCGGCGGCCTGCAGCCGAGCGCGCCAGCCACGGAACTGCTCGGCCAGGACCGGCTCACCCAACTCGGTCAGCCGCGCGATGTGATCGCCGAGATAGTCGTCGTAGAGCGCGACGAACCCGGCGCGCAGCAGCCCCGCCGCGGTCTGGTCGCCCGGGGCGGCGTGGCGCCACTGGAACGCCGCGGCCACCAGATCGGCGGCCGCCCCGCTGTGGCCGTCCAGGTAGTGGCCCACGGCGGCGTCGTTGGTGCCCTCCCCGCCGGTGTCGGCGGTCAGCAGAAACCGCACCGGGAAGAGCACCACCTTGGTGGTGCGCCGCACCCCGGAATCCAGCAGCGCCGCCGGGTCGCCGGCGTGGCCGACCACCTGGTCGGCGAGCACGTCGAGCGCGAACTGCGCACCGGCGACGATCAGCTCCGCGCGGGTGGGCCGCGGCAGGCCGTCGCGGACATCGGTGCCGGCGAGCAGCCGGCCGTGCTCGAACAGGCACAGCCGGTCCAACGGCGGGAACCGGCCCTCGGCGGACCCGTCGCGCAGCGAGGCCGGCGAGCCCCAGAACAGCGAGACCCGCTCGTGCAGCGCCGAGCCGCGGGCCCGGATCGTCGCGCCCACCCGATGCACCGCCGCCGCGTCGGTGGCGGCGAGCGGATCGGTGAGGATCGCGGCCACGTCGACGTCGCTGACCAGCGGGCTGAACCCGCCGTGGGCCAGGCTGCCCAGGGCGTACACCGCGGCCAACCGGTCCCCGAACGTCTCGGTCAGCGCCGCGGTGGTCTCGGCCAACACGTCCTCACCACTGCTGGTGTCCACAGGTGTCCTCTCGTCGCGCCGCTACGCCGACCGTAGGACCTCCACCGGTCGGCCGGGTAGAGGCCACCGGTCACTAAGGTTGTCGGTGTGCTCGATCTTCGCGGCGACCCCATCGACCTGACCGCCACCCTGGTCGACATTCCCAGTGAGTCGCGCCACGAGCAGTGCATCGCCGACGAGGTGGAGGCAGCGCTGCGCGCCCAGACCGACGGGTGGGAGATCGTGCGCAACGGCAACGCGGTGCTCGCCCGCACCCAGCTGGGCCGGCCCAGCCGGGTGCTGCTGGCCGGCCACCTCGACACCGTGCCGGCCGCGGACAACCTGCCCAGCCGCCGCGACGGGGCGGTGCTGCACGGCTGCGGCACCGCCGACATGAAATCCGGGGTGGCGGTGTTCTTGCACCTGGCCGCCACCGTCGTGGACCCCACGCACGATCTGACCCTGGTCTTCTACGACTGCGAGGAGATCGACGCCAGCGCCAACGGTCTGGGCCGCATCGAACGGGACCTGCCCGACTGGCTCGACGCCGACCTCGCGGTGCTCGGCGAACCCACCGACGGCTACATCGAGGCCGGCTGCCAGGGCACACTGCGGGTGGTGGTGCGCGCCACCGGGACCCGGGCGCATTCGGCGCGGTCCTGGCTGGGCGACAACGCCATTCACAAGCTCGGCGCGGTGCTCGACCGGCTGGCCGGCTACACGGCACGCCACGTCGACATCGACGGCTGCGTCTACCGGGAGGGCCTGTCGGCGGTGCGGATCGACGGCGGGGTGGCCGGCAACGTCATCCCCGACGCCGCGTCGGTGACCCTGAACTACCGGTTCGCCCCCGACCGCACCCCGCAGCAGGCGCTGGCCCACGTCCACGAGGTCCTCGACGGGCTCGACGTGACCGTCGAGCAGACCGACGCCGCCGCCGGCGCCCTGCCGGGGCTGAGCAAACCGGCGGCGCGGTCGCTGGTGGAGGCCGCCGGTCAGGTGCGAGCCAAATACGGCTGGACCGACGTGGCCCGCTTCGCCGCTCGCGGGGTGGCCGCGGTCAACTACGGTCCCGGCGACCCGAACCTGGCCCACGCCCGCGACGAGCGCGTCCCGGTCGCCCAGATCAGCGCGGTGACCGAGCTGCTGCGCGGCTACCTGGGCGGCTGACCGGCCGCCACCGCCCGGGCCTCGCTCAGCGCGGAACGCGCGACCGCACAGTCGATGTCGGCGCCCAGCCGTGCCAACGGCTCGTGGGCGTGGATGTCGCCGAGCAGGGCCGCGGTGCGCCAGGCCTGAAGCGCCACCGCCGACTGCCCGCCGCGTTCGGCGGCGCGGGCCGCGTCCCGCGCGGCGGCGATCGCGCCGTGCTCGTCGCGCATGCAAGCCCGCCGCCACGCCCGGGCCATGCCGAGTTCGGGGGTGAACAACGCCGATTTCGTGCCGTGCCGCGACTCGGCGCGACTGAGCACCTTGGAGGCGCCGGCGACGTCGCCGCCGCGGGCCAGGGCGGTGGCCAACAGCATCAGCGACAGCGGGCCCCACGAGTAGCCGGTCGGCTCCAGCGCCGCCGAGGCCGGCTCGAGAAGTGCAGCCGCCGCGCCGAACTCCTCGGCGGCCAGCAGCGTCGTCGCCAACAGCACCTCGCCGATCGCGCGGCCCGGCTGCTGCAACTCGGCGAAGTCGGTGAACCGCTGCGCCACCTCGCGGGCGGCACCGAGATCGTCGGCCAGGATCAGCGTGCTCACCTCGGCCAACCCGATGGTGAACCGCAGCAGCCCGGGATGTTCGACGGCCAGCGCACGGCGGGCGGCCGGCGCGACGTCGTCGAACCGGCCCTGCCGGGCGGCGCAGAGCGCCGCGGCGCTGCCCGCCCAGGCCACCGCGGTGTCCTCGGCGTCGGGGGCCCCGAGCACCTCGGTGGCCATCGCGACGGCCCGCTCGATGTTGCCGGCGTTCATCGCGAACGTGGCGCTCAACGCGTCCAGGGTGATCCGGCCGGACGCCCCGGTGAGCCGTCCTCGGGTGCTCTGCAGAAACGCCGTGGCCCGCTCCGGCTCGTTGAGCATGAAGAACTGGTTGGCCGCCCGCGGCAGCGCCCAGGCGATCACCTCCGCCTCGGTCAGGGCGGCCGGGTCGACGGCGGCGAGCACCGCCTCGGCGGCGCGGCCCCGGCCGCGGTAGCCCAGCGCCTGGGCCAGGGTCAGCCGCGCCGGCAGGCCCGCGCCGGCGTCGACGGCCGCGCCGGCCAGCCGCTGCGCCAAGTCCAGGTCGCCGAGGCGCAGCGCCTCCGCGGCGGCGGCGCCGGTCTCCTCCGGTGCGGGCGGATGGTCGCTGGCGACCGCGAGGCCGGCCAGCCGCAGCCGATCGCTGACGGTGGGATCGGGTCGGGCGTCGAGCGTACTCACCACCGCGCTGCGCAGGCGCCGCGCCGCCGGGCCGTCGGCACCGCCGAGTGCGGCCAACGCCCGCTCGGCGAAGAGCGGATGGGCGGTGTAGACGACCGGGTCGGGTCCGCGTCCGCCGCGCTCCCGGGTCTCCGCCGCCCCCCACTGTTCGGCCTGGGCCACCGCGTCGGGCCCGGTGAGCGTCGTCAGATCGGCCACCGGCAGCGGTTCGGCGACCGCCAGGTAATCGAGCACGGCGCGCGCCGGCGCCGCCAGCCCGGCCAAAAAGGCGTCGACCTCGGCCACCTCGGCGGCCGCCCCGGCCGGGCGCGGCGGGGCGACCTCGATGCGTTCCAGCAGATGGTCGGTCCACAGTGCGGCGATGACCGGGGTGGCCTGATCGGCGCGGGCGCTGACCACCATGCGCGCCGCCCGCGCCAGCGCCAACTGGTAGACCAGCGTCGCCGACAAGACGTCCAGCAGGTGCGCGTCGTCGACCACCAGCAGCAGATCGTGTTCGCGGCCGGCCCCCACCAGCGAGGTGCGCGCCGCACGCAGCAGCGCGGCGGGTTTGCCGATGTCGGCCACGTCGACGAGGTGGCTGAACGCGCCGAACGGCACATCGCGTTCGGTGGGGGTGCCGGTCACCCAGCGGGTGACGGTGTCGGGGCGGGCGGCGCGCAGATGCTCGGCGGCGCGGCGGGCCAACGTCGATTTCCCCACCCCGTCGGGGCCCAGCAGCACCGCGCCGCGGCGGTCCGGGTCGGTCAGCGCCGCATCGAGGCGGGCCAGCGCCTCGGTCTGCTCGGGCACCCTCCACTGGATCGGCATCGGCCGGAGTTTACGGTGCGGGCCACGCCCCGGCTAGCCTTTCCGATGTGCGATGGCCAGAGGAATGGATGGTGTGCGTCTACTGCGCGTCCGGGCCGACGCATCCGGAGCTGTTGGCGTTGGCGTCGCAGGTCGGCACCGCGATCGCCGACCGCGGCTGGGCGTTGGTGTGGGGCGGGGGCAACGTGTCGGCGATGGGGGCGCTGGCCACCGCGATGCGTGACCGCGGCGGGCGCACCGTCGGGGTGATCCCCGCCGCGCTGGTCGAGCGGGAGGTCGCCGACGTCGACTCCGACGAGCTGATCGTCACCGACACGATGCGGCAGCGTAAACAGCTCATGGAGGATCACGCCGACGCGTTCCTCACCCTGCCCGGCGGGATCGGCACCCTTGAGGAACTGTTCGAAACCTGGACCGCCGGTTACCTGGGCATGCATGACAAACCGATGGTGGTGCTCGACCCGAGCGGGCACTACGCCGGGCTGTGGCGCTGGCTGGGCGGGCTGGTCGACGCCGGATATGTCTCCAAACACGCCCTGGACCGACTGGTCATCGTCGACGACATCGAGGCGGCGTTGAGGGCCTGCGCTCCCGGCACGACGCGGGATTAGGCTGACAGCAGGGCGGCCGCGAGCCGGCGCGAACACCAGCGAAACGAGGAACAACCGTGTCCGAGCACGAATCGGCGGCACTGCCAGCGGTGCGGCTGCGCGACATCGCCGTGCGCCTGCCCGCCCTGATCCCCGACATTCCGGTGATCCTGCGGGCCGCCGCCACCGGGCTGCGCGCCCAGCCGGGCACCGCGATGTCGATCGGCAAGGTCTTCCAGCAGCGGGCCGCCCGCTACGGTGACCGGGTATTCCTGCGTTTCGACGACACCCGCCTGACCTACCGGGAGGCCAACGCCACCGTCAACCGCTACGCCGCGGTGCTCGCCGGGCGCGGTGTCGGCCGCGGTGACGTCGTCGGGATCATGCTGCGCAACTCGCCGAACGCGGTGCTGATGATGCTGGCGGCGGTGAAGTGCGGGGCGATCGCCGGGATGGTCAACTACCACCAGCAGGGCGAGGTGCTCGCCCACAGCCTCGGCCTGCTCGACGCCGCGGTGCTGGTCACCGAGACCGACCTCGTCGGCGCCGTTGGTGACTGCGCGGCACCGGGACCCGAACCGCTGACCATCGACGACGTGGTGGCCGCCGCCGCGACGGAGTCGCCGGCCAACCCGGAGTCGGTGAACGCGGTGCGCGCCAAAGAGCCCGCCTTCTACATCTTCACCTCCGGCACCACCGGCTTCCCCAAGGCCAGCGTGATGAGCCACCAGCGCTGGCTGCGGGCGCTCACCGCGTTCGGCGGGCTGGGGCTGCGGCTGCACGGCGACGACACCCTGTACTGCGCGCTGCCGCTGTACCACAACAACGCGTTGACGGTGGCGCTGTCGTCGGTGCTGGCCTCCGGGGCCACCCTGGCGCTGGACACCGGGTTCTCGGCGTCCCGGTTCTGGGACCGGGTGATCGCCGCCGACGCCACCGCGTTCGTCTACATCGGTGAGATCTGCCGCTACCTGCTCAACCAGCCGCCCAAACCGACCGACCGGGCCCACAAGGTGCGCGTCATCTGCGGCAACGGGCTGCGCCCGGAGATCTGGGACGAGTTCGCCGAACGGTTCGGCATCGCCCGCATCTGCGAGTTCTACGGCGCCAGCGAGGGCAACGCCGCTTACATCAACATGTTCAACCTGCCGCGCACCGCCGGGTTCGCGCCGATGCCGCTGGCCTACGTCGACTACGACCCGGAGACCGGCGAGCCGGTGCGCGGCCCCGACGGGCGGGTGCGCCGGGTGCGCGACGGGCAGCCGGGCCTGCTGCTGAGCCCGGTGAACCGGCTCTCGCCGTTCGACGGCTACACCGAGCCGGAGGCCACCGAGAAGAAACTGGTCCGCAACGCGTTCAAGGACGGCGACTGCTGGTTCAACACCGGCGATCTGATGACCCCGCAGGGCCTGTCGCACGCGGCGTTCGCCGACCGGCTCGGCGACACGTTCCGCTGGAAGGGCGAGAACGTCGCCACCACCGAGGTCGAGGGTGCGCTCACCGAATGCGACGCGGTCGAGGAGTGCGCGGTGTTCGGGGTGGAGGTGCCCCGCACCGGCGGGCGCGCCGGGATGGCCGCGCTGAAACTGCGCGACGGCGCACCGTTCGACGGCAAGGAACTGGCCGGCATCGTCTACGACCTGCTGCCGCCGTATGCGATCCCGCTGTTCGTGCGGCTGGTCGACACCATGGCCCACACCACCACCTTCAAAAGCCGCAAGGTGGAGCTGCGCGACCAGGCCTACGGCGCGGACGTCACCGACCCGCTGTACGTGCTGGCCGGCCGCGACGAGGGCTACGTGCCGTTCTACCCCGACTACGCCGAGGACGTGGCGGCCGGCAAACGGCCCGCCTGACCCGGGTGACCAGGCAGGGCAGCGCGGTGTCGGCGACCTGGTGCGGCCGTCCGGTCGCCGCGGACCGGGCGCTGATCATGGCGATCGTCAACCGGACCCCGGACTCGTTCTACGACCGGGGTGCGACCTTCGCCGACGCGCCCGCCCAGGCGGCCGCCGAGCAGGCCATCGCCGCCGGCGCCGACGTCATCGACGTCGGCGGGGTCAAGGCCGGACCCGGTGAGGTCGTCGACGCCGACACCGAGATCGCCCGGGTGGTGCCGTTCATCGAATGGCTGCGCGCCCGGTACCCCGACCAGCTGATCAGCATCGACACCTGGCGGTCGGAGGTGGCCAAACAGGCCTGCGCCGCCGGCGCCGACGTGATCAACGACACCTGGGCCGGCGCCGACCCGCAGCTTCCGGCGGTGGCCGCGGAGTTCGACGTCGGGCTGGTGTGCTCGCACACCGGGGGTGCGGCGCCGCGCACCCGCCCGTTCCGGGTCAGCTACGGCACCACCACCCGCGGGGTGGTCGACGCGGTGATCGCCGAGGTCACCACCGCCGCCGAGCGCGCCGTCGCGGCCGGGGTGCGTCGTGATCGGGTGCTGATCGACCCCACCCACGATTTCGGCAAGAACACGTACCACGGGTTAGCGTTGTTGCGTCATCTCGGCGACCTTGTTACAACCGGGTGGCCCGTACTGATGGCGCTGAGCAACAAAGATTTCATCGGCGAGACGTTGGGTGTGGGCTTGGAGGAACGGCTGGAGGGCACGTTGGCGGCCACCGCACTGGCGGCCGACGCCGGCGCCCGGATGTTCCGGGTGCACGAGGTCGGACCCACCCGGCGGGTATTGGAGATGGTCGCCGCCATTCGCGGTGAGCGCGCCCCGGCGCGCACGGTGAGGGGATTGGCATGACGACATCGGACCTGGCCGCCGGCAACGGCGGTGTCGGTGCCGTCGGGCCGATCACCACCCGGCCCGGCGACATCTGGCTGGGCGGGCGCAGTTGGCGCCGCGCCACCTGGACGATCGCCGAACTGCAGGCCGCCAAGGCGGGGCGCACGATCTCGGTGGTGCTGCCGGCGCTCGACGAGGAAGCCACCATCGAATCGGTCATCGACAGCATCACCCCGGTGGTCGGCGGGCTGGTCGACGAGCTGATCGTGCTGGACTCCGGATCCACCGACGACACCGAGATCCGCGCAATCGCCGCCGGCGCCCGGGTGGTCACCCGCGAGCAGGCCCTGCCGGAGATGGCGCCGCGCCCCGGCAAGGGGGAGGCGCTGTGGCGCTCGCTGGCGGCCACCAGCGGCGACATCGTCGTGTTCGTCGACTCCGACCTGATCGACCCCGACCCGATGTTCGTGCCCCGGCTGGTGGCGCCGCTGCTGCTCGACGACGGCATCCACCTGGTGAAGAGCTTCTACCGTCGGCCGCTGAAGGTCGCCGGCGGCGAGGACGCCACCGGCGGCGGCCGGGTCACCGAACTGGTGGCCCGCCCGCTGTTGGCTGCGCTGCGCCCGGAGCTCAGCTGCGTGCTGCAACCGCTGGGCGGGGAGTACGCCGGCAGCCGGGAGTTGTTGACCTCGGTGCCGTTCGCGCCCGGCTACGGGGTGGAGATCGGGCTGCTGGTCGACACCTACGACAGGCTGGGGTTGGAGGCGATCGCCCAGGTCAACCTGGGAGTGCGGGCGCATCGCAACCGGGCGCTGGCCGACCTGGGGGCGATGAGCCGTCAGGTCATCGCGACGCTGCTGTCGCGGTGCGGGATCACCGACTCCGGCCGGGAGCTCACCCAGTTCCTGGCCGATCAGCACGGCTATCTGGCCCGGCCGATCCCGGTGTCGCTGGACGACCGGCCCCCGATGAACACCCTGCGGCCGCGCTGACCTTCTCCCCGCATGACCCCGCGGACCCGTTTCCCGGCACTGCGACGCCGATAGGGCACTATCGAGGGCGTGACGTTGGTGCTGCTGTACACGCTGGTGCTGGTGCTGCTGGCGGCCGTGCTGTTCGGCCTGGTCAGCCTGCTGTTCGGTCGCAGTGAGCCGCTTCCCCCGCTGCCGGCCGGGACCACCGCCACCGTGCTGCCGGCCTCCGGGGTGACCGGCGACGACGTGGAGGCGGTGACGTTCACCCAGGTTCTGCGCGGCTACAAAACCAGCGAGGTCGACTGGGTGCTCGACCGGCTCGGCCAAGAACTCGACCTGCTGCGCGGTCAACTCGCCGCGGTGCAGGCCACCCAGAACGCCCGAGACGCCCAAGACGCCCGAGACGTTCAGGACTTCGAGGACGCGCACGCCGTCGACCCCGGCCGTGGTGAGGACCTCGGCCCGTCGTGACCGCCGCGGCCGACGACGACGGCCTGACCCGCTGCGCCTGGGCCAGCGGGTTGAGCGGGCCCGGCGCGCAGCTCTACCGCGACTACCACGACCACGAGTGGGGCCGGCCGGTGCACGACGGGACCGCGCTGTTTGAACGGATGAGCCTGGAGGCGTTCCAAAGCGGCCTGTCGTGGCTGACCATCCTGCGTAAACGGGAGAACTTCCGGCGCGCGTTCGACGGTTTCCGCATCGAGTCGGTCGCCGGGTTCACCACCGACGACGTGCAACGGCTGCTCGACGACGCGGGCATCGTGCGCAACCGCGCCAAGATCGAGGCCGTCATCGGCAACGCCCGGATCGTCGCCGCGCTGGACTCGCCGGCGGACCTGGCTGACCTGTTGTGGTCGTTCGCGCCGCCGCCGCGCCGGCGCCCGGCGAGTCACGCCGAGATCCCGGCGGTCACCACCGAATCGACCGCGATGGCCACCGCGTTGCGCCGCCGCGGGTTCCGTTTCGTCGGTCCCACCACCGCCTACGCGCTGATGCAGGCCACCGGGATGGTCGATGACCATCTGCGGGGCTGTTTCGTCGCGGCGCAGCGACGCAGATCACATTAGGGCCGGGTCGTGCACACCCGCCGGGGCCGATAGGGGACAATGGGGGGACAAAGTGGCGCGTGACCGTTGGACGTGTCGGCCGTGGGGGCCGCGTCGGACAGGTCAACCGGCTTAGCTTGGAGGGAGCACTCGATGGCGGCTATGAAGCCCCGGACCGGCGACGGTCCACTGGAAGCGACCAAGGAGGGGCGCGGCATCGTGATGCGGGTACCGCTGGAGGGCGGTGGTCGGCTCGTCGTCGAGTTGACCCCCGACGAGGCGGCCGCCCTGGGCGACGAACTCAAAAACGTCACCGCCTGACGACACGACCATCGCCTGCTACCCGCAGAGGGTGCGGTAAATCCGGAAGGTCTCCGCGGCGCTGCGCGCCCAGGAGAACTGCTCGATGCAGCGCTGCCGGCCGGCGCGCCCGTACTCGCGTGCGGTGGCCGGGTCGGCGACCAGCGCGTTGACCGCGTCGGCCAGGCGCGCGGCGAAGCCGGTCCCGTCAGTGTCGGTGGCGGTGGTGTAGCGCACCAACGTTCCGGTGACGCCGTCGGCGACCACTTCGGGGATGCCGCCCACATCGGAGGCCACCACCGCGGTCTCGCAGGCCATCGCCTCGAGGTTGACGATGCCCAACGGTTCATACACCGACGGGCAGACGAACACCGTTGCCGCCGACAGGATCTGGCGAACCCGGTCTCCTGAGAGCATCTCCGGCAGCCAGAACACCCCGTCGCGTTCGGTGGTCAACTCGTCGACGGCCATCGAGACTTCCGCGGCGATCTGCGGGGTGTCCGGCGCCCCGGCGGCCAGCACCAGCTGAATCTGCGGGGCGAAGCGGTGAGCGGCCGCCAACAGCTCGGTGACGCCCTTCTGGCGGGTGATGCGGCCGACGAACGCCACGATCGGACGCGCCGGATCCACCCCCAGCTCGGCCAGCAGCGGCGCGTCCGGTGTGCCGGCATCGGTGCGCACCGGAGTCCACGTGTCGGTGTCGATCCCGTTGTGCACCACGTGCACGATCCCCGGGTCCAGCGACGGGTACACCCGCAGCACGTCGTCGCGCATGCTCGCGCTGACCGCGATGATCGCGTCGGCGTGGGCGGTGGCGGTCTGCTCCACCCACGACGACACGTGATAGCCACCGCCGAGTTGCTCAGCCTTCCACGGCCGCAACGGTTCCAACGAGTGCGCGGTGAGCACGTGCGGGATGTCGTAGAGCAGCGAGGCCAGATGCCCGGCCAGCCCGGTGTACCAGGTATGGGAGTGCGCCACCGCGGCCGACGCCGCCGCGTTGGCCATCACCAGGTCCGCGGAGAGGGTCGACAGCGCCGCGTTGGCGCCGCGTAACGCCGGGTCGGGTTGGTGGACGAACGCATCCGGGCGCGGCACACCCATGCAATGCACATCGACTTCGCAGAGATGACGCAGCTCAGCGACGAGTTCGGTGACGTGCACCCCGGCGCCGCCATAGACCTCCGGCGGATACTCCCGCGTCATCATTGCCACCCGCATACCGCAAACGGTAGTGGCCGGGCGGCACCGGCTGCCGGGGCCCACCCGTCGCTATGGCAGCCGCGCCCGGCGGCCGATAGGTTGAAAGCCATGAGGGAAGCGCCACATGTGCTCGGCATCGTGCTGGCCGGCGGGGAGGGCAAGCGGCTGTACCCGCTCACCGCGGACCGGGCCAAGCCGGCGGTGCCGTTCGGTGGTGCCTACCGGCTGATCGACTTCGTGCTGTCGAATCTGGTCAACGCGCGACTGCTGCGGATCTGTGTGCTCACCCAGTACAAGTCGCACTCGCTGGACCGCCACATCTCGCAGAACTGGCGGTTGAGCGGGCTGGCCGGGGAGTACATCACCCCGGTGCCGGCGCAGCAACGACTCGGCCCGCGCTGGTACACCGGCTCCGCCGACGCGATCTACCAGTCGCTGAACCTGATCTTCGACGAGGACCCCGACTACATCGTGGTTTTCGGCGCCGACCACGTCTACCGGATGGATCCGGCGCAGATGGTGCGCTTCCACGTCGACAGCGGCGCGGGCGCCACCGTCGCCGGTATCCGGGTGCCGCGCGCGGAGGCCTCGGCGTTCGGCTGCATCGACGCCGACGAATCCGGCCGCATCCGCCGCTTCGTCGAGAAGCCCGCCGACCCGCCGGGCACCCCGGACGACCCGGAGGTCAGCTACGTGTCGATGGGCAACTACATCTTCACCACCAAGGTGCTCGTCGACGCGATCTGCGCCGACGCCGACGACGACCACTCCGACCACGACATGGGCGGCGACATCATTCCCCGACTGGTCGGCGACGGGATGGCCGCGGTCTACGACTTCTCCGACAACGAGGTGCCCGGGGCCACCGACCGTGACCGCGGCTACTGGCGCGACGTGGGAACCCTCGACGCGTTCTACGACGCGCACATGGACTTGGTGTCGGTGCACCCGGTGTTCAACCTCTACAACACGCGGTGGCCGATCCGCGGGGCGACCGAGAACCTCGCCCCGGCCAAATTCGTCAACGGCGGATCGGCGCAGGAATCGGTGGTGGGGGCGGGCAGCATCATCTCCGCGGCGTCGGTGCGTAACTCGGTGCTGTCGTCGAACGTGGTGATCGGGGACGGCGCGATCGTGGAGGGCTCGGTGATCATGCCCGGGGCCCGGGTGGGCCGCGGCGCGGTGGTGCGCCACGCCATCCTGGACAAGAACGTGGTGGTCGGGCCGGGGGAGATGGTCGGGGTGGACCTGGAGAAGGACCGGGAGCGGTTCGCGATCAGCGCCGGGGGTGTGGTCGCCGTCGGCAAGAACGTGTGGATTTGAGCCTCGCGCCCCACCCGGGGTAAATATTCGCACGTGTGCATGTATGCTGGTTGCGGGTGTTGTTCGGCGGATGCCGACGACACCAGCGAGCGGTGCGGCGACGGTCGCCGCGATGGGGAGGCAACGTGGACGTCGTGCTGGGGGTCTCGATGACTCGGTCGGCGATCTACACCTCGCTGGCCGAGGGGGATCGGGCCGCTGGCGTGACCATCGACGAGGACATGCTGGCCGTGCCGGCCGATCACCGTGCGGTCGACGAGGTGGTCGCGGCGGTGTTAGCGGCGCGTCAGCAGGCCCGCGACGGCGGGTACCGGCTGTCCTCGATCGGGGTGACCTGCGTCGATCAGGCCGACACCGCGATGCTCAGCGACGCGCTGGCCGACCACGACCTCGGCACCGTGATGGTGGTGTCGGGATTTCTGGCGGCGGCGGCACTGACCCAGACCGTCGGCAAGGCCCTGGGCTATCCGCACACCGGGCTGCTGTACGTGGAGCCGCAGGCCCTGACGGTGGCGGTGGTCGACTCCGGAACCGGCGCGATCGGCGCGGTGCACCGGCGCGGGCTGAGCGAGTCCGGCGGTGATCCCACCACGGTGCTGACCGAGGCGCTCACCGAGTTGATGATGCTGGAGACCCGCCCGGGAGGGCTGTACGTGGTGGGGGCGGGCGCCGACGTGCGGCCGCTGCGCGACGCGGTGGAGGCGGTGACCGCGTTGCCGGTCAACGTGCCCGAGGAGCCGGCGGTCGCACTGGCCCACGGCGCGGCGGTCGCCGCCGCCCATGCGCCGCTGTTCACCATGTCCACCCAGGCGTTGGCCTACTCCCGCGACCCCGGTACCGGCGGGGTGGATCCGGAGGAGCTGGCGCGCCGGTTCGCCGACGGCATCGGCGGTGACGGCCCCGCCTACAGTGCCGAATCCACCCACGCGGGCCGCATCGATGCCGGGCCGACCGACGCCGAGTATGCCGACGCCGACCATGGTGACCCCGTTGACTACGCCGACCCCGACCATGGCGACCATGAGGCCGCGACGCAGCGGGTCCCGGTGCCGCGGAAACGCCGGACCCCGCTGCTGGTCGGCAGTTCGATGGCGGTGATCGTGGTCATCGGCATGGTCGCCCTGGTGATTTCGTTGGCGATGGATGTCCGTCCGGCGGCGCGGCTGCTGCCCAACTTCGGTGACACCCCCGCGGCCCCGGCGCCTCCGCCGCCGCAGACGATCCAGCAACCCGCACCGGTGGTGCAGCAGGCCCCGCCCCCGGATGTGGCGGTGCCCCCGCAGGAACCGCAGGCACCGGCTGTCGCACCGCCGGCCCCGCAGGCCCCGAGCGTCCCGGAGGTTGCCGCCCCGCCCGCTGCGCCGGCACCACCGCCCGCTGCGCCGGCACCGCCGCAGGCCGCGATGCCCGATCCGCCGGCCGCGCCGCTGCCCGAGCCACCCGCGGTGCACGCGCCCGTCCCGCCGCCCGCGGCGCCCCCGGCTGCGGTGCCGGTGCCGATTCCGCTGCCGGTGGTGCTGCCCGAGGTGCCGATCTTCTCCCCGCCGAAGGCCCCGGTGGAGAAATCGCCGCCGAAGAAGAGTCCACCGACCGTGGAGTCCCCCAAGGCACCCAAGGCGCCCAAGACACCCAAGAAACCCGACATCCCGACCGCCCCGGAGCCGCCGAGCTGGCAGCCGCCGTGGCAACCGGACAAACCCCAGACCCCCAAGACGCCCAAGACACCCAAGACGCCCAAGGCGCCGGAGCGACCCAGCTGGGAGCCCCCCAGCTGGGAGCCGCCGAGCTGGCAACCGGAGGCGCCGAAAGCGCCGAAGGCGCCGAAGGCTCCAGGGGCGCCGAAAGCCCCGCAGCTGCCGAGCTGGCAGCCGAGCCACCCGCCGGCCTGGCAGCCCAAGGCACCATCGGGACCGAAGCTGCGGCTACCGGACCTGCGGCTGCCGTTCAGCGGCGGCGGTCACCACAAGTAGGGCACCAGCCGGTAGCGCACCCGGCGTTGATAGTCGGCGTAGCCGGGCAGATCGGCGTGCAGCAGCCGTTCCTCGTCGCGCAGTCGCAGCACCAGGATCGCCACGATGACCGGCAGCGCCGCCAGCGCCCACCACGAGCCCAACGCCAGCGCGATACCGGCCATCAACACCACCGTCGCGGTGTACATCGGGTGACGCACCCGGCCGTAGAGGCCGTCGCTGATCACCTGCTGGTCCGCGTCGACGCCGATGGTGGCGCTTGCGTGAGCGTTTTGGATCACCACCAGGATGCTGACGGCCAGCGCGGCGGCGACCAGCACGTCGCCGCCGAGGGTCACCGCGAGCGGGACCGACGACCAGCCGAAGCGGTGATCGAGCGCACCGATCAGCAGGGTCGCCAGCACCACCGCGATGAGCAGGCCCACCAGCAGCCTCTGCACGCCGCGGGTCTCAGCCAGCGGCCCGGCCCGCATGCGGCGTTGCAACACCGCCGGGTCGCGACGCCCCAGCACCAGCGCCGCGGCCACCGAGGCGGCGGTGAACACCGCGAGGAAGACCCACGCCTGCCAGTAGTCCGCGCTGCCGGCGGCACCGAAGAGCACCACCGCGAACAGTCCCAACCCGACCACCGATTCGACTGTCGCGATCAGTACCGTCCTCATCGTCGACATCGCCTCACCCCCGCAGATCGCGTCGTTGAAACCCGAGGACGCCCACCGCGATGAGAGCCCCGTCGAGCAGCAGCAGCCACCCCAGCCCGGCCGCGGTGAAGTCCCCGGCACCCACCCGGGGCACATGGGCGAACGGTTCCGCATCGAGCAGCCACTGCGGCATCCCCGACAGCGACCCCAGCAGATACACCGCGACGAATCCCACCAGCACCGCCCAGGCGGCCGGGGTGAACCGCGGTGCCACCCCGAACAGGGCCACGGTGAGCGCCACCAGCAGCCACACCGCCGGCAGCTGCGCCGCGGCCGTCCCCGTCACCGTGGCGATGCCGCCCGCAACGTCGTCGGCGGCCACCCCGTAGACCAGGCCGGTGAGCACCCCGCAGCACAGCAGCGCCACCGCCGGGGCGCCGACGGCGAACAGCAGATGGCTTGCCAGCCAACGGGTTCGGCTCACCGACCCGGCCAGGACCTTCTCGGCGCGCCCACCGGCCTCCTCCTGGTGCAGCCGCAGGGTCAGCGACACCGCGAACGCTGCGGCCGCCATCGCCAACATGGAGAACGCCACCGCGATGAACGCCGACTCCAGCTCCGTGGTACCGCCCAGCCGGGCCACCACGTCGTGGGCGGCGGTGCTGTCGCCCAATTCGTCGCCGATGCCGTGGGCGACGCTGCCGACCAGCAGTCCGTAGAGCACCAATCCGACCGTCCACACCAGCACCGACCCGCGGTCGAGGCGCCAGGCCAGCCCCGTCACCCCGCGCAGGTCTGACCCGGCCGCAGCGGGCCCGGGCCGGTCGGGCAGCAGTCCCGCCCCGACGTCGCGACCGGCCTGCAGCCGGTAGGCCACGGCCACCAGCACGACGGTGCTCAGCAGCGGCAGCAACAGCACCCACCACCGTTCCCCGGCGTAGGGGCGCACCTGCAGCGCCCAGCCCAGCGGGGAGAGCCACGACAGCGACCCTGACCCGACGTCACCGACCGCGCGCACCGCGAACGCGACGCCGAGCACCGCGAACGCCACCCCGCGGCACACCCGGGCGCTGGCGGCGAGTTGGGCGGCCACCGCCGCGACTGCGGTGAACACCAGTCCGGATCCGGCCAGCGCGGCCCCGAAGGCCAGCGATCCCGCCGCCGGCACCGCGGTGGTCAACAGCCCCGCTGCCCCGATCACCCCGGTGCCGATCGCCGCACCGCCGGTCAGCAGCAGGGCGGCGGTCAACCCCGCGGCGCGGCCGATGACCGCGGATCCGACCAGCTCGCTGCGGCCGGTCTCCTCCTCCGCCCGGGTGTGGCGGATGACGGTGAGGATCACCGCCACCGCGATCAGCAGATGGAACATCCCGGCCTTCCAGATGCCGACCGCGCCGAGACTGTCGTTGTAGACCGGCCCGTAGAGCGCACGCTGGGCGGGGCTGGCCATGATCGAGGCGGCCAGGCTGGCCCGGTCGGCCGCGTCAGGGTAGATCGCGGCGATGCTGCCGATGTACACCGATGCCAGCGGCACCGACAGCAGCAGCATCCACAGCGGCAACACCACCCGGTCGCGGCGCAGCGCCAGCCGCAACAACACGCCGGTGCCGGCGAAGCGGCCGTCGAGACGCAGCCCCGGTGAAAAGGCGGGCCGGGCCGCCACCGTGGCGGTCATCGCAGCCCCCGCGGGGAGACCGGCTGCGCCGCAGGCGCTCCGGTGGCGTCATAGTGACGCAGGAACAGTTCCTCCAACGTCGGCGGCTGGCTGGTGAGGCTGCGCACCCCCGCCGCGCCGAGCACGCGGATCAGCTCTCCGAGGGCGGCGTTGTCGACCTGGGCGCGCATCGTGGTGCCGTCCCAGCGCAGGTCGTGAACCCCGGAGATGCGGCGCAGATCTCCGGGGTTGCTGGCCACATCCGCGGTCACCGAGGTGTGGCTTAGGTGGCGCAACGCCGCCAGCGATCCGCTCTCCACGGTTCTGCCGGCCCGGATGATCGTCACCCGGTCGCACAGCGCCTCGGTCTCGGCGAGGATGTGACTGGACAGCAGCACCGTCGTACCGCGCTGCCGAGCCTCACCGACACAGCGCTGAAACACGTTCTCCATCAACGGGTCCAGGCCACTGCTGGGTTCATCGAGAATCAACAGCTGCACGTCGGAGGCGAACGCCGCGATCAGCGAGACCTTCTGACGATTGCCCTTGGAGTAGGTGCGTACCCGCTTGCTGGGATCGAGATCGAACCGTTCGACGAGCTCGTCGCGGCGACGCGGATCGAGTCCACCGCGCATGCGCGCCAACACATCGATGGTCTCCCCGCCGGTGAGCGACGGCCACAACGTGACATCACCGGGCACGTAGGCCACGTGGCGGTGCAGTGCCACCGCATCGGCCCACGGGTCGCCGCCGAGCAGGCGCACGGTGCCGCCGTCGGCGCGGACCAACCCGAGCAGGATGCGCAGGGTGGTGGTCTTTCCCGCCCCGTTGGGTCCGAGGAACCCGTGGATCTCGCCGCGCCGCACGGTCATCGTCAGGCCGTCGAGCGCCCGGACGGTCCCGAAATCTTTGACCAGACCGTCGATGACGATCGCATTCTGGGTGCTGCCGGTGTTCTCAACGGTCATCGGCGTCTCCTTCGGGTTGCGGTTCATCGGTATCGCTGGCATGGCCCCGAGCCGAGAACGCCTCGAACATGGCGGAATCGGTCAGCAGGCCTTCGCTGTAGATCTCCAATGCGGGCAGCACCATCTCGTCGGCGTAGTCGCGCAACACCGCACGCAGGTCGGTGGGGGTGGGGTGCAACTGCAGGTAGAGCAGGAACGCGCCGCCGCCGGTGATCGCCAGATATCGGGCTCGGGCACCTGGATCACGGCTGGGTTTGAGGGTGCCGGCGCGTACCCCGTCGTCGAGGTACTCCGCGGCGTTGTCGATCATCCGACGCCACAGGGCACTGCTCAGTGCGCTGCCGGACTGCAGGCTGCGCACCAGATAGGCCATCACCGGTGCATAGGACTCGATCTCGGCCATCGCGGCGAACCAGGTGGCCGGGTCGTGGGAGCGCAGGGTCTCCGATTTGCCGGTGCGGATCTCCTCGGCGACATAGTCGTCGCAGGCCTGCACCAGGCCCGCCTTGGAGCCGAAATGATGGATCACCAGCCCCGGGCTGACGTCGGCGGCCCGGGCGATGGCCCGGATGCTCACGGCGAACCCGTGCTCGCCGATCTGGGCGAGCGCCGCGTCGCGGATGCGTGCCACCGTCGTCAAATCGTCGACTGAACGCATGTTCAATAGATTAAACACTTGTTCAATCGGCGGTCAAGGGTTTTCCTCGCCGCGGTGGAGGTGCCGGGCGGTCAGGGCAGAAGCGGGCCGGGGATCAGTCGCGCACCGCGGCGAGCAGACCCTCGCCGAGCGGGATCAGCGCCGGGTTGAGGCGCTCGTCTTCGGCGATGAGCCGTGCGGCCTCGCGCACCGCGGTCACCTCGGCGTCGTGGGCGTCGGGGTCGCCGGCACGTCCGCCCAGCGCCGACCGGTTCACCACGATCACCCCGCCGGGGCGCAACAACCGGATGCCTTCCATCACGTAGCCGGGCTGGTCGATCGGGTCGGCGTCGATGAACACCAGGTCGTAGGAGTCGTCGGCGAGGCGGGTCAGCACCTCCTGGGCGCGGCCGGCGATGAGCCGGGTGCGCGACGGCGCCGAACCGGCCTCGGTGAAGGCCTGTTTGGCGACCCGCTGGTACTCCGGTTCGAGGTCGATGGTGGTCAGCACCCCGTCGTCGCTCATGCCGGCGAGCAGCCACAGGCCGCTGACCCCCGCGCCGGTGCCGACCTCGACGACAGCCTTGCCGCCGCTGAGCCGGGTGAGCAGGCTCAGCAGCGCGCCGACCGCCGGGCTGATCGCCCCGGCGCCGATCTCTGCGGCGCGATCGCGCGCGGCGGCCAGGATGTCGTCTTCGGAGATGGACTGTTCGGCGTGGGTGTAGAGCGCCTCAGCCCGACTGCGTTGGGCCGTGTCGGCGGACGTGTCGTCGGTGCTGGCCATGTTCGCAGCGTAGGGCCAATGCGCAGGCCACCGTGTCAGGCGCGCCCGCACCGCACCGCGACACACCCGACACGTTAGCCGAATCACACCGACCGGCGCACTATCGCCGCAGGTCGAAGTGGTCTTGTCGGTGCCGGAGAGTAAGTCTTAGTCAACGTTCAGGGAGCTCACACGGTCGGCACAATCTGGTGCGTGACGGTAGGAGCCAGAACGTGGTTTGGTCAGCTAAGGAAATGGGGAATACTGGCCGTGACGGCCACGTTGACGACCATGACAGCGTGTCAAGAAGTGCGTGTCAAGAAGTGGGAGGGGATTGACCATCACCACACCGACGAACCCGGCGAGCATGTCGCACCCGGCCCCACCGCGTGAGATGGGGTGGGTTGAGCCGTCCGAGGAGTTGCACGGCACCGCGGTGTTCGACGCGACCGGCGACAAGGCAGCCATGCCGTCCTGGGACGACTTGGTGCGCGAACACGCCGATCGGGTGTACCGGTTGGCCTACCGCCTCTCCGGCAACCAGCACGATGCCGAGGACCTCACCCAGGAGACCTTCATCCGGGTGTTCCGCTCGCTGCAGAACTACCAGCCCGGAACCTTCGAGGGCTGGCTGCACCGCATCACCACGAACCTGTTTTTGGACATGGTGCGCCGCCGGGCCCGCATCCGGATGGAGGCCCTGCCGGAGGACTACGACCGGGTCCCGGCCACCGACCCCACCCCGGAGCAGATCTACCACGATGCGCGGCTGGGACCGGATCTGCAGGCCGCCTTGGCGGCGTTGCCCCCGGAGTTTCGTGCCGCCGTCGTCCTGTGTGACATCGAAGGCCTCTCCTACGAGGAGATCGGCGCCACCCTCGGGGTGAAGCTCGGCACCGTGCGCAGCCGCATCCACCGCGGCCGGCAGGCGCTGCGCGAGCATCTCGCCACCCACCGGCAGCACGACGACCAGACCGCGTCCACGTCCGCTTGATCGTGGCCGGTCGGCGAGGCTGCACTCGTCGCGCACCTCATCCGCGCTACATTCGTGGGGGTGAGCTAGCGGCCGAGGAGAGGAGCCGGTGATGGCCGATCCGGGGCATGTCTTCCGTCGGGCGTTCTCCTGGCTGCCGGCCCAGTTCGCCGCCCAGAACGACGCGCCGGTCGGAGCGCCCCGGCAGTTCGGCTCCACCGAGCACCTGTCCCCGGAGGCGATCGCCGCGTTCGTCGACGGTGAGCTGCGGATGAGCGCGCACCTGCGCGCCGCCCACCATCTGTCGCTGTGCCCGCAGTGCGCCGCCGAGGTCGAGGGGCAGAGCAGTGCCCGCGCGGCGCTGCGCGAATCCGGCCCCGTGCAGGTGCCCCGCGAGCTGCTGGGGCTGCTGGCTCAGATCCCCGAGGCGCCGCCGCCGGAGGACGCCCCGGCCCCGCCGCCCGGGCGTGCCGCCGACCAGGAGCGCCGACCCCGCCGCAAGCGCCGGTAGGCTAAGTGCCGGTAATGACCGGACGGGTGGCCGCTGCTCGTGGTGAAGCGAGTGTTGTGCCGGGCGACTCAGAAGCGGAGTAAGAGGATCAAGTGAGCCGCAACCAGGACAAACCAGAAGCGCCACGGCTGGCTCCGCGCCCGGTCTCGCGCCCGCCCGTCGACCCGGCGCAGCGGCAGGCGTTCGGTCGGCCCAGCGGAGTGCGCGGCTCCTTCGTCGGCGAGGAGGTGCGTCCGGACAAGTTCCGCGGCCAGGAGTCCGCGGCTCCGCGCCGGCCCGCGGACCCGGTGCTCAAAGAGGCGTTCAGCCGGCCGTTCCCGCAGGCCGCGTCGCTGCAGCGGCACCCCATCGACGCCGACGCGTTGGACCGCAACGAGGACGACGACCCCGCCCCGGCGGACCCGTGGCGTGACCCGGGTGCCGGGGCCGCCCTCGGTGACCCCGCGGTGTCGGCGGCACCGCCGGCCGCCGGAACCGCCGAGACCGGCAAGCTCGGTGTGCGCGACGTGCTGTTCGGCGGGCGGGTCTCCTACGTCGCGCTGGGTCTGCTGGCCGCCATTGCCCTGGTGATCGGGCTGATCGGCGGGGTGGTTGGCCGCAAGACCGCCGAGGTGGTGGAGGCGTTCACCACCTCGAAGGTGACCCTGTCGACCGCCGACAACGGTGAGGAGCCGGCCGGCCGGTTCGCCAAGGTCGCCGCGGCCGTCGAAGACTCGGTGGTGACCATCGAAGCGATCGGCGACGAGGACGGGTCGCAGGGCTCCGGCGTGGTCATCGACGACCGCGGCTATGTGGTCACCAACAACCACGTCATCTCCGACGCCGCCAAGAACCCGAACCGCTACAAGATCTCGGTGATCTTCAACGACGGCACCGAAGTCCCGGCCAACCTGGTGGGCCGCGACCCCAAGACCGACCTGGCGGTGCTGAAGGTCGACAACGTCGACAACCTGACGGTGGCCCGGCTCGGCGACGCCGACAACGTCCACGTCGGCGACGAGGTGATCGCCGCCGGCGCGCCGCTGGGGTTGCGTAGCACCGTGACCCACGGCATCGTCAGCGCCCTGCACCGCCCGGTGCCGCTCTCCGGGGACGGGTCGGACACCACGACGGTCATCGACGCCATCCAGACCGACGCCTCGATCAACCACGGCAACTCCGGCGGGCCGCTCATCGACATGGACTCGCAGGTGATCGGCATCAACACCGCCGGCAAGTCGCTGTCGGACAGCTCCAGCGGCCTCGGGTTCGCGATCCCGGTCAACGAGGTGAAAGCCGTTGCCGAGACGTTGATCAAAGACGGCAAGATCGCCCACCCCGCGTTGGGGCTGACCACCAAATCGGTGTCCAACTCGCTGGCGTCCGGCGCGCAGGTGGCCAACGTGATGACCGGCGGGCCGGCCGACAAGGCCGGCGTCGTGGAGAACGACGTGGTGGTCAAGGTCGGTGACCGCAAAGTCGCCGACGCCGACGAGTTCGTGGTCGCGGTGCGCCAACTCGAGATCGGGAAGGAGGCCCCGATCGAGGTGCTGCGGCAGGGCCGGCCGGTGACGTTGACGGTTACCCCGATCGCGGACAGCTGATGTTCGCCAACGTCGGGTGGGGCGAGATCCTGGTCCTGATCGTGGTGGGGCTGGTGGTGCTCGGCCCCGAGCGGCTGCCCGGCGCCATCCGATGGACCTCCGACGCGCTGCGCCAGACCCGCGACTATCTCAGCAACGCCAGCAGCCAACTGCGCGACGAGATCGGTCCGGACTTCGACGAGCTCCGTCAACCGCTCAGCGAATTGCAGAAGCTGCGCGGCATGACCCCGCGCGCCGCGCTGACCAAGCACCTGTTCGACGGCGATGACTCCCTGTTCGGGATGTTCGACACCCCGCCGGGCGCGCCGGGCGCACCGGGGATCCAGTCCGCCGAGGCGCCGACGGCCTCACCGTCGGCGCAGACACCTGACGGGCAACCGCCCTACGACAGCGACGCGACCTGATTTGATCGTCGGCGATCTGATCGTCGACGCGGCGGGTTCGCGCGGCGGGTGCTAGCGACCGGCCGGGTCCAGGCCCAACGACATCCCGGCCAGTCCGCGCCGTCGCGTCGACAGGGCGTCGGCGATGCTGCGCAGCGCTTTTCCGGCTTCGGAATCCGGTGCGCTGAGCACGATCGGGTCCCCGGAGTCGCCGGCGGCGACCATCGCCGCGTCCTGGGGGACCTGCCCCAGCAGCGGGACGTCGGTGCCGGTGGAGCGGGACAGGTTCTCCGCGGCCCGCTGACCGCCGCCCTCCCCGAACAACTTCACCGTCGACCCGTCCGGTGCCACCCACCAGGACATGTTCTCCACCACCCCGGCGATGCGCTGACGGGTCTGCAGCGCGATGCTGCCCGCCCGCTCAGCCACTTCCGCGGCCGCCATCTGCGGGGTCGTCACCACCAGGATCTCCGCGCCCGGAATCAACTGCGCCACCGAGATCGCGATGTCGCCGGTGCCCGGCGGCAGATCCAGCAGCAGCACATCGAGGTCGCCCCAGTAAACGTCGGCGAGGAACTGCTGCAACGCCCGGTGCAGCATCGGGCCGCGCCACACCACCGCCTCGTTGCCCTTGGTGAACATCGCGATCGAGATCAGCCGCACATCGTGGGCGATCGGCGGCAGGATCATCTTCTCGACCTGCGTCGGCCGCGCCGTGCAGCCCATCATCCGGGGCACCGAGTGGCCGTGGATGTCGGCGTCGAGCACGCCGACCGACAGGCCGCGGGCGGCCATCGCCGCGGCCAGGTTCACCGTCACGCTCGATTTGCCGACGCCGCCCTTCCCGGACGCGACCGCATAGACCCGGGTCAGCGAATCCGGTTGGGCGAACGGGATAACCGGCTCGCGGGCGTCACCGCGCAACTGCTTGCGCATCTCGGCGCGCTGCTCATCGCTCATCACGTCCAGGCTCACCGTCACCGGCCCGGTGCCGGGGGTGTCGGCGACCGCCTTGGTGACCATGTCGGTGATGTCACCCTTCATCGGACAGCCGGCGATGGTCAGATAGATCTCGACGTGGACGCTGCGGTCCGGTGCCACGGCGATGTTTTTGACCATGCCGAGCTCGGTGATCGGCCGACGGATCTCCGGATCCAGCACCTTCGACAGCGAGGCACGGATGGCTGCGGTCAGTTGGGCAGTGTCATCGTTTGTTTCGGACACACCATCGAGTGTAGGCGTTGACGATCAGCGGGCCGGTCCGGGGACCGGGCCGGCCGGCCCGGGTGCCGGCCCCGGCGGGACGCCCGGCGGTGCCGGCGGCTGCGCCTGCGGAGAGAACGGCTGCTGGGGTTCCGGTGGCAGCGCCTGCGGGGAGAACGGGCGCGGCGGTAGCGGTGGCGGCGGCGCCTGACCGAACGGCGGCGCGGGCGACCACGGCGCCGGCGGCGGGAACATCGGCGGCGGCATCGGGTTCTGCTGGCCGATGCAGAACACGGCGCAGTTCTCCGGACCCAGCGGCGGCTGGCCCGGCCCCTGCGGGCCACGGGGTGCGCCGAACTGGATCAACGGCAGATGCGACTGCGGCATGTCGGCGTCGAGCTCGGTGGGTGCGGGCAGGTCCGGCCCCAGCCCGTGCGGGGTGTCGAAGTGCGCGTCGGCGAGCGGGGGAACCGGACCCACGATCGGCGGCAGATCCATCGGCACCACGCCGGTGGCGTAGGCAGCCGCCCACCCCAGCACATTCTGGGCGTAGGGCACCGAGTTGTTGTAGCGCAGGATCGCGGCCATCACATGCGAGCGGTCCCGCAGGTTCATGTTGCCGCTGCACAGGTAGCGCGCGGCCGCCAGCGTCGAGTCGTAGAGGTTCTGCGGGTCGGCCTTTCCGTCGCCGTCGCCGTCGGCGGCGTAGCGCGACCAGGTGCCGGGCAGGAACTGCATCGGCCCCATCGCGCGCGCGAAGGTGACGTTGCCGTTGCGGTTGCTCTGCACGATGATCTCGTTGCCCGGCAGGGTGCCGTCGAGGGCGGGTCCGAAGATCGGGACGACCGCGGTGCCGCGCGCGTCGGTCGCCCCGCCGTTGGCGTGGCCCGACTCGATGCGACCGATTCCGGCCAACAGGTTCCAGCTGACTCCGCAGTCGGGGTTGGACTCGGCCATCATGGTTTCGGCGTTGCGGTAGGCGGTCAACGCCACTCCCGGGATGCCGAGCATGCCCGGGGTGGTGACCACCTTCGGCGGTGGCGGCGCCGAGGCGGCGGCCACCGCGATATGGACACTGGCGGGCGGACGTTTGATGCTGATGACCGCCGGGCCGTCGTCGTCGGCGGGGGCCGGCTCGGGGACCGGCAGGACCGCGGCCAGCGGGGTGACCGGATTCTGCGGGGTGGGCGCGGCGGCCTCGGCCCGAATCTCCCCGGTGCGTGGCGGGGTGGCGCCGACGGTGCCGGCCAGTACCAGCGGAGTGAGCACCGCCAGCCCGAACGCCGGGGTGCGCACCACCCGGTGAGCGGCGTTGCGGAGCCGACGGGTACGGCCGACGGAAACCGCCGTCTGCGTCGACTCGCCCCCGTTGCGCACGCGCGTGTCCTCACCTGTTTGGGCGGATCGTCGACGACCCGCCGGGCCGTTGGGAACCGTGGGGAACCCTCGGTGAACTAGGTCACCATACATAACATCTGGGACGGCAGTGGCAGGATTGGTGGGGTTGCTGCGCGGCCGGGTGTCGGACTTCGATCCCAGCCCGATCGGCCCCGAGCAGCTCGCGCCGGTGTTTGCCAACGGCGCCCGACGAACCGAGATGAGGAGCGCCCCGTGACGACCGCGTCCCCCGTGTACCGGCCCCGGCGAACCTGTCTGTCGGTGCCGGGCAGCAGCCAGAAGATGATCGACAAAGCCAAGGGGCTGCCCGCCGACCAGATCTTCCTCGATCTGGAGGACGCGGTGGCGATCGACGCCAAGGCGGCGGCGCGTACCCGGGTGGCCGCGGCGTTGGCGGCGCCGGGCTGGGGCGAGCAGGTCCGCGGTGTGCGGGTCAACGGTTGGGCCACGCCGTGGACCCACGCCGACCTCATCGAGGTGGTCAGTGCGGTCGGCGCCGCCGGCGCGCGCCTGGACGTGGTGGTGTTGCCCAAGGTCGGTTCCGCCACCGAGGTGCACGCCGTGGACCTGCTGCTGACCCAACTGGAGACCCTGCACGGGCTGCCCGTCGGCCAGATCGGGATCGACGCGCAGATCGAGGACGCCCGGGGGTTGACCAACATCGACGCCATCGCCGCCGCCCCGCGGGTGCAGGCGCTGGTGCTCGGGCCGGCCGACCTGATGGCCAGCCTCAACATGCGCACCCTGGTGGTCGGCGAACAGCCCGACGGCTACGTCGAGGGCGACGCCTACCACCACGTGCTGATGACGATCCTGGTGGCCGCACGCACCTACGGCGTCGCCGCGGTCGACGGCCCGTACCTGAAGGTCCGCGACGTCGAGGCGTTCCGCCGGGTGGCCGGGCGCTCGGCGGCGCTGGGCTACGACGGCAAGTGGGTGCTGCACCCCGACCAGATCGCCGCCGGCAACGAGATCTTCAGCCCGCGGCAGGCCGACTACGACCACGCCGAACTGATCCTGGAGGCCTACGAGTGGCACACCTCGACCGCCGGTGGTGCACGCGGCGCGGTGATGCTCGGTGACGAGATGATCGATGAAGCCAGCCGCAAGATGGCGCTGGTGATCGCCGCCAAGGGCCGCGCCGCCGGGATGCACCGCGTCGCCGCGCCGTTCGAGCCGCCGCGCTAGGGCCGCCGCCGCGCTAGGGCCGCCGGCGCGCGGCACGGCACCCCCGCGGCACGGCACCCGCGCGGCACGGCACCCCCGCCCCGAACGTGAAGCTGGGTTCACGCTCGGGCGCGAACGTGAACCCAACTTCACGTTCGGCGGTCGAGGGGCGTGGGCCAGGGGTTCTAGGG
>NZ_NCXO01000032.1 GCF_002104795.1 Mycolicibacillus koreensis
ACCGTCACCGGCCACCGTCACCGGCCACCGTCACCGGCCACCGTCACCGGCCACCGTCACCGGCCACCGTCACCGGCCACCGTCACCGGCGTGGTCCGGTGGGTGCCGCGTTTCGGCCCTGAACGCAGCTGTGGCACCGCAGCGGCCTCTCGGACGCCCCCGGACCCCATGTGGCCGCCGCTGGCCCCGCAGCGGGGCGCTGAGGGCGTTTCGGCCGCCAGTGCCGGACGCGAGGCAGCGAGACTGCTGTGGTGGCGCTGCTGCCAGCTCCGAGCGTGCCGCCCGCGATGGTGTGAACGAGCCCGACAGTGCCGGACGCGCCGCGCTCGCAGCAGCGGTGCACGGCTGCGTAGCGTTCGCGAGCAGTGGGACCGGAGCGGTCCCCGCGCCCGGACGTTCGCAGCGCTCGCTCCCCGGCGGGGCCGGTCGATCGTCCAGAGGGGCCGAAGGTTCTCGCGCAGGTCACGCTCCGGCTCATCGTCATACCCACCCTTTTCGTGGCGGTCGCGGGCCGGGGACGCGGTCGCATCGAACGGAAAGGGAGGCTCTCCTCTCATGGTTTCTTCGACCAATCGCACCGACCGGCTGGCCAAGGCGCTCAAGGACGCCCGGCCGGACTTCACTTTGCACAACGCGCGCGGCTTCGCCCGCGCGGTGATCGACGCCCCGCACCAGGTGTTCGCGGCCAAGCCGCTGTCTTACCTGCCCGCCCCGGCCGACGGTGTGTCCACCTCTGGTGCCGGTCCCGCCCCAGCAGCTGTGCCTGTCACGTCCTCCGGATCGGCGGCGAGTTCCTCGTCAGGAGCATCGACTGCCGCGGATGCGCAGCCGGGGTATCTGGTGCGCGATGCGGACGGCAAGTGGCTGGGAATGGTGCTCGCCGGTGAGCTGGTGGTGCGCTACGGCACCGGCAGTGTGGCGGCCCTGTCCGATGTGGCGGCTGAGGAGGGCAGCGGCGGAGTCACTTTCGTGAATCCACTGGGGAGCGGTCCCGCCCCGCCCACCGCGAGCTGTTCTTGAAGGCGATGCAGCTGCTGGACCCGTGCTTCGTGCCCACCGACGGGCGCATTGCGCGCGCGCGCTGTGGGAGTCGCTGGACACGGAGCGGATGCGCAGTTGGGGTATTCGGGATGCCGAGGGGCTGTGGAGGAAGATCAACCTCGCCCTGAAAGGCACCCGCGGTGAAGTGGCTCTGCGTAGGTGGCTGTCGGGTGAAACGCAGCTTGTGCTGCCGCCGAGGTCGGCTGACGGCGGCGTCTACCCGCTGCGCGACCCGCTGACGGTCGCGGCCGACGGTGTGGTGCGGTGGCGTGACGAGCCCCTGGTGCTGGGACGTGACACCGACGGTCAGCCGGTCACGTGGAGCCCGAAGGACGACGGTCACCTGTGGATGGTCTCCGGCGACGGTGACGACGGTGCCGACCCCCGCAGTGCGATGCCTTCGGCGATGGCCCGCCAGGCGCACGCTCAGGGGTGGGCGGTTCTTTACGCCAAGTACAGCGGCTCCGCGGGAGACCCATTGGAGAACGCGCACCTGGTGGCCGCCAACGCGGAAGCGTCCGGCCCGGTGCGTGAAGGCCAGATGGGTGCGGTTATCGACATCGCCAGGAGCATCTTCGGCCACCGGTACGCGCAGGTGTGGGCGGCCGGTGACGTTGAGGAGCGCTGCGAGATGGTGAGCAGGACCGTACCGATCTTGGTGGTGCTCGATGGTCCTGACGGTGCCGGAGGCAATGTGTACGGCGAGTTGGTCTCGAAAGCCAGTGACCACGCTGATCATTTCGAGCTTTCTGGGCACCGCGTTGCGATTCACATGGTGATCGTCGCACCTGAGCCGCCCAGGTCGAGCCGCTACGGGCATCGGGCCGGAAAGTGGGTCTGTGACATCACCCGCGGCGACGGTTCGGCATCCTTGCGTCCCAGCGGGATCGGAGCCAAGGGCAGCAGCGAGTCGACTGCGGCGGAATCGGTGTTCACTCCCGACCTCTCGGCGCTCGACAGCGAGCCGGGGCCGCGGCTGCACCCGCGGCTGTGGATGGACGGCGACGACATCGTCACCTTGGACCGTCGCGTGGACGGAACCTGGGTGCCCGACCCCGCGCACCTCGACGACGATCCGTGGATCGCGCACCGCGGGCTGCGCTGATGCGCCGGGGCCGCCCCGCCGCGCCGCACCGGATTACCGCGGCCGGGCGGCCCTACCGTGGCGTATCGGCGGAGGTTCGCTGCATGTGGCGGCCGCAGTGACCGGAATCTAGTGGGGGTAAGCGATGCTGACCGACGACATCTTGGCCGAGGTACTCACCCAGCTGCGCGGCATCGGTGCCACGGTGACCAGCGAACGCGACGACTACGGCAACCCGGACATCTCCGTCCAGGGCTCGGGCCAGTACCCGGTGGTGGCGCGCCACAGCGTGATCGGCGGCGAGGAGATCGTGGCCATCGACGCCAGCGGCAAGTACCACCGCGTGCCCGCACCGGGTGGCGACCCGTTCGGTCCGATCGACGATGTGCCCGAGGAGATCGAGCGGCTGTGGAAGCTGGTGGTCGCCCAGTTCCCCGACGCGGCGGTGTAACTCGGGGCCGGTCGCCCACGCCGCGGTCGCGTCCGCCCGCTGTGGGGTGGCTGGATCGAACTCGCGTCGGCGTGTCGCGCTCAGTGGGCGGGCGCTCCTGGCGGCACGCCGTAGCGTGCCCAGCATGAATGGACTGCGGATCGAAAACCGGACCTCACGTGTGCGTGCGGCACTGCCCTGCGCTGCCGCCTTGCTGGCCGTGGCCGTTGGGTGCGGCTCTCCCGGCGGCACCGATCCCGCGGCAGAGCAACCCTCAACGGCGTCTTCGCCGCCGCCGCCGATGGAGGCCATGATCGCCGGGCCACCCCCGGAGCCTGTGGAGTTGACGCCGTGGGAGGCCGCAGCGACGTCGACCTGCCCGAAGTTTTCGACGCCATCACCCGCCGCGGCCAGTAACAATCCCGTACGCGTGTTCGTCGACGATCCCGCACAGGCGTGGGTCACCTGCCGGGGCGCGGAGCCGGGCGGGGAGGTGACGATGAACATCGTCTTCGCTCGGCCGGTGCGCCTGCAGTCGGCCACGGTTGTGCCCGGATGGAACTACGTCGAGCCGGACGGGGTCGACGAGTGGGCACAGCGCCCCTTGGTCACGAAGGTTCGGTGGAATGTTGATGGGCGCAGGTTCGTGCAGAACATCGGCCCCGAACGTGCCGGTAGCGTGTCCACCTTCCCCAGCGGCGGTGTGGATGTCGATCGGACCATGAGCATGACGATTCTGGATGCAGACGCCGGTTGGGCCGACGCGCGTGACGATGGTGAGGTGGCTATCGGCCGCATCGTGCTCAAGGGTGTCGAGTTGCAGCCGCGCCGATGATCGGCTGATGCGCGCCGCGCTCGTTTTCGCACGCGGCACGCACCTAGCGTGGCGGCCATGAAGAAGCGACTTCTCGCCGCGGCAGCGGCCGCCGCCATCGCCCTGGGTGCCGCCCCTTCCGCCGCTGCGGACCCGTTCGGGCCACCCGAGCCCGCGCCGCCGGTGTTCGACGTCTCCGCTCTGCCGATCCCGTCGGCCAACTGGCAGCCGATCGTCCACTACGACCGGGTGATGGACTTCTACCCCGGCATGGGTGCTTGCTCGTGGGGCGGGGTGCCGGTCGACACCGACCTGGACCCGCGGGTGCAGTCCACCTCTCCGGTGTACGTGGCAGACCTGCGCCCGGCCGGGTTCGGCGGCGACACCCAGGGGTGGTTCGGCACCGTGTCGGCGGCACGGTTCGCCAGCGTCGACGACGCCAGCTACGCGCTGTCGGCCTACCGGCGTTACCTCGACGCCTGCCCGACCGCCCCGGAGAACCCCGCCGGTTACCACAACGACGCGGTGGGCACCTCGGCGCTGGACCCGACGCTGGCGCACGCGCTGATCGAGACCGACATCAACTGGGTGGAGGTGTTCGCCGCGGCCACCGACAAGGGTCTGGTCGAGCTGGCGCTGATCCACCCGAAGGACGGGCCGGTGGAGTTCCAGTACAACCCGGCAGCGATCACCAACGCGCTCAAGACCGCGGATGTGGACGCGCTCACCGACGCGGGTGTGCAGCTGTGAGCACGCCGTGCACGTTCACCGTCACGATCAACCTCAAGGGCGACGCCTTCTTCGAGTACCCCGGAACCGAGATCGCCCGCCTGCTGCGGGAGGTGGCCGACGCGGTCGACGGTGACGGCATCTGCGACTTGCCGAATCACCCGCGCAAGCTGTTCGACGTCAACGGCAACGCGGCGGGAACCTTCTTGACATCCTCCCCGTCCCTTGAGGGCGGGGAGGATGTCAAACCCACATCGGCGCGAACGTCTATGTGGTGGCCGTCCACGGCAACGGACGCTACGACATCCGGCTCGACAACGGCCTGGAGGCCGGGGCCGACCCCGAACAGCAGCGCGCCGACGGTGTCAGCGCCGGTGAGTTGGCGCTGGTGAAACGAAAGGATGCGTGATGAAGACATCGAACATGTGGCTGATCTACGAGGACTCCACCGGCGAGAAGCACTACCAGCCGTGGCAGGACGTGGATACCGCTGGGGGACTGGTCGACCCGGATACCGATGAGGACATGGAGCTGGTCGGCTGGACCGAGGACCGGCCGTAGACCCATGATCAGCAGCGAGCTTCCCGACGGCGTGACCGCGGCGACCCCGTGCTACGCGCTGGTGTTCCGCGACGCATCCGCCGCGGATGAGGCCAGCACGTGGTTCTTCGAGATCAGCCCGGTCGACGGCCATTTCGACACCATCGCCTCCGGCAGCGCCGACACGAAGCCCGAAGCCGAGAAGCTGTGCCGGGCTCGCGTTGCCGAGCTGGGTCTTTCCAGTGTGTCGTTCCGAACCCGATCACGAAAGGGGAAGGGATCGTGAGGTTCCGCGAGACGATCAGCCACGGCGACTTCCGCAACGAGCGCGTGGCCAGTGCCGATGACCTCGACGGGTTCCGCCGCGAGTTGACGCACTCGCCGTACCCGATGGCGATGGACCTCTCCGAGGGCAACGCCTATGTGCAGGCGGCCTGGGACGGGCTGTCGACCTCCGGCCGCGGCTATCTCGGCTGGGCCACCTTCGAGCGCATCGACGACTGACCCCGACAGATGAGGACGTGACAAATGAGCTTCACGATCGAACACGGCGACCTGTTCGCCCACCCCGCCGAGGCGTTGGCGCACGGCGTGAACTGCCGCGGATACGTGGGCGGGCTGGCCTCGGCGATGGCCGACCGCTACGCCAGTGCGATGTTGAAGTACAGCCAGGCCGCCTACCGCGGTGACCTGCGGCCGGGCCAGGCACTGCTGACCAGCGACCGAAGCGGTCGGGTGATCATCCACTGCGCCAGCCAGCGTGAGCCGGGACCGGACGCCACCGAGCAGTGGCTTCGCGAGTCGCTGACCGCCGGGCTGGAACAGGCGGACGAACACGGCATCGCGTCGGTGGCGGTGCCGCTCATCGGCGGCGGCATCGGCGGCCTCGACCCCGCCGTTGCCGAGCAGGCCATCCGCGAGGTAGCCGAGGCGTCCCCGGTCGCGGTGACGTTGGTGCTGCCGCAGTGATCAGTGAGAACCGGTATTGGCCGATACAGGACTGGCGAAAGGATGCGCTGATGGGTGACACGGTGTGGGTCTTGAAGATCGACCACCGGCACGGAACCGATGCCACCGTGCACAAGACTAAGCAGGGTGCTGAGGAGGCGCTGCTGGCGTACGTGCACGAATGGTGGGATGAGGCGGCCACCCGTATCGGGGCCGATATTCCCGCTGAGCCACCGGCTGATTCGAGCGCGGCGATCGACATGTACTTCGCGACTCAGGGCGACGAGTTTTTCGAGATCGACGAAACGAGCGTGAGTTGAGCGCGGGATCGGCCCGGCGCAGCTTCGCCGCCGGTGACAAGGTGACGCGCGCCGGATACGACGGCGTGGTGATCGGCGAGTACCTGCCCGGCATGTACGAGGTGCGCCTGGCCAGCGGCGATGTGGTGGTCCCGGCCGAGGAACTGACGCCGCGCGACGAGGAGGGGCAGCCGTGACCGACTGGGCACCGGCGTCGACTCCGATCGGCCCCGGCCACTCATGGTGGACGACGCAGCGCGGCAGCCACTTCGCCGAGATCACAAACGTCGGGCCGGTCTGGTGCTGGGCGGTGTTCGGGCCGCAGTACCAGAGCGCGCTGTCTTCCGGCGAGTGCTCGGACCTGGAAACAGCCAAGCAGCAGGCCGAGGCGGCACTCGACGCCGCCGTCGACGAGGAGAGGTCGGGGACATGAAGGGCGCGACCTGGCGGGTGCGGAACCTGAGCGACGAGTCGGTGTACGTGGTGGCCGATTCCATGCCCGATGCTCTCGCGCGAGCCGCCGCGCTCGGACTGGGCGGCGGGGAGCGTACCTGGGTGGTGGGTGTCACGTCCCCTGTCGCTGAGCATCGGCGCGACCGTGTCCTGCCTCCGGGGGCTTGAATCCTCCCCACGGCTAAAGCCGGGGCTTCTCGCGCGCAATTCGGTGAGTCTGGATCGGCGTGGTCGCGCCCCGGCCGCCGGTACGGGCGTCTGGCCTCTTGAATCGGGGAAACCGATCGAGAGGATGCGCGATGTCGTTCGCCACGCTGCCGGGTTTCCGTGACGCCATCCAGGCCGCCGCGGACTTCGACGCCTTCACCGCCGACGCTCACGGTGAGTACAGCCGCGGGCAGGCTGAGCTGATTCAGGCGCTGTTCGTGCGCAACGATTCCGACCCCGGATCGGGCGCGGCCCGCGCCTTCATCCGCGACGAGATCGTCCGGGCGCGGCGCTGACCACCGCAGAGAGGCATCCCGATGGCGACGATCAGCAAGACCACTTTCACCTTCACCGTGTTGCACCGCAGCGACGACCCGCCCGCCGACCTCGGCGTCGCGATCCACGAGGCCGACCACGGCAACGCCGTGGGCCTGGAGACCTCCCGCGAGACGGTCGCGGTTCCCGACGCTGCGGTGGCCGACGAGCTGCGCGCACTGGGCAACGACGGCGAGTTCTTCGGCGATTCCATCAACGGTGGCCGTTAACTGGTCGGGATTCGGAACGAAAGGTTGGCGGTAGGTAATGAAGACCGAGAAGGTTGCGTTCGAGGAGTTGCGGGCGGGTGACCGGATCGTCTACCGCGAGGGAGTTGTGGTTACCTTGCTGCAGGATCGCGAGGACGACCCGGAGGATTTCTTCGGACGCGACGGGATGAGCCGATTCTGGGCGCAGGCCGACGGCGGCGAGTTCGGCTGGGCGAAGTTCGGCCCCGGAGGGATCGCCTACCGGGTGGTGGACGATACCGGGAAACGCTGAGTTGCGGACGCGGTGGCGTCTTCATTGTCAGCGCGCATCCCACACCCATCCCGGCAGTGCCTCTAGTCGCGCGACGCGGTCAGCGGAGAGCTTCCCATCCCGGTACGCCGTGCGCTGCACGTTTACCCAATTCCCGAGGCGGTAGCCGTCGGCTGTGACGTGGCGTGTGGGAACTCGGCTGTGGCCATGCTCGGCGGCGTAAGTCTGGACCTCGGCGTAACCCCGCTCCCATTGTTCGTCGAGGGTGTTCCACGCCCATCCCGGCAGTGCCTCTAGTCGCGCGGTCCGGTTGGCAGGGAGTTTCCCGTTGCGATACGCCCTGCGCTGCGTCGCCACCCATTGCCCGAGGCGGTAGCCGTCAGCGGTGATGTGACACTGCGGGACGCGGCTGTGACCGTGCTTGGCGACGTAGGCGCTGAGTTCAGCGAAGCCTTGCTCCCACTTGCTGTCGAGGTCGCTCCACGCCCACCCATGCAGGGCTTCCAGTCGCGTGATCCGATCAGTGGAGATATCCCCGCTGCGGTATATCTCGCGTTGATTGACCACCCATTGCCCGAGGCAGTAGCCGTCGGCGGTGACGTACCTGGCGGGTACACGGCCATGGCCGTGCTTGGCGACGTAGGCGCTGAGTTCAGCGAAGCCTTGCTCCCACTTGCTGTCGAGGTCGCTCCACGTCCACCCAGGCAGGGCTTCCAGTCGCACGATGCGATCGGCGAAGAGCGTTCCGCTCCGATACGCCCTGCGCTGCGCCTCCACCCATCTCCCGAGTCGGTAGCCGTCGGCGGTGACGTAGCTGACGGGAACTCGGCTGTGACCGTGTTCGGCGACGTAGGCGCTGAGTTCAGCGAAACCTAGCTCCCACTTGTCGTCGAGGGTGTTCCACGCCCATCCTGGCAGTGCTTCCAGTCGCGCGACCCGGTCAGTAGAGAGTTTCTCGTTGCGGTACGCCTCGCGCTGATTGCGCACCCACTTCCCGAGACGGTAGCCGTCGTCGGCCACGTAACTCTGGGGAACTCGGCTGTGGCCGTGCTCGTCGACGTAGGCGCTGAGTTCAGCGAAACCACGTTCCCACGCCTGATCGGCGTGGTCGAGCAGCAGACGGAGCCCGAATCCGTTGTGCAACAGCTCCTGCGGGATGTCGAGGCTGATCATGCCGCGGGCGCTGTCCAGGTCGTCGTCGCTCGGGCCGTTGCCGTCACGGCCGCAGTCGCGGGACAGGGTGCGGGCGGCCTCTTCGATGCGCGGGTCGTGGTCACCCAGGGCGGCTATCACCTGGCGCACCTTGGTGAATCCGGCCTCGGCGACCGCGGCTTCGGGGTCTTGGCCGTCACCGATGCGCACGGCCAGCACGATGAGCGCCGGGGCGTCGCTGCGGGGGTTGCGGCGGATCGCGCGCCCCACGCACTGCACGACGTCGATCTGGGAGGTGCGGGGCTGGCCGAACAGCACGGCGTCGAGCACCGGCACGTCGATGCCCTCGGTGAGGCACCGCGCGTTGGACACCAGGTGCAGCCCCGTGCGTTCGGCGGCCAGCCGCGACAGCGCCTGCCCGCGATGCGCGAGCTTCATGGACCCGTCGATGTGCTCGGCGGTGCCGCCGCCTAGCGTGCGCGCGGCGTGGACCACCTGGAACGCCTGCACGAACTCGCGGCTGGCGCGAATCGAGTTGAAGTAGGCGATCACCGCGTGCAGGCCGCGCTGCTGGGCGGCTTTCGACAAGGCGATGATGGAGGCCACGTGGTCGGCGTCGAGCCGGTGGCCGCCGACGGTCACGGTGGCGATCCCGCTGGTGGCGGCCTCGATCTCCGCGTCGCTCACCCCGATCACCGCGACCTGGTAGGGGCTGAGGATTTTGTCCCGGATCGCCTCGGCGACCGACAGGGTGTACACCGCCGGTCCGTAGAGCGCCTCGTCGTCCATGGACGCCAGCATCTGCGCTCCGCCTTTACTCCCGGCGGCCGGTGCGCTGTGCACACGCGGGGTGGCGGTGAGGAACAGTCGGTGGTCAGCGGGGATGTGCTCGTCGTGCAGCACGCGGCCGAAAGCCTTACCGGCGGCCCCGGCCGTGCGGTGGGCCTCGTCGCAGACCACCACGTCCCAACCGGGGGCACCGCTGCGGTGGGCGTCGACGAGCGCGCCCAGGCTCTGGTAGGTGCCGAACACCAGCTTGCGGCCCGCCCCGGACAGGAACCGCGCGATCTCCATGGGCGCGGTGGTGGCGTGCAGGGACAGTTCGCTGGGATCGGCGTCGGACTCGACGCCGACGCCGCGACGCTGCGCCGCCGAGAGCCGCGAGCACACGGCGATCGCGTCGAAGCTCAGCGGTGCGTCATCGCGCCAGGCGCGGTAGGTCTGCTCCAGCAGCGTCAGTGTGGGCACCAGCACCAGCACGCGCCCCGACGTCGACTGCGCGCCGAGGAGTTTGGCGACGGCGTGCATCCCGGTCAGGGTCTTGCCGGTGCCGCAGGCCATGATCACCTGCTGGCGCGCCAGCGTGGGGTCCACGGCCGCGACAGCGGCGCGCTGATGCGCCCGCAGCGGACGCGGTGGCAGGTTCAGTGCTTCCGCAGCGCTCACCGGCGTGACCCCCATCCCGTAAACGTCTCCATAACAGAGACTATAACAGTGCGTCTCCACCGGTGGCCGACGCCGCCGCCGTTCGAGTTTGTGCCGACCCCGGCGTGGAAGGAAACGTAACGGGGGAGCGCCGCGGACCCGGCTCGCGGCGCGTGGCGGCGGAGCGCGCCGCGGTCTCCAGAACGGACCCAATGGTGGTGGAGTTGCCGTTGCCGGGGATTGCGGACGAGAAAGGCACCCGATGACTCTCACGCGCGACGAGCTGCACACCCACATCGACGATCTGCACCTCGATGACCTCGACATCGAGATCACCTGCGCAGGCGGCGACCGGTTCACCATCACCGACGTGCGCGGCGGGCCATACGTGTCCGACATCGGCTCCAGCTACGAGGTGCACCCCGACGCCGATGAACACGGCCGGGTGGCGTTCACCGCCGGGCCGTGGGTGGCGTTCCAGTACCACGCCAGCTACACCGCACCGAGACGTGACAACTACGAGGGCGCACTCGACGACCTGGCCGCCGGTTACCTCAGCAAGGTCGTCCTCGGATACGGGGCGCTGGAAGACACCTGGGTTTTCGGAATCAGGACGGAGGACTGAAATGGCCGACGTACACCGGCTCACCGTGGAGGTGACCACCAACCGCGGCCGCCTGGCGGCCCAGGAGGTCGTCGAGACCCTTCTCGCTGGGAAGACCACGCCCGAGCAGGCGGCGCGGATCACCGAGGAGCTGCTCGGTCCGTCGGCCCGCATCGCGGTGTCGGGCTGATGGCCGCCCACGAGGACTGCTACTACGCCGACCCCCGACACCTGCGGCGGCGCGTGGTGGTCGTGCCTGACCTGCGGCGAATCCTATTGCGAGGAGCACTGGCACCGCACCGATCTGGGCGAGAACGTCGAGTGCGCCGTCTGCGAGAGCGAACGCCTCGAACACGGCGGCGACGACTGACGCGCACGCGCCTCGCTCGATCCACGCGGCTCAGCCGGGAAACACTGCCGGAAACAGGCGACGTGATCCACCTACCCGCCCGCCTCCAGACAGGACACTGCTGATGACGACCCACCACTTCCCGTCCACCGGCGAGTGCTACGACTGCACCCAGGTCGGCGACGACATCCACTCCGGTGAAGTACTGGTGATCGAGTAGGAGAAGGTGGTCGGGGTGCTGCACTCGGCGTGGCCCGCCGCGGTCACCCGGACCCGCGGCGAGCTGCATAGCTTCGGGCATCCCAGCGGTCGCATCGCAGGCGCGGACGGACCTTCCCCGGAGGAGAAGGCTGCCATCCACGAAGCGCTCGACTTGGCGCGTAGCTACGGCTGGGAGATCGACCCCAACGCCGAGGCTCAGGCTTCGTGACGCAGGAAATGGTTCAAGCAGACAGAGGGAGCACCGATGATCGACAGCTACAGCCGCGGCAGCGTGATGCTGCGTGTGCACCGACCTACCGGTTCCACCGAGGTGAAGTTCACCATCAGCCGCGCAGAGCCTCTCACCGCCGATGAGGTCCGCCGCGTCAACGACGAGCTGGCCGACTATCCGTCAGCCCGCGGCGCGCACCTGGCCCGCGCCGCGCACGAGGGGCGCTGGGAGGTTCGTGACGCATCGGGTGTGGTCCTGGACCATGACGGCGGCGACGACACCGCCACGCTGCGCTGGACGGGGCAGGTCTGAGACATCGCCCTCTACACAGTGAGCGGCATGAATCGGTTGCCCGCCCAGGGATCGAACCTGGAACCTCCCGGTCCAAAGCCGGGCGCAGCTGCCGAATTGTGCTAGCGGGCACCGGTGCGTCCGGCGGGGATCGAACCCGCACTCCCGGCGAGGGGAACCGGATTTTGAGTCCGGCGCGTCTGCCTGTTCCGCCACGGACGCCGGTAGGCGGCTGTGCCCCTGGCAGGAGTCGAACCCGCAACCGGCGGGGTAGAAACCCGCTGCTCTGATCCGTTGAGCTACAGGGGCCGCGCGTGGAGTGCCCGGCGGGAGTCGAACCCGCATCGGCGGCTTTGCAGGCCGCTACCTCGCCGTTCGGTCACGGGCACCTGGCTACCCTGGCAGGAATCGAACCTGCAACCTGCGGATTAACAATCCGCTGCTCTGCCGATTGAGCTACAGGGCACTGGTTGCGGTGGCGGGATTTGAACCCGCGACGTCCGGGTTATGAGCCCGGCGCTCTACCTAGCTGAGCTACACCGCTTCGGGGTGCCGGACCTGCGCTGCGCAGAACAGCGCAGGCCCGGCGGGTGGTTCAACACATCAGGGCGAACCGGTCCTTCTCACGGGGAACGTAGGGCTCCCACAGCAGCCGCATCCCGCGCTCCTGCGGGGCCGCGTCCCCCTTGCGCCCGTTGCACGCCTCGCACGCGGCGACCAGGTTCAGCCACCCGTCACCGCCGCCCTTGGACCGCGGCAGTACGTGGTCGATGGTGTTGGCGCGCCCGCCGCAGTAGGCGCAGGTGTGCTTGTCGCGCACCAGCACGCCTTCGCGGGTGGCCCGCTCCACCTGAACCGGCCGGTAGGGGCGATGTGCGTAGCGCTTGAGCACCACCGAGGCCGGAAGCTCGATCACCACCGAGGGGCTGTGGACGTGCACGGCTGGGGTGTGCGTCTCGATGACGTGCACGGCGTCGCGCAGCATCAGCCGCACGGCGTCCATCCATCCCACCGTGGCGAACGCCCGGTAGTCGGCGTTGAACACCTCCACCGATATCGGGATCGTGGCGGTCATCGCAACACACCTCCGTTTCTCCCCACAGCCTGGGGTCCGTGCCGCCCGGACATCGGGTCGGCGTTGTCGGGGTGACAGGATTTGAACCTGCAACTTCCTGGTCCCAAACCAGGCGCGCTACCAAGTTGCGCTACACCCCGTTGCGCGGAAGGACAGGGAATCGAACCCTCGGGACACGTTGCCCGGCGCGGTGTTCAACGCCGCTTCGCCGCCACGGCGCGTCCTTCCTCAGCGGAGAGCAGAGGAGTCGAACCCCGGCGCTTTCGCGCCGCTCCCGCATTCGAGGCGGGCTGCCGGACCACCCGGCGCTACTCTCCTGAACGGCCCCGGCGATGTCGGCCGGGTCTTGCGGAGGCGGAGGGAATCGAACCCCCGGACGCTTTGACACGTCACCGGCTTCCAACCGGCTGCATTACCGCTCTGCCACGCCTCCCGTGGCGGCCCTCACCGGAACCTCGGCTGGACCTGGCGGAAGCGGAGGGAGTTGAACCCCCGCCGGACTGGCGTCCGGGCCTCGCATTAGCAATGCGGCGCGTTACCTCTCCGCCACGCTTCCTGGTGCTGTGTGCCCGCCGGGGGAATCGAACCCCCAACCGTCGACGTAGGACATCGCTGCTCTGATCCGTTGAGCTAGGCGGGCGTTGGCTGTGTTCAGCTGCTGTGGAGGTGCCGACGAATGAGTTCTCGCGCGTCCGGGTACTCGTCGTCCGCGCCCGGGTATTCGCGGTCGAACTGCGCCAGGCTGGTGATCTATTGATTCACCAAGAGCGCGAGCGGGTCCGGGATATCCTGATCGCGGCCAGATTCTCGCACCGTGTCAGGGTGCGATGGAAAACGCGGCGCGGCGCTGCCGTGCGCGCTGTTCCCATGCGGCACTGACTGGCTCACCCTCCATCGACATGGAAGCGACTACCTGGTCAACCACCGCCGCCCTGCGGCGACGAGTCTTTTCCTCGGCGGACAATGCGCGCCAAGCAGCAATGCGGGCGCGAGCTTCTGAAGTCATGTCGTTCGCACCTCCTTATTGCGTTCGCTCGGCTTCGGTTGTCCCAAACTGGAGACATGTTACCGCCCAACGAGGCTTAGATACAACGGTGATTCCGCCATGACGGAGATGAAACGCCCTCCTGCGACCAGCGGAAACGGGCCTGACTTTTTCTCCTGCCACTCCACTGCCACTCAGCCGGTCTCTGCCACTCAACGAGAAAACCCGCCCTGTCCTGTTTCCACAGTTCAAAGTGGGTTTTTCTCTGTCGGGCTGGCAGGATTTGAACCTGCGGCCTCCTCGTCCCGAACGAGGCGCGCTGCCAAGCTGCGCTACAGCCCGCGGTGCCGGGTGGAGCCTCCCGGCGGTCTCGAACCGCCCGCCTCCGCCTTACGAGGGCGGCGCTCTACCCGATGAGCTAGGGAGGCGTGGAGCCGCACGCGGGGATCGAACCCGCCACTTCCGCCATACCAAGGCGGCGCTCTTCCGACTGAGCTAGCGCGGCGTGGAGCCGACGGCGGGAGTTGAACCCGCGTCTCCGCCATGGCAAGGCGGTGTCGTGTCCGCTGGACTACGTCGGCGTGGTGCTCGGTGCGGGATTTGAACCCGCGCCGCCCGCATTGAAAGTGCGGCATCCTGGGCCTCTAGACGAACCGAGCGAGAACTGCGTGGACCGTGCGGGGATCGAACCCGCGACCTCCGCTCTGCCGAAGCGGCGCGCTACCGACTGCGCCAACAGCCCAAGTTTGGTGGAGCCGGACACGGGAGTCGAACCCGCAACCTTCCGCTTACAAGGCGGTTGCGCTTCCAGTTGCGCCAATCCGGCGTGCGCGGTGACCAGGGGCAGACTGACGCCTCGCGCCCAACTCCTCAGCGCGCTACCCCTGGTCCTTACCGGAACCTCGACCGCACAGTTGGGGTGATCGACGGGACTTGAACCCGCTTCCTCCTGGGTCACAGCCAGGTGTCTCGGCCACTTCGACTTCGATCACAGTTGCCGCAGGAGGGATCGAACCTCCGGCCTCATCTTTATCAGAGATGCGCTCTAACCGACTGAGCTATGCGGCATTTCGTGTGGACGTGGTCATGGCTGGAATCGAACCAGCGGCCTCCGCATTTTCAGTGCAGCGCTCTCCCGACTGAGCTACACGACCTTGAGTGCCCTCTGCTGGGATCGAACCAGCGACCTTCCGGATGTGAACCGGACGCTCTCCCGACTGAGCTAAGAAGGCGTGGATGCCGCGCCAGGACTCGAACCTAGACCCACTGAATCAGAGTCAGCGATGCTGCCGATTACATCACGCGGCAATGGGTTTCGTTGGTCGCCCCGACAGGAGTTGAACCTGTGACCTCCGCTTTATCAGAGCGGCGCTCTTACCAGCTGAGCTACGAGGCGGGGACGTGGAGCCAGGGAGGATCGAACTCCCGGCCTCCTGTTTGCAAAACAGGCGCTCTTCCGACTGAGCTATGGCCCCGAGGAATCTACGTCTGCACTCCCGGCGGGACTTGAACCCGCTTCGCCTGGCTGAGAACCAGGAATCTTACCCATGGACCACGGGAGCATGGCCGCCACGTCGCGCGACGTGCGCGGTGATTCTGACAGCGCTGAGCCTGCGACATCCCGCCGTGACAGGTCGGCGAGGTGACCAGCTACTCCAACAGACCGGGAGTTGGAGATGAGAAGGCCCGCCGAAGTAAGGAAGCTGTGGCTCTAGCCTTGGCGGGCATCGTTGAGCTGACTATAGCACCGCGTGAGGCACCCTCGGATGTGGTGGGACTCGAACCCGCACCCGCAGCCTTAAGGGGCTGCCGCTCTGCCATTGAGGCGTACACATCGTCGGGTGTTCATTCGCGGCTCGGGAGCGACCCCAGCTGCGCATCGGCGTCCTCACGCCGAACCCTGTTTCCACGAGACCCGCGAACTGTTCCGTTCACGCGGCGCGGCGTCGCAGCCAGGTCAGTCCTGCGACCGGCACTCGGGCCGGAACAGACGCGAGTGCCGTTGAAGCGACCCTGACGGGAATCGAACCCGCGACCTCCGCCGTGACAGGGCGGCGCGCTCACCTACTGCGCTACAGGGCCAAGATGTGCACCGCCGCGGTGGGTGGTATTGGAACGGGTGGCGGGAATCGAACCCGCGTCGCCTGGTCGGAAGCCAGGTGTCTTGCCGTTGGACCACACCCGCACGCACCCCCGGCAGGAATTGAACCTGCGTCCTCCCGCTCCGGAGGCGGGCGCTCTGGTCCGCTGAGCTACGGAGGCATGAGCACCCGTGGAGGGGATCGAACCCCCGGCCTCCTGATCCGTAGTCAGGCGCTCTCTCCGCTGAGCTACACGGGTTTGGCACCCCCTGGAGGAATCGAACCCCCGCCTGCGGGTTTGGAATCCGCCGCGCTACCACTACACCAAGGGGATGGGGGAGCGGGCCTAGACTCTGCCCGCCAGTGACGGCCTTTCGCCGGATTATCTCCGCTCGGAGTTCCCGACTTGTCCACCGCCTCCCGGCGGTAGCCGTCGCGCCTGGTCGGTTGGGCCGACCACTCCCTACGCTGGGTGCTACTCAGCGGGTTTCGATTCGCCGAGGAGTTGCAAGCTCCTGGCTGCACTACCGCCCTACCGACACCGTTGGCCTTGCGGGCTTCCCGGTGGCTCGGTTCCCCGAGGGGCCGAGCGTTAAGGCGCTTTCGCACCGCAGCGAGACAAGGCTTTCGCTTGGTTAACACGTCGGGTTTGAACCGACTACCGTCTGTCCCATAAACAGATGCTCTACCAGATGAGCTAGTGTTCGTTGACCGAAGATGTGCTTGCCTCGAAGCTCCGAACCCTTTTGGGGCAAAGAATACTTCACACCTTCCGTACTTTCGCCGCCAAGCTACTTGTACTCTCCACTCGCGGACGTGAACCCGCCGGTCCATCGGTGAGTGTCGTGGCGTACGCCCTCGGCTGGCGACCTCGGACCTCTACGCCTCCCGCACCGACAGCCAGCTCGCCGACGCGTCAGTTTCACCCGGCGTGGGATGCTGGCCTCAGCGATTGCCTCTGGCCCCTGACTGGCTCACCAGCTGGTAGCCCGACTTCTTCGCCGGACTACTCAACGATGCGACGTGCCTGGATCACCGCTTGCGCGGCGGCGGATGTCAACCCGCCTTTCGCACGGTCACCCGTGCTTATCCGCCAGGCCGGAAAGTGCCCCGCCAGGGAATCGAACCCCGGACCTACCGATTAAAAGTCGGCAGCTCTACCAGCTGAGCTAGCGAGGCGCTGGACGTTTGGCAGCCCGATGAAGCACCGACTCCGTTGGAAGGGGCGGTCGCCGATCGCTGTGCACGCGGCTCGGGCCAAGACCGCGGAGTTTGTTCGATCGGCACTCTCGGCTCCTCCGGCCTGCTGTTTTAGGACGTGCCGGTTGTCCTTGTGCGCTCGCCACAGGAGGCGATCACACAGCGTGCCCCGCCAGGGAATCGAACCCCGGACCCTCCGATTAAGAGTCGGATGCTGCTGCCAACTGAGCTAGCGAGGCGTTGCGTACCGGTGGAGGGAATCGAACCCCCGAAGCCCGAAGGCAGCGGGGTTACGGCCCGCCGCACCTGCCAACTGGTGCCTCACCGGCGCATGAACGTACGCCCGGCAGGGGTCGAACCTGCACGCTCCCACGAGCACCAGGGTCTAAGCCTGGCGTGTCTCCCAGTTCCGCCACCATGAGTGGCCAGGGAGCCCCCGGCTTTAGCCGGGGGGAGGAATGGCCCAACTGCTGGCGACCACGGTGAGCGCGCCGCGAGCTAATGCACCGCCGGTTTCTCGTTACGTTTCCGGTCATGTCGCAGGTGGTGCGTATCCGTCGGGTCTCGTTTCGCGGAACACCTGTGTTTCTCGGTGAGCGCCACGGTCAGCCGGTCTTCTCCGGCAACCCCGAAAAGGTGGCGACGTGGCTGTGCGACGGTTTCCGGTCACGGTTCAACCAGCACCGCGCACATCGCAGACGCTACGTCTACCGCGACGGTGAGCGGCTGCTCAGCGATGACGGTTCCCCGCAGTTGGAGTTCCTCGGCGGTGATCCGGTCACGTTGACCGACAGCCAAGCTCGCGAGCAGTTTCCCCACTTGGCAGCCATGCCGTCGCTGGTGCTGCAGGCCCCGGCCAAGATCGAGAACGGTGAGTGGTTCGCCGCGACGAAGCGGCGTAAGCGCCGTGGTGGTGCGATGCCGAGGTTTCGTTCCCGCAAGCGTGGTGACCTGCGGTTCACCTGCTGGTTCAACGGTGGGCGCAACGCGGTGTTCCACCCGACCGGTCGGCGTTCGGGGATGGTGGTGATCCGCGGGCAAAACCCTCACGGTTGCTCCCGGCCGGGAAAGTGGATGTTGCGGTTTCATGTGATCGTCTCCCAGCCGATCCGTGACTACACCTCGGTGCACGTTGATCTGGCGAAACGCTCGCTCGTGTTCACCAGCCCACCACCGACCGCCGATCGCAGCCGGGCAACCGGTGACGTCGGAGTTGATCGCGGCGTGGAACACGCTGCGGTCACCAGTGACGGTGAGTTCTTCGACCTGCCCGACACCACCAAACTCGACCATGACATCACCGCTGTGCAGAAGCGCATGGCGAAATCGCGGGTGGTTGCACAGCGGGAAGGCCGGGATTGGCGTCGCGGCAAGCGCTACGGTCGGCTGCGTGACCGTCACCGCCGGTTGCAGGCCCGCAGAGCTGCGATCAACAACGACGCCCTGCACGCCTTCACCCGGAGGACAGCCGAGACCTACGGCCTGGTGATCTGTGAAGACCTGCACGCCGAAGCGATGTCACGCAAGGGCGAAGGTCGGCGCAAAGGGTCGACCAACCACGGTATCCGTGACGCTCGCTGGGCGACCCTGCTTCACCAGCTGGCCTATAAGACCGGCGGCAACACGGTGACCGTGAACCCCGCCTATACCTCGCAGCGCTGTCACGGCTGTGGGCACATCGCAGCGGAGAACCGCGAGAGCCAAGCGGTTTTCTGCTGCGTTGCGTGTGGCCACAGCGACAACGCTGACATCAACGCGGCGAAAAACATCGCCGCGAAATACCATCAGGGGTGGACAGCTCCTGCGCGGAGCCGATGTAAGACGCTGCCAGCCAAGGCCGGTATCGCAGCCGCGACGAAGCGAAAACCACCCGTTCCTGCCGTCGCCTAGAGCTTCGGCACACGGGAATCCCCGTCCCTTGAGGGCGGGGAGGATGTCAAGGACGCATTGGTGTCGAGCGGCCCGGAGCCAGAGACATATCGCGCAGACACTCGCACCTGTAGGTGCGTGCGCTTGCGCGGGGCTCCGGGCCGCTCGGCGTATTTCCCGGACACGTGCGGTGTCGGTCCGCGGCTTCGGTGTGCTGCGGTCCGGTGTCCGGGGATTTCATGCCGTTCACTGTGTAGTTCTCAAGGCGCTGCGGGAGGATGTCCCGCCGCGGTGCATCCGGCGAACCGTATGCGGCGCTTCATGTTCCGGGCCGAGGCCGCGGTACGTGATGGGTGAAACGCTACGCCAAGAATCGCGGCTGTCAAGCGTCGATACGTCGAATTGCGGTATGCGACAGGGCGTTTCGGGTATAACGAGCCGAGGAACGTCAGGCGACGTTCCTGCCAGCGAAGATGAAGTTGAAGTGATCTGTGTCACACATCTGCGAGGGAGCCTCCGTGCCGGGGCAGATGCCGCGGTGCGCGAGTGCCGAAGTCGGCACGGAGCGAAGCCTCTCGTAGAAGGCGGGCTGGTGAATCGCCCACGTCCCCCGCTGCGAGCGGCTGAGGTCTTTTTCGGCACGATTCATCAACGCCGGTGACCAGGAGGTCACGGCGTCGGTGGACTGTCCATTGCCTGAGAGGCGGGCTCCGGTGGAGATGTGCGCGGTACTGGACGGGTCTTCTGGGTCCACGGTCAGCAGCCCGGCCCGGAGCAGCAGCGCGTAGGCGTGCTCCATCGCGACAGTCGCGGTGCTCAGCGTCAAGGTCTCCATCGGTTCACCTCCTCCCAGTGCTGTGTCGGTGCATCATACCGCGCACCGACGCCTACTTCGTCTCTAAATCAGACACTGCCACCAGTGTCGCCCACTCGTGTGACATAACCGCTACGCGGCGCGCGGCACGCCGATGTCCCTAGTTGCTCGGTGTCGGCGGTATCCAATAGTCTCCACTATAGAGACGTTTGTGAGAGGATGCCACCGTGACCGACACCGCCGCACTGCCCGACATCGCCACCGCCGTGCTCGATGCCACCCGCCGGGTCGACGACAGCGGCAGGGTCAGCTGGCCACTGTCAGCAGTCACTTCGGCCATCGGCGCACGTGCCCCGCACGATGTGCTCGCGCAGCTTCCCGGCACCGGACCCGCAAGTGTCGACCGTGTCGAGGTGCGGGAGTCCACCGGCGGCGACGTTCTGCACACCTACATCGAACTTCGCCTGTCGGCGCTGGCCGCGTACATCGCTGCGGCGTCGCTGCTCGGACCCGACAGCGCGGTGCGCAGATACTTCGCGGACCGTCTCGCGGCTGAGGGTGGGGGAGCGGCCAGTTCCGCCGACGTCGACGCCGACGCCAGAGATCGGCCGCTGTACCTGTCGGATTTCCTCGTTGAGGTGACCGGCGACGCTGACTACGCCGACCGGTACCGCTCCGCGTTCGGCAAGGCGGTGAAGGCGGCCCATATCGAGGCGCATGGCACCCCGCCGCCGGTGGAGACGGTGGACGTCGATGGCCGCGAGGCGCAGGTTTGCCAGTACACCGAGGCGGACCGTGACCTCATCGCCGAGGTGTGGGAGGGGTTCCGCAGGTTCGACTGGTCGGTGTCGATCCTCGCCCGTGAAGCAATGAAGCAGTCGGATGGGTGATTAATCCGCATCAGCAGCTACCGCTGGCCCTGCAGGTCCAGCACCAGCAGGTTGTCGGACTGCATCGCGGAGTCGTCGGCCAGGCCGATCACCGAGGTTTGGCCGAGGCGGTCGCTGTAGCGCACGTGGTAGTGGCCGTGCAGCAGCAGGCTCGGGTTCACGGAGCGCACCACGTTGCCCAGCTGGCGGCGGTGCCACTCGGCCGTGGCAATCTGATCGTCTGGGAACTGGCCCGGCATGAGGCCGGGGATGTGCACCCCGTCGGGGGCGTCGTGGCAGACCATCACATCCACTGGGCCGCCTGCGATCGCGGCCTCCACGTCGGCGTCGGACAGATGCTCCTGCGGCCACCAGGAGCGGCCCTCGATCCGCATGTGCCGGTCCACTGAGTGCGCCCCGCCGAGCGCCATCCACGTCTTGCCGTGCCAGCTCCAGCGCAGGCCGCGCGGCAGATGGTGAACGTGTTCGCTGATGGTGCGCAGTCCCGTATCCGGGTCGACGGGCGTCTCGTACAGGTTCGGGTAGCACTCGTGGTTTCCATCGACCCACAGCAGTGTCACGTCCGCCTCGGCGCACGCCGACTCCACCGCGGTGAGGTAGCGGTCGGTCCACGCTCCCGGCGTCCAGTAGCCGAAGTCGCCGAGTTGCAGCACGAGCGGGATGCCGCGCAGACCGGCGTACCAGATCGCTCCGCAGGCCCTGCTGGTGTTGCCGTGCCAGTCACCGGCCACGACGATGCGGTCGGGGCCGGGGGAGTTCAGCGGGTTGTCGGTCATGTCAGGTCTTCTCGTTCAATCGCACCAGTAGACGAAGGCGTCGCCGTCCCAGCGGGAGCTGATGGCACCGGCGTGGTCGAGCTGGGTGAGGCCACGGCGGATGTCGGAAGCACCGTGGGTGCCCATCAAGCTGTTCACGATGTCGTTGGCCGACGGTGCCACTCCGGCGTCGAACATCCGCAGGTACTCGATGATCGCGTCGCACACAGGCATGGTCAACCGATTTCTGCTTCTTCGGCTGCGCGGCGCAGGTCGGCGGCGGCCAGGGGGTGCAGGCCCTTGTGGTCGAGGCAGCTGGCGATGATGCGTGCCTGCGCCCGGCTGACGGTGAACGGCTCACGCACACCCAGCTCGGTGTGGGCGTCGCGCACGGTGATCATGCCTGCTTGGGTTCCGACGATCATGGCGTCCGACCTCCTCCGTCGGTAGGTGGGTGATAGCTATGCTGCCCGGCCGCGACGGTGCGCCCGCCCCGCGGCGCGCGACACGCCGGAGGAATCGGGCAGCCGCGCCTCACCCGCTGCGCCGCCCACTTCTTTGGTGCACTGGCCGCGACGAGTTGGAGAGCGCGCCGGGAGAGATAACCGAGATGAGTCAAGGGTTCTGGGATTCGATCGCCGCCGTGCTGGCCGCGGCGGGCAAGGCGCGCACCGCCGATGAGCTGATCACCGCGGTGAGCCGTGGCCCCGACCAGTCCGCTGGGTCGGGGGAGGCGTTCTTCGCCGGGTCCGGTGGAGACGACCAGCTCGTCGAGGCGCTCGACGACAGCGGGCACTGGCACATCGACTGGATCGAAGGCGACTACTGGTGGAAGGCAACCGCGAAAAGCGACGGCAGCGTCGTCGAGTACATCGAAGGCGACCTGTACCGGCGGGACGTCGCGTGAGCTGGCCGCGTGTCGGTGATCGGGTGCGCTACACCATCACCGGTGGTGAAGGGGTGGGCACCGTGACCGAGGTGCGCTCCGCGGTTGCGCGCACACATCCGCACATCTCGAACTTCGACAACTCGCCGCACGTGGCGATCGCGGCCGACACCGGCGGCCGGGTCTTCGCTGCGGTCGACGAGATCGTTCCCGAGGAAACCGAACCGACAGTGAGGACGTGACAAACATGACTCCCAATGACATCGCCTGCTTCACCTTCCTCATCAGCAGCTCGTTGATGCTGATCGTGCTGGCAGGTGTCCTGCTGGCCAATACCCCGAGGTTCTACCGCCACGTTCTCCGCCTGATGCGCGACATGAGTGACGGAACGCTCCGGCTCGGATACAGGCTGTATGGGCTCTCGACGGCCCTGGTGTCTCTGGCCGTGGTGGTCGCACATATCGCAGCATCACGTGGCTATCCCGTCGTCACTGAACAGTGGATGACGGAGCCGGTAGGAGACGGCGACGGACTCTGGTCGACGATTCTCGTATTCGGTGCGGTGGCCCGCGTAGTGGTTGGAGCGCTCGCATGGTCCGTGGTTTCGGCGCACATCATCTTCGCCATGAATACGTCGGAGTGGCGTGACCGCATCTGGTCGCCTATGGTTCGCCGGATTCGTGGGCAAGCAACTGAGTCGCCCGCCGACAGCGGCCCGCCCGAATCCGTTAATGCTCAGGCCGCCGATGCGTGAGCTATCCGCCGGGGACCGCGTCATGTTCACGATGCGCGGTGCGATGTGCCGCGGGACAGTCACCGAGGTGCGCGACGCGGTGCCGGAGACCGACCGCGTGGTCTGGGCCACGGCGCACAATCCGCACGCAATCGTCGCGGTTGACCGCGGCGGGTCGATCATCGCCGAGCTGTCCGTGCTGGAAAAGGCGGTGGGATAGGCCATGTCGAAAGTGGGCGCGTACGCGCACTTTGCCCCGAAAGGCAGCACCACGCCGGAGGTGCTGGCCGCGGCCGGTCGCGTGAAGGTGACTCGTGAACTCGGTGACGGCGAACGCGACCTCGCCGAGGTGGGGCAGATGTTCGAGGTTGAGCACACCGGCACCGGCACCGGAACCGGGGCGTGCGCGCACGCGTTCCCCGACGAATTGGACTGGGAGGGCGGCTGATGCGGACGCTCAACCGACTCCCCGACAGGAAGGAAACGCCATGGGTGAATGGCTGGTGACCGCTGAGGCGGACAGCGCGGAGCTGATCGAGGTGGCAGTCTGATGGCAAGCACGCGCGCACTCGGCTTCGCGTATCTCGTCGTGGCGGCCCCGGACGGATCGAGGCTTACCGACTCCGCGGTTCTTGCGGCGATCAACGCGGCGGCCGCCAGCCGCGGGATTCAGATCACGCCGGAAGGCTCCGACGCGCTGGACGCGGCCCGCGACATCATCGTGGCCGACGCGGTTTCCGCCGCCGGTGGGGGCGGCCATGCGATCGTCGGCGACACGCTGTATGTGGCGGCCCCCGGAATCTCGATCGACGACCTGATCACCGAGGCTCGAAACGGGGAGCTGTTCTGATGGCCGATTTCGCGACGTGGCTCGACACGTTCATCGGCGAGAAGGGGCTGGACCTCGACCACCGGTTCGACGTGGAAGGTCCGCAGTGGGGCTGGAACTCGATCCCGTTGGGATCGGTGGTCGATGTGGCCAAGCAGTGCAGCACCGCCGAGCAGGACAAGATCAAGGACACGCTGGTGGCCATCGACTTCCGCAACGGCGACGCCATGCACTTCTTCGCGCACCTGGCGGCGGAGATGGCCCGGTGAGCTACTTCCGGCGCGGTGACCTGGTGGAGTTGCGCTACGACGCCGACCGCGGGTTTCGCCACCTGTTCGAGGTCAGCTCGGTGTCCAGCGACGGAACCCTGTGGCTCATCCAGCGCGGCGACGCGGGACTGTCGAATGTGCGGTGCCGGGTTTCTGCTGACGAGGCCGACACTGCGGTGATGAGCGCGAGGCCGGAGACGGTGGCGACGTATCGCCCCGCGGCGATGTGAAGCGCTGCTGCTGCTGCTGCGCAGCCTGAAAGCATCTCTCGGCGTGTCGCGCTACTCGGGGCGGGATTGCCTGGGCGGTCGACGATGCTTGGTGTGCGAGGTTCCGCGTGAAAAGCCGGTTTTCGTGCCATCTTCCGGCAAAGGCTCCTCCATGACGCCGACCGATACAGCGGCCGAGAGGTGACCTGCGCGGAACCTCGCACATCATGCGCGGCCCCGATCATAGGAGCGCGCGATATGCGGTTCCATCTGCCCGCGGACTCCTCGATTTCCCATGCCCAGTTAGAGCGGCTGGTGGCGGCTGTCGAAGCGGAGTTGACATCCTCTCCCGCCTAAAGGCGGGAGATTCCTACGCAGCCGCGACATTGCTGTCGGGGTCTGTCCGATCCGGTGGCGGTCGACATCCTCTCCAGCTCCGTCGACGAGGAGGACAGGGTCGAAGTCGGCGACGGGGCCTGACCGTCGGGGAGGTTGTCACGTCCCCCGTCCGCTGCCCGCCGCGCCGCGTCCGGTGTCCGCACCGCCGGTGTCGGATGCTCGACGGCACAGCCAGACCCGACCGAAAGGACCGGCCACCGTGGAGGTCACGCGAGTTTCCCGCATCACCGGGGTGACGCACACGCTCGATCTGCCGATCACCGAGGAGCAGATGCGCGCCTATGAGCGCGGCGCGTTAATCCAGCAGGCCATGCCGGACCTGGCACCTGGGTTGCGGGAGTTCATCGCCACCGGCATCACCCCGCAGGAGTGGGATCAGTTCGTCGGGGCCGAGGACTGATGGCGGCGGGGCGCTGGCAGCGACCGGCACCGTCGCGCACCCGCGAGAAGCTGCTGGAGGCCGAAGGCCGCCGCGACTACGAGTCGGCGGCGCTGCTGGCCATCGCCTGCTGCGACCAGCTGGAGGCCGCCGACGCCAGCTACGGGCTGCACGCCGTGCTGATGCAGCAGGCCCAGGTCTACGCCACGTTGTGCCTGGCCACCGCCACCGAGGCGGCAGCCGAGCAGTGCAAGCAGCAGGGCCAGGAGCCGCAGGAGCCGCAGACACAGCAGCGCCCGCAGCCGCCACTTCGGTAGCGGCTGCGGGCGCTGTGTCGGCGACTAGATGGTCACGGACGCTGCCCGGTCGTCCCACCCATCATCGTCGCCCGCATACGTGGCCTTGGCGTACTCGCCGAACTCCGAGTTCTCGCGCTCGTCGTCCTCGTCGTCCTCATCCTCGTCGTCGTCGAGGTCGTCATCGTCGTCGTCGAGGTCGAGGTCGTCATCGTCGTCGAGGTCGTCATCGTCGTCGAGGTCGTCGATGTCGTAGCTGTAGTCGCACCCTGCGAGGGCGGGAGCCTGGTTCTCCTCGCGGCCGTAGTATTCCTCGGCCGCGTCGAAGTCCGGCACGGTGCGGATGTTATCGACCACGGTCTCGCTGATCTGCTCGCCGTCGTGCTGCGCGGCCACGTACAGGCGGCACACCCGCATCTTCTGCGCTCCGCTGCACCGCGGCACCGAGACCACGTCGGCGGGGTCGACCAGCACCACCAGCATCTTCTCGGAGAAGTTCTCCGCGTAGTTGTAGGTGCCGACGTGCAGGCCGACCGAGCACGCGGAGTCGCGGTTGTCGTCGACCAGCTCCCGCGGCATCGACACCCACGCGCCCAGCGGGTAGGGAATGTGTCCGGTGATGGTTTCGCTGCGGCCGCCCTGGTACGCCACGGTGACCGGCTCACGGCCGCCGTTGGACGACCGCCCGTCGCTGCGCACCGACTTGTAGCCCACGATCATCCCGTCAGTGGTGATCGTGAACCCACCGGCCTTGAGCCAGCCGAACAGCTGTGAGCGGGAAGCCTGCGACGGGTTGTTCTCCAGCCGCTGCAGGAAGCGGCCCAGCGGGGCCATGTCGGCGTTCTCACGCGCCACCCGCAGGGCCGAGGCAAGGATGATCTCCTCGACGGGGTCGCCGTGCTCGATGCGGTAGGCGCTGCCTTCGTCGCCGTCGACCGCGGCCACGGCGTCGGCGGCGGCGGATTTCACCGGTACCCGGATTCCGTCGATCATCGCGCGCAGCTCGTCGAAGTCCTCGCCGCGCTCATCGAGCAGGTACCGGCGCACCGCGGTGTAGGTGGGGTCAGATGCTGAGACGATCAGAGTCTCGTCGCCGGAGCGGACGATGATCGAGTTGTCGTCGATGAGTGAGTGCATGGCTGCGGTGACCTTTCGTTGTGGTGGCGGTGGGGCCGTCGGAACGTCTCTAAAACAGAGACTAACAAAGGGGTCTGACACAAGCAACGTGACCGAACCCACGCAACCTCAGCGGGAACGTCGCGCAAACGGTGGTGTGGCGGTTCACTCATCATCATCATCATCGGGCTCCATCTCGCAGGTGTCGACCAGCGCAGTCATCTGGAACAACGCGGCATGGGTGCGGCAGGGCAGCACTTGCGTACCTGTGCCCACCGTTGGGGTTGCACCCGCCGGAGGGCAAAGAGCCCTCGCGACACACTCCGACCGTTGGGCCTCTCATCACCCGTGCCTCCCTGGAACGGCGGCGATCGACCCGCCGAGAGCGGCGTACCCGGCGATGTCCACCCAAGAGTCGTCGTGATTCGGGGTGTGGGCCAGCCGGGAGAGCTTCACCACGATCATGCACTGCGCGAACTGCTCGGCGCTGATTTCAATGCCAAGAATCTGCTCCCACATCTTTGCGGTCCGGGTGAAGTCGTCGATCGCCTCGCCGTAGTCCTCGTTGCGGTCGCGGGTGATGAGTTTCTTTGCGGTGTCGAGGATGTCGGCTGCTTCGCGTTGGGGCATTGTCTCGTCGGTGATCGTGGTCATTTCCTCATCCCTGTCCATGTCAGTGACCGAGCATCCTGACGTTTATCTCGTGCTGCTCCACCTCGGCGCGGAGGCGTTCGATTTCGGCGGCCATCTCGGACACCAGCTCGGGCGCGTTCCGGTAGGCGTCCTCGGCGGCGACCATCCCGGTGTGCACTTCGATGGTCACGCCGGGGGTGGCGGCCCACAGTTCAATCGACGCCCTTGCCCGGTCGATAATGTCGTCACTCGCCATCCGGCTACGCTCCTCCATGATGTCTCCAAAACAGAGACTATAGTGGGTTGCATCTCCACGCAACCATCACCGGCGGCGCGTTTCGGCATCAGGCGCGACCGTCGCGGCCGCCGCTCAGACGCCACGCTCGCCACGGTGCGGACGTTTCCGCCACGCAGCGCCGTGCTCGATGAAATAGCGTGTCCGCCTCTCGCGCGGCCACCAGGGTCGCGGCGGGCCGAACGGGTGGGTGAACCCCCACCGGAACGCCGGATCGTCCCAGCTGCTCAACACCTCATGCACCAATAAGCCCAGCACGAAGCAGGCGGCGCAGATGCCGACGCTCATCTCTGTTCCTTCCAGTCGGTGGCGTAGCGAATCTGCCGGGTAGCGGGGCGGTGGATAAGCCTGGTCTCACCGCCGGGCCAAGACGTCGCGATGCCGCCGTACCCGTCTTCCAGCACGCGCAGCTCCGGGCGCAGCCCCAGTTCCTCCGCGTGCTCAGCGAGATGCTCACGCAGGTAGGAGACCAAGCAGTGCGCGGCGTAGTGGAGCTGGTGAGCGGGATCGGAGGGGAACTGTCCGCGCAGGATGCCTGCGATATCGGCCGCCAGGTCACCGTCCACGGGCGACCCCGCGACGGGCAACTGTAGGGCGGGAAGCTCAGAGGGCCGCACACTGTCACGTCCTCGGGTTTCCGCTCCGCTGCTCATCGCCCGGCCCTCCAGACCGCGTCGAAAGCGGGGATGAACTCCTCAGCCAGTTCGGCGTCGACCTCCCGAGCGATACCCAGCTCATAGAGCAGGCCGGGATCGTTGGTGTCGATGTAGGCCGCCATCTCCGCACGCTGGGCGGCGGTAGGCCGGACTGGATCGTTCATCGGGGCACCCCCGCCGCCTTGGGTTTGGAGGTGTGATGCCAGCGCCCGCAGGGGCACTTGTAACAGCGCACCGGGGCCTTCTTGCCGCGAAACGTCCGCCAGAACCGCTCCAGGCCCTTCTCAGCGGAGCGACGGCTGTTGAACCCGACTTTCCCCGGTGTGGGGCACCGCCGGGCTCGCTTGCCAGCTGCGGTGGCCTGTTCGGCGGGCGGGCAGGCGTCGAGGTGGCGGCCCCATGCGGCGACCACCTGGTCGGCCTTCTTCTCGGTGATGCGGAACCCCTCGCAGGAGCAAGCCACGGTGATGCGTCCGCCTGCCGCGACCACCACCGCGTGATGCCCGTCGCGGTGCCGACCGGCCACCCGCTTGTCCACGTCGGCGATCTTGTCCACGTGCTCGCGGCCGACCCTGGCCGCCGTGTCGGGATGGATGACATCGAGCGCGCTCCATCCGCAGGTGCATCGGGCGTAGAACCTGTCGGCCGCGAAATTCTCGCGGACCTCGATGTGATGGTCGGCCGCGGCGATCCCGAGCCCGGACACGGTGTGCACAGCGGTGTCCGTCATGCCGAAACCACCGCGAACTCGGCCCGAGACAGGCACACCCGCCGTCCCCGCGGCAGCTTGATGCAGTACACCTGGCCTCCCGGTGTGGGGAAGATCGCCGTGATGCGTCCTTGGCGGTCCTCGCCGGTGACTGCGAGGTCGCCCACGACCGGCTCGACGTGCGGGTCATCGAGGCGGTGCAACGCTGCCTCGGCGCACGCGGCCTTCGCTTCGGCAAGCAGCGGCCAGCCGGTCTCTGGCCGCCAGCCCGGACCCGCGGCGTGCCAGCCGCCGGAGGGCGACCGGGACACCGTGTATGGACCGGCGGTGTAGCGGCCCGGCTCCGGCCTGGTCCACCGCATCGTCGTCGTCGTGCCCATCAGATTTCCTCCTCGTCGAAACGCGTCCACTGGCCACCGCGGTGCTCGTAGATGCCGGGCACAAGGCCGCTGGTGTCGGCCTGGTGTGAGCCGGTGCTTCCCGCACCGCGGCTGATTCCAGCTCGATCGGCGATGGCCCAGGCGGCGGGCCAACTTCCGACGTACTCATCGGGCGGGGTGAAGATGCAGCCGCGCGGACTGTGGGGCCAGTCCCGCTCTGTAAGGCTCGGGTGGCGCACGTCGATGCTCACCGCGGTGACGCCCAGTTCTGTGGCGACCTCCAGCAGCTGCGCGGTGCGCTTCGGCTTCTCGGCGTGCTCGATCGCGGCTTCGACGACTTCGGTGTACTCGGTCACGGCGTCACCCGATTCCATGCCCGCACGAGAGCGCGGCGTACTACTGCGGGGTCACCGGCCACGCGATCGCCGAGTTCGGCCAGGAACGATGTCAGAGCGCGCGTCAACTCGTCGTGCATCTGCTGACGTCCTTCGGCTACGCCCTCTTGGTGCCCATCGTCGCGGCCTTCGGCCTTGCCGTCGGCGAAGCCTTCGTCGTAGCCGTTCTGGCGGCCCTCCGCTTCGGCCTCAGCGGCAGCCGCCTCGATGACGGCCTCGATGTCGCGGGGCTTGCCGGGATCGGCCCATCCGAACGGGAACGTCGGACAGCGGTAGGTTCCCGACGAGGTGTGAATCCATCCGCGCTTGCCATCGTGGCTGTGAATGGGGCGCTCGCACGCCACACACGACGAATGCACGTCCGATGCTTCGGTGTGGATGAGGAAAGCAACCTCACTCATCGCCGTGCACCTTCGATTCCAGTGCCTCGGCGAACTTCTCGAAAGCGTCGCCCAGCAGCATTGCGGTCTCACTGCCGCCGAGGTGGTACTCGTCGGCGTAGTCGTTTCCGCGTGCCAACCCGGCCAGGTACTCCAGCCCAGCTGCGGCCTCGCGGGCACGATCACGCCTGTGTTCGGCTGCGTCCGTCATCGCCTTACCTCCAGCCTCTCGGCGTAGACCATCAGGTGATCGCGGATGTGGTCGAGGATCATGTCGGCGGCGAGCTGGCAGTGCAGGTAGCTCTCGCAGTCGCGGTCGGCGGCGGCGGTGACGCCGCCGCCTTCGCGCCCCTCGCAGACGGCGCGGCTCAAGATGATGTCTGCCAGTGGCGTGTTCACGTCCGGCACATCTAGCTCCTGTTCTGCTGGGTGGCTGGGTGGCTTCCCCACTGCGGCCCGGTCAGGACCGCGGCGGGGTGTGCACCATGTAGTCGACGGCGGCTGGCAGCACATCGTCGCCGCCGTTGTAGGGCATGTTCGCCAGCAGCGGGTAAGCGGCGGTGAGTTTCTCCTGCAGCCCGTTGAGTTCGGCGGTGAGTTCTTGTGCGCGATCGCTGTACTGCGCGCTGCCGAAGGCTTCGCGCTGCGCGGCGGTCACCTGCTTATCGGCGTCGTGCACCGCAACCAGCGTCTGCAGGGTCTCCTGCAGCGGGTGGTCTGGGCACGCCGCGAGCACCGCGTCGGCCAGCCGGATGTACCGGCCGCGCGCCCGGAACCCATAACCGTGATCCGATGCCGCGGCCAGCATCTGCAGGTGAGTCATACCCGCGATGGCTTTCTCGAAGCGCATCTGATTCCACCGGGACTGCGTCACCGCGGTGGGCACTGCCTTGAGCAGCGGCTCCACCTTGCGCCGCCCCAGGTAGACCACCACAACGGCAGGTCCGGTGACGTTGGGGTAGCTGGGACGGGTCGCGGTCACGTAGCAGACCGGCAGCCCGAGATCGACGATCTCCTGGCCGGTCAGCTCCGCGTCCTGGGCGGTCTCGCCGTCGATGGCGATCACCTGGCACAGATAGCCTGTGGCGCGGCTGCTCGGCTTGCGGTTCGCGCGCAGTTCCGCGGCCCACTCGGCGAAGCTGTAGTGCGTCACGCCGTCGGTGTCGGCACCGAGCTTCCAGGTCTGGCCGGTGGGGTCGCCATCGACGTTCACAACGTCGGCCAGGATGTGGGTCTGGCCCTCGGGGACCGGGACGACGCGGGTGATGCTCGGGTGGTTGTCGCGAATCCAGGTGGCGAAACCGCGCAGCTTGCGCCCCTTGGGCACGTCGGTCACCACCAGGGTGCGGCGCATCTCGCCCGCCACCGAGGTGGCTGCGAAGCGGTCCTCGATGTGGTGGGTGTCGGCGGACATCCACCGCTGGCGGCTGGAGTAACCGGAGCTGCGGCGGCAATTCCACGCGCCGATGCCCTCGGGCACCCCCATCCGATATTCGATGCGCAGGTGGTTGGGCCGCCCGGCCTCGCCGAGAGTCTCGTTGCGCAGCGTGACCGCCGCGTACACGTCGCGGCTGGCCAGCTCGTTGACGCGGGCCTCCAGCGCTGCGTAGGCGGTCGCATAGCTGGCCAGGGCGGCATCGACGGCGGCCAGGGTGCGGTCGGTGGTGGTCGCGGTCTCGCGGGTCAGGGAGTGGTCGAACGAACCGATGGGCAGCTCGATGATGCAGTGCATCAGCCCGGTCGCGTCGAGGACGCGGCGGGCCACGTCGCGGGTGGCGGCGAACAGGGTGCCGCCGCTGCGGATGATCACCTGATCGTGTTCGCGGCCGGGGATGCGGGCGCACGAGACCGGGCCGATCCACGTCGGGCTGTCGGCGATGCTGGCGGCGGGGGAGCCGTCCACCTCGATCATGCCGCTGTCGTGGGCGATGGAGACCTCCCGGATCACCCGCGCCCAGTCGGAGGCGTGGCCTTCCACGTCCACCGGGATGCTGATGGTGGTGCCGTTGGGCAGCGAGGTGGGCTCGTCGAGCATGAGCACCTGGTGGTTGAGGTCGCGGGAGGCCCGCACCAGGGTGCGCTTGCCGTCCTTGGCGGTGTCGATCAGGAAGGACTCGGTCAGTGACCACGGCGACTTCGCGCCGACACCGTAGCCGCCGATCTCGTCATCGGTGTGGCGCTTGGTGCTGCCGCCGAAGGTGAGGAACGCGGCCTCGACTTCGGCCGCCGACATCCCGGTGCCGCGGTCGGTCACCACGAAGTTCGGCTCGATGAGAGTGGGGGAGGTGATCTGCACCGGCTCGGTGGAGCCAGCGCGGCGGGTGGCGTCCACCGCGTTGGAGACGTTCTCGCGGACGACGGCGAGGCGCTGGTCGCTGTAGGCGTTGATCAGCATGTCCATGATGCGCGCCGCGCTGTCGGGGTCGATTCGGCTGGTCATGGTGGGCAGCGCCGGGGCTTCGGTGCTGTTGACCAGGGTCGAGGTGGGGTCTGCGAGCTTCATGGGCAGTTGCTCCTTGAGGTAGTGAATGTCTCTAAAATCGAGACTAAACCATGGCACTGACACAACGCAAGCTGGCGTGTAGGGTCATCCCGATGAAATGAACGCGGAGTCCCAATCGACGTGCAGCACAACCGATCCGTTGGCCTCTCGCACGATTACGGCCCCGCGTTCGGCGTTTCCGCGCAGGCTGATTCTGCGGCCGTACACACTGGAGTAAGCGCGGATGGCGAGGCTGACGACCGAACGGTACTGGTCGGCCCATCGGTACCACGGGAATCGAGCGGCGGTGCCGGTCACGTAGTCGCGTCCGATGACGACCAGCTGCTCGCGAGCGAGCGTCTCCAAGGTGATGTTCGCGCTCATGCGATCACCACCCGCCGTGTGTGGACGATGCGGCCGCCCTCGATGCCGCCGGGGACATCGCGCAGCTCTACTGACGAGATTTCCGCTGCTGCATGGTGGGCGTCCGGGATCACGACCCCCGTGTCCGGCGGCAGTTTCTGCAGCTGGGCGATGAGTTCAGCGACGGTCATCGGCCCTCCAGGCTGTCGTGGTAGCTACGTACCTCGGCGATGTTCATCGGCTTGTTGCAGTTGGTGCAGGTCCACGCTCCGCTGACCACATGCCAGCGCCTCACCCCGCAGCGTGAGCAGGTGACGTTGTGACCCCAGGTGCAGGTGCCTGCGGCGGTGATGTTCGCGCTCATGCGATCACCACGATCTCGTCGTCGGCGTAGTCCCACTCCACGTCCTCGCCGTCCAAAGAAGTGATGTCCCAGCGCCCGTTGGGCGACCGGCGTCCCCGGTAGAGGAGCGCCTGGTCGATGTGGTCCCAGAAGTGCCAGTCGTCGTCGGCGAAGGCGATGGTGTAGTCGCGGCCAACCACAGCCGAGGCTGGTGGAATTACTGAATCGGGAATCTCCATCGAGCCCTCCTCGCCGTCTCTAAAGTGGAGACTATCAGAGAACAGTCGCCAGCGACGGCCGCGGCGCGACCACCGCGACTACGCAGCGGCAGCAGCAGCAGTGGACGCGAGTTGGTCGGCGACCAGGCGGTCGAGTGCATCGGGACGGAAACTGGAGAAGTGCACATCACCGGCCACCACGACCGGAGCAGCGGAATACCCGAGTTCACGAACCAGGGCCAGTGCGTCGGAGTCGGTGCTGAGGTCCACGCAGGTGTAGTCGGCACCGCGCTTGTCCAGCAGCTTCTTGGTCATGGTGCACTGCGGGCACTGCGGGGCGGTGTACACGGTGATCTCGGACATGAGTGACCTTTCTCGTGGGCCGGTGGGATCGGCGGTGTGCACCCGTCGGGGGTGCGGCCACCTTGTCTATCGACCCCAGGTGAACCCAGCTGCCCGCGGCGCGCTTTCGGTTCGCGTGTCGCCCACCCGCCGGAGATGTCACGTCCTCGTCTCCCCGGCACCGCGGCGTCGGCGGTGCCGGGGAGCGGGTGTCAGCCCACGGAGGCGGCGGCCTGGCGCACCGCGGCGGTGATGTCGCCGACAGTCAGGGTCGTCAGCTCGTCATCGGTGAGTTCGGACAAGGAAGCCTCCGCCAGCCGCCGGGTGCCCAGGCGCATCGCGAGATCAGCGACGGCCTCGGCGAATCGGTAGTTCCCGAGCCTGTCGATCGCCGGTACTCCATCGGCGTCCACATCGAGGAGCGTCTCGATCTGCTGGCGGAAACCGCCCTCGGCTTCCGCGTCGACGGTGCGATGCACCCGGTTGGCGCACCGGATGAGGTGACGCCACAGTTCATCGGCGCTCGCCGATGCGAACTCGATGTGGGTCTGTGCGCGCATCACGTCAGGGCTGTGCTCCACGAGCGCGCCGATGGCGACCGGGGTGCCCGACAGGATCAGCAAGGTATCACCGCCGTGGGCTTCGGCCTGTCGCACACAGTTCACGATCTTTTCGACATCGAACCGACTGGTCGCAGGCGAATACTGCGGCACGCCGGGCACTGCGAACGAGTCCACGTCGATGAACAACACCTCGCCCCGGTGATCGTCGACGACATCAACAGGTGGGGTATGAGTCACCTGCCCAGGCCGCACGTCGACGAGATGGGCCGATGCGTACATCCCGAGCCCGCTGAGCAGCCGAGCAATGACCTCGGCGGCCCGTCGCTTTCCTGACCCGGCTGGTCCGGAGAAGACCAGGGTGCGCGCCGCGGGAATCGGCCCACTGTGAAGGCCGCGGCTTCGCATTTCGGCGCCCCAGCGTACCGCGGCCGTGACGCTTTCGATCTCGGTACCCAGCGCGGCGGGGAGCGTGTCGACTTCTGATTGGAGGACCGCCAGCCGTGTGTCGATGTCGGGAATCTTCCACTGCCCAATCGGGCTGGCGCAGGGAGCGGCGGTAATTCGCTCCTGCAGATCGGATGCGTGGTTGCGGACGTACAGATCGACGTGCCGCGGGTCTGACGCACGGCTGCGCGCGCGGATGGAGTTGACGGGGTGATCGTCGTCCCACCCTGGGTGTGGCGGGCGGCACTGAACGTGTGCGCAGACGGCCTCTCCAGGCATGAGGCGCTCTGCGGCCGCGGGGTCTCCGACCGTATCTTGTGAGAGCGACCGCGAGCCGAGCGGATTGAGCACTACGCGACATCCCATGCGCGGGGCGATGTCAGTGTGAGCGAACATGTAAGTAACGCGTTGGAGTCCCCACACCAGATGCACACCCACGTCACCTCCATCCTCGGTCACTCGGTCCATCAGTTCACGAAGTGCTGTGATCCCGTTCTCGCGCTCCGGCGTGTACTCATCGAGTGCGACAATGAGATGCGGCATCGGCGGCCACGTGTCGTCTCCACGGTTTTGCGCCCATTGGGTGCGATATTCACTGATCCCGCGGCACTGCTTGTCAGCCAGAAGCCGGTGGCGTGCATCGAGTTCATAGCCCACCTTTTGCCCGAGCTGCTTCGTCAGCACCGGGGCATTGTCGGCCTGCAGGCACACCAACGTATGGGGCAGGGAGCGTGCGAAGGCGAACGTGGACGCGCCCTTGCAATCCAGGAATGCGAAGTTGACGGTGTCTGGTCCGTGCAGCGCGGCCAGCGACGTAAACATGGTCTCCAGGAACACGCTCTTGCCTGATCCGGTGCGGCCGACGATCAGCATGTGTGGGTTGTGGTCCTGCGCCAAGTCCACCCACACTGTCTCTGCCGGTGATGGGTCCGCCGATGGGCGGTGTGCGACGCCCAGCGGGAAAGCCAGCGTGTTGCGCACAGCGGCATCGCGCCACGCTGAACCGAAGTCGTGGGTGTCGATGTCGCTGATCCCGAGGGCAGTGATCAGACCCGACTCCGGTGCCGCGCCCCCGCCGTCAGCGGTGAGCGCACGAAGTGTCTCGGTGTACTTGGCGTCGGGGTTCTCGGCCATGTGGCGACGGACGTCGGCCTTGAGGCGTTTCGATGTCATGGGGCTCCTCCTGAACACATCGGGCGTGATCCGTACGCCGCGACCTTCGATCACGCCCGAACATGTGCAGGGGCGATGTCCGCTGCCCCTACGGGAGCTTGCCTCCGCGATGCGAAGCGGAGTCGCGGTCCGCCTCGCGTCGAGGGTTTCGCTTCGCGGACGAAGCGATTGCGGCCAAACGTACGCAGCGGTGGACGCCGCCGACGACCGGGGCGCGCCGCGGGCGGCAGTGGGGCGCAGCGGCTGAAACGATCCGGCACACGGGCGATAACTCATCGGCCGACGACACGAGGAGATGCCATGCGCACCGTGCAGACGAAGCCGCTGGAACTGCAGGAGGGCGATGCGATCGACCTGCTGGCGCTGATGGACGCCGCTGAGACGGCCTTCGACTACGGGTCGCGGGCTGCCGCCGAGGAGCGCTACGCCATTGTGGAATCGGTCGAGGCCGTCGAGCCGTGGGCCACCGACCCGTCCCAGCGACTGGTTCTCATCGGCACCGACATCTGCGACATCGCCGTGCCGGAGAACCACCCGGTCACCGTCGCCGCCGTCTAGATTCACCGCCCGCACCCGCCCGCCTACGTGCCGCGTCCGACGGGACGTGACACCCGCGCCGCCGCCGCGGCAACCCGACTGGGTGGGCCACCGTTACTAGCGGCACATCAGAGGGGAGTCAGGAACATGCGGTTCGACGTTGACCGGGGGAGCGGGAAGGTGATCGTCCGGTCACCGAACGACGTCCTCGGAATCCTGCACAACGACGCACATCTGGCCCCCAGCGGGGCACGGGCGATAGCCAACGGTCTGGAGATCGACGGCCACCGCGACCTGGCCGCACAGCTTCGCGCAGCAGCCGATGAGGCCGAGGCCGCGACGCGGTAGTGGCGCGGGGGATCAGGAGCAGCACATGGCACAGGATCGGGGAAACGAAACCGGCCGCGAGTCGGCGGACACCACCGCGGGACCGCTGTGGGAAGCCTTCGCCAGCCACCACGACGAACAGGGCTGGCACGTTGCCGACGACCTCGCTGCGCCCGAGGAACGCCGACAGGCGGGGTGATTGGCAGCGACTAGACACAGCACGAGCCCGGCGGAAGATTCAGCCGGGCTCGTGCTGTGTGCGTACGGCGGTCTCAGCCGACTAGGTCGGCGCGCTGCCAGCCGCTCTCGTTGGTGGACGCCTCCACCACGGTGCCCGCGGCGTCGAAGCCGAGGAACAGCAGGCCGACGTTGCCCGAGGCGTCCGCGGCGGTGACGACCCCGCGGCCGCCGTTGCGCACAGCCGCGGCCATCGACGGCGCGGTGTCGTCGAGGATGGTGAAGTCATGGCCGTGGACCCGGATACGTGATCCCACCAGGAATCCGCTCACCGGCGGCTGGACGAATTGCTGCGGCTGCGGAGGCTGCTGCTGGTTGCCGCCGCTGTCGCCGCTGGACATCACCCAGATGAGGATGGCGAGGAGCAGGGCGACGCAGCCGACGACGCCGAATGCCACCGGCGCGCCGTCGATGAGCTGGTAGACACCGACGGAGACGGTGCCCACGAACCCAACCAGCGACGCGATCTCTTTTCCGCTAATGGTCACGTCGTCGGACATTTCTCTGCTCCTTTCACCGAGTCGTCGTGACTGTCTGAGCAGAAGTCTAAGCTGGCGCGACCCGGATAGGGAACAAAGTCTTGTCACGTCCTCCGCGAGCCCTACCTGACCTGGCGTTTGTCGGAAGAAATGGTGCGTTGCACACCGCGGCGGTACTGTTACAGGTGCCTCGGTGGAGAGCCGAGGAAGTGAAGCCGGGAGCCAGCACGTTTTGCTTGGTCGCCCGGCTTTCGCGTTTTCCAGGCCAGGGAGATATCGCGCTTTGTATCGCCCGTTGTACCGCCGCGTGTCAGCTTGCGGAGACCAGGTGCGGCTTCGGCCCCTGGTGCTTGTCGGCCAGGGCGAGCAACCGGCGAAGCCGACCGGCCACCGCGTCCTTCGACAGCGGCGGATCGGACATGCGGCCCAGCTCCTCCAGCGACGCGCGGCGCTTGGCCACCCGCAACTGGCCGGTTGCCGCCAGGTGTTCGGGTGCGTCCGCGCCCAGAATCTCCAGCGCCTCGGCGATCCGGTTGGCTGTGGTGGCCGCGGCGCGCACCGCGCGGCATTGGTTGGCCTGGGCCAGCTGGGCACGCATGATCGTGGCCTGGCGTGCGGAGTGGCGCTCCCACACCATCCGCCCGTCGTTGGCCCCCATCATCGCGATGAGTGTGCCGATGTGGTCGGTGTCGCGCACCGTCAGCCGTGCGACACCACGCAGCTCGCGCACGATCATGGTCACCCCCGACCGGCGGGCGAAGCTGGCCAGCGCGTGCGCCACCTCCGGCGACGGGCACTTCAACTCGAAGGTGCGCCCGTTGACCGGACCGCTCACAGCCCCGGCGACGATGAATGCCCCGCGAAGCGCCGCGGCCACCTCGCCGGGAGTCCACGCCAGCGACGACGTCGGCAGGCCCCACACCATGTCGCCGTAGCGGTCGATGAGCCCAGCCTCCTTGGCGAGTCGGGCACCTCCCTGCTCAGCATCGACGATCAAGATGAAGCTCCCGCCGAGGTAGCTGGTGCTGCGCGACCCCACGGTCACCGAATCCACGCCGAACAGCTCACGCAGCTCGCGGCGCAACATCCTCGCCGAGGATGCGGTCGGCAGCTCAGCGATGATCTTCAATCCGCCGCGCGACACCCTGATCTCGGCGCACATGCGCAGCGCACACGCCACCTGCGCCCGGCGGCAGCTCTGCGGCCCCGGCGCGACCTTGAGCAGTTCGTCTCGAAGTTCAGCCGTCATGGACATGGTGGAAACCCCCTCAGCTCGCGGCCGGTGCTTCTTCGAGCACCCGCCACAGCTCCCGGTCGGCGTCACACGCGTCTTCGGGCGCGATCGCCTCGGCGTGACGCGCGATGGCGCGCATCAGTTCATCGCCGCGCTGGCCGCCCCCGCCGGTTACCGCCCGCAGCTGAATCGCCGCATCGCAGGTGCTCACGATGGTTTCCGCCGACGCCCGCCGCCGCAGCAGCGACATCACGTTCTTGCTGCCTTCCTCGCGCGCCGCCTTGATGCGCGCCTCCAGCTCGTCGCGGATGCCGCGCGCGACGATCAGCACCTTGCGCGCGATCACAGGATCGCTGGCGAAGGCGTCGACGGTGGATCGCTCGCAGCGCCAGCACAGTGCGTGCAGAGCCACCCGAAGCTGTACCGCGTCGGCGTCGCGCACCCAGTCGAGGTCGGTGAGGTGTTCGCGGTATTCGTCGCCGACACTGCGGCCCTGATTGTTGTCGGTCATCATTCCTCCTTGTGGGGTGTCAGTCATCGTCGGTGGTTGCGGTGGTGAATCTCGGAAGGTGTTCCTCGGCGCGCGAGAGCGCGAACATGTCCGAAAGGTCGCGCCGGTCAAGCGATTCGGCGTCGTCGATGCCGTGTGCTTTGGCGAACGACACCTGCGCAGCGCTCGGGGGCTTGCGGGGCTGGTCCTTCATGTGGCCGTCGAACAGCGCGGTGGCGGTCATGTCGGCTTCGGCGAGGGTGTAGCCCTGCAGGTGGCAGGTCGGCCCCGGCTGCTGCCACTGCCCGGAGGTGTTCACCCAGAACATGCGGCGAAGATCGTTGTCGTAGAAGCCCAGCGCCCAGTCCCGGCCCGGAACCGATCCCGCGACCCCGCGCATGTCGGCGAGCATCAGCACGCCCTTGGAGCCGGTCTGCCGGTAGACCGGACGCGCCAGGCCGCGGTCGTGCTTGGACCAGCGGATGGTGCGGGTGCGCTGTGACCACGGCGAGTCACCGCGGCGCAGCTTCGTCGTCTCGCGCTGACCGGTGACGGGGTCGAAGGTGACCAGCGGGTCGATGCGGTGTGCGTCGCACAGGCATCCACACCGGCACAGCCCATGAGGCAGTGAGCACTCACAGGTGCAGACGATGGAGCCTTTGAGGTCGTCGTCCTCCTCGTCGACCAGCGGAGTGCCGCAGTCGCAGCGGCAGCCGCACCCGGAACCGCGGCAGGTGTCGCCGCAGCTGCCGAAGCAGGGCTGGTCACACTCGCACTGGGTGGAACCGCGTCCTGTGTGCTCCTTGTCGAGTTCGGTTTCGACGATCAGCCCCAGCGACCCGGCACCGACCAGGTCCACCACCAGGGCGCGGTCTTTGATCCGGCCTCCGTCGAAGGTGTACGGGCGCAGTGCCCGGCCGACGCACTGCACCAGCCGAGATTGGCTGCGCGTCGGCCGCGCGAGCACGACGGCCTCGCAGCGGGGGAAGTCCGCTCCCTCGGTGAGCACGTCGACGGTGACCAGCACGTGGGTCTCGCCGTGGTTGAACCGCCTGTAGATAGCGCTTCGTTCACGCGGCGATGTCGGACCGACCACCATCTCGGCGGAGACTCCGACACCGTTGAGAGCCTCGGTGACCTTGCGGCAGTGCGGAACCGACGCGCCGAACACGATGGTCGACAGCCCCGCGGTGTGTTCGGCGACGGCGTCGACGGTCGCGTTCAAGGTGGCGTCGCGCATCATCGCCAGCTCGGCCTCGCCGTCGGTGATCTCACCGGAACCGGCGTGGATCGAGGAAACGTCGAGTTCGGGAAGCTCGACGGTCACACCGTGCGGGGCGATCAGGAACCCGCTGTCCACCGCCCACACGAGGTCGCGCTCGTAGACCACCTTGCTCCAGATTTCGCGCAGCGTCGGCTCGCCCTTCACCGGGGCCAGCCGCGTCATGGTGGCAGTGAATCCGGCGCGACGCGCACCGGCGAAGTGCTCGAACACCTTTCGGTAGCTCGCAGCCGGACTGTGATGTGCTTCGTCGCAGATCACCAGGTCGCGCACACCCAGCGCCGCGAGCGACTTCTGCGACTGCAGCGACTGGACGGTCGCCGACACCACCTGGGCGTCGGGATCGTCGCGGTAGATACCACCGATCATCGACGGCACCGGGCCGGTCGGGTTCACCGCGGTCACCGCCGCCGACATCTGCTCGATCAGCTCGGTGCGGTGCGCCATGAGCAGCACCCGGTTACCCCCGACGACATCGCGGCGCACCAGCTCGGCGATGACCGTGGTCTTGCCCGATCCGGTCGGCAGAACGACCGCAGGACCGACCACATCGGCGTCGAACGCTGCGGTCACAGCATTTGCCGCATCCACCTGGTAGTCGCGCAGTTTGCGCGCCTCGGCCGTCGGTGCGGCGGCCGGGGCGGTGTCAGCAGGTGGTAGGTGGTCGAGTTCAGGTGTTGAGGTGGTCAGCGTCATCGGCCCACCTACAGCACGGGTTCGCAGAGGTGATCGGTCCAGTACGGCGCGCGTCCGACCGCCACGTTGCCCAGGGCCGACCCGACGGCCTGCAGCACCTGGTTGCGCTGCATGGGCGAGATTTCCTCACCGTCGCGGTACCGCTTGGGCAATGCGATGGTGCCCAGGTGATAGGCGGCGAGGCGGTGGCGGGTGTTGGCCGCGTCGACGTCGATCTCCATGTCCTTGGGAGCCTGGAACTTGTCGATCAGGTGGCGGATCATCGAGAAGTCGGTGTTCTCGATCCGCAACGCGCAGATCATAATCTCGCTCCAGTACAGCCCGTAGATGTTCACCAGCGTGGCGTCGCTGATGGCCAGGCGGCGCAGCTGTGTCGCGGTGTTGTTCCAGTTGCAGTCCCGCGACATGTTCCACTCCTCGGTGGCGTCGGTGAGATTGAGAATCTCCAGCAACGTGGCCGCCAGGGTGGCGTTGCGCGACGCGCTGCTGACCACGCAGCGCAGGCACGGGGCGTTAGCCGGGTGAAGGTGCGGCTGCTTGATCGTGACGATGTGGCGATCGCGCACCAATGCGGCGGCGCGGGTGGCCACCGCGCGCAGCGACACCAGCACCTGCTGCATGTCCACGGCGCGCGGCTCGACGACCGCATCGGTGTCCGCCCACATCTCACCGCTGGCAGCGTCGCTGACCAACGGCGAGATGCGCACCCGCAGCGTCCCGCCACCGGCGGGAATCGACGGGATCAGCGGCGCTTCCGCTTCGGCTCCCAGCATGGCGGCGGTCACAGTTCCACCGCCACATTCAGGTCCACCTTCACCAGCAGGTATGCGCCGTCGGGACCGAAGTCCAGGCGGCTGGTACCGATGACCAGATTCGGCAGTCGGTCGTGGGCCTTGCGGTTCAGTTCGGCCATCAGCGCGGCGAAGTCGTTGGCACTGACGATGTGCCGATCCGCGATCTTGAGCCGCAGAGTCGCCACGCCGACGCCAGCGTCCGTCTGATCGACCGGGGCGGTCTGCTCGGCACCCTGACGCGTCAGGTCGGAGGAGATCGTCCCCTCCCGCGCCGGAGCGGCAGGCTGCTCGGCGACCGGAGCGGGCTGCCCGGAATCCGCGCCGTTCGCGCTGGCTTCCAGGCGGCCCGCCAGCGCCGGGTCGACGTCGAAGTATCCGGGGGGAGGTTCAGCGACCGGGGGAGCCTCGGTGACCGGCGGTGCGACCGGTGCGGTCTCAGCGGTCGGTGCGGGCGGCTGCGCGACCGGCGGTGCGGCCGCCGCGGCGGGCTGCTCGGAATCCGCGCCGTTGGCGCTGGCTTCCAGGGCCGCGATGGCGGCGTCGACGTCACGGCCGACCACCTTGCCCCCGGAACCGGTGCCGACGAGCTGGTTCACGTCGATGCCGTGCCTCTCGGCCTTCTTGAGGACCGACGGGGCGACGCTGGGGCGCGCGGCTGGTTCCGGCTGCGGCTCCGGTGGCGCGGCGATCACCGGCGGCACGGTCGGCCCACCGGAGACTCGCGGGTTCACCTGCGGCTCCGGCTGCTGCACCTGGTCCTGCTGCTGCTGCTGCGGAGGCGTCACGTGCACTTTTGCTCCTGCGGTCGGGGCCGCGTCCGGGGCGACCGGGTCACTGACGGGGACCGTGCTGATCACCGGCACGTCGGTGTCCAGCCCGTCGATGGGGCTGGGGGCCTTGGTGACCACCGGCGGCTCCGCGCTGTAGGGGCTGCGCTGCACCGGAACCGCGACCTCGGGGATGACCGGTCCGGACACGGCGATCGGGGTCTCGGCGGGGCCGGGGGCGACCGGCGGGGTGATCGACACCTTGCGCGGCGTGGCCGGTTGATGTGCGACGTCCTGCAACGCGGCAGGATGCACGGGGGCGACGGACATGGTTTCTCCTTCGTGATCGGTGGGGGTTGATCAGCCGGTGTACTTCACCGACAGGACGTCTTTGCCCGTGCGCACCAGGTCGCGGTAGGCGTCGGGGTAGCGGGACTTGAACTTGTCGTAGTCGAGGGTGCGGCTGCCGGAACGGCTGAACACCACGAAGCCCTCGTAAGCGCCGGGCACGGAATCGACGCTGTCGAGCAGGGCGTCGCGCACCAGCCTGAGGACGCGGTCGCACGCGGTCTTGACCGCGGCGAGCGTCTGGCCCTGCGCGGCGGCGGACTCGGCGCGAGCGGCGACCGCGGTGACCAGCTGCGCGGTGACTCCGGCCGGATCGGGTGTGGCCGCGATGGCGGACACGATGTCGGCGAGGTCGATGACTTTTTCGCCTTCGGCGGTGGGAGCGGACACTGTCGTCTCCTTGTTTTCGGTTGTCGGGTGTTGGTGCTCGTCGCCGTCTCGGCTCACAGGCACCTGGTGTCGGGTGTGTATTTGTCATGTGCGTTATGCACGGGATAGACGGTACCACAACGAGTGTAAAAACCACATGCAACAACACCATCGTTCTCAGCCCTGGATTTCGACGCCCGCGACGTAGCTGTCACGTCCGCAAGGTAAACAGCTAATGACCTGCTTATAGGGCATTAAGACGGTGATGAGGGAGTGCTGGCAGGGGCGGCTGTGGCCACCGATTCACGCCACGTTGAACATGCATCGGCGTGTCGTGTTGCAGAGCAGCAAATACTGTGCAGATGCATGGTCTACTTGCCCAGTGACCCGTGAACCAGCGATCCCGCGCATCGACCTGCAGCGCGTGGACGTGCCGCAGTTCCTGCAGTACGACCACAACGTGGGCGCGTTCCTGGTGACCGCTGATGACACGGTGGCCGAACTCGTCACCACGCTGCGCTCGCGTCCACCTGTACCGGTCGCCACTGACATCGAGACCCGTGGCCTCGGCCAGGCGCGGTTCCAAATCACCTGCGTGACGGTCGCGTTCCAGATCAACGGCGACGTCTACTCGCTGCTTTTCGACCCGCTGCGCCGACCAGAGCACCGCAAGCTGCTCGCCGCGGTCTACGACCACGCCACCGAGCTGATCTTCCACAACAGCACCTTCGACGTGGCCCCGCTGTACGCCCATCGGCTCATCACGGCCGGGCAGATTCGCAAGATCAAAGACACGCTGGTGGCCGCGCGGATGGTCAACACCCACAGCCGCGGCGGGCGGTCATTGGAGGAGCTGACCTCGCGCTACAAGCTGATGTCCGACGACCGCATCAAGCTGCGCGAGGTGATGGCGTCCCGCGGCGGCAAGAAGGACGACGGGTTCTTCTACGCCGACATCGACAGCCCCACGTACGTGGTCGGCGCGATGGCCGACACCGTGGCCACGCTGCGGCTGTGGGGCGTGCCCGGAATCGGCGGACAAGGTATGCCCGCAGAGGCGGCGCGCTACATCTCGGCGTACGGGGCCGGTTACGGCGGCCGTGGCCGACTCAGCGCCGCCGAAGCCGAGAAGCTCGTCGACGACATCCAGCGGGTGAACCAGATCGTGCTGGCGCGCACCGCCCGCGGCTACGCGGTCGACACCGACTACCTCGACAAATTCCACCGTGAGTACGGCCCTGAGTGGTCCTCAGCGCATCAGCGTCTGCAGTCCATGGGAGTGCGCCCCGGACAGGGCATCGACATCGTCACCGCCCTTCATCAGCGCGGGGAGCTTCCGATGCCGTGGCCGCTCACCAAGGGCGGGCGGCTGTCGGCGGATAAGAAGGCGATGGAACGGTTGGAGTCTATTCAGGGCGACAACAAGTCGCCGATGCTCGCTGCGCACCAGGAATGGATGCTGCACAGCAAGACCCACCGCTACGTGTCCAAGGCCCTGGAGAACGCCGAAGTCACCGGACGTATGCACCCCGAGTTCAACATTCTCGGAGGCAATGCCACGGGGCGGATGTCGTGCGGGGGGCCGGAGGTTCAACAGTTCACCGATGCGGCGCGCGGGGTGATCGTCCCCGACGGAGATGATGAGTGGGTGTCGGTCGACTGGAAGTCGATCGAGCCGGTGGTCATGGCCACCGCCGCCGGTGACGGCGACTTCCTGGCGGCGATGCGTGCCGGGGCGGACCCGTATGAGCCGATTGGTGACCGCGTCGGACTCGACCGCAAGTCCGCGAAACGACTGATGCTGGCGAACCTTTACGGGCAAGGAGCGGAATCGGCCGCGGCCACCCACAACCTGACGCGGGAGAAGGTGGAGGAAACTTTCGCCACGCTCCGCGAGGAGCTTCCGGTGATCTACCGGCTGATCGACGCCATCAAGGCGCAGTCGCGACAGCGCAGCTACGTGATGACGCTGACCGGACGTGTACTGAACCAAGACCTATTCATCCCGGCCGAGGGGCGCACGGTGATCAAAGAGCACATCGCCCCGAATCACTTCTGCCAGGGATCAGCCCTCGACGTGCTGCACCACAGCATCCTCGAACTCGACGATCTCGGTCTGTCCGACCACATCCACCTGTGGATGCACGACGAGCTGGTGGCCGACAAGTCCATCGAGGAGGAGTTGAAGTGCGTCATGTCGACTCCGCCACCGTTTCTGGCCGCGGCCGCCGCGGCGATGGGCATCGAACCGTTCCTGGCCGTCGACGCCAACGACGTCGGCCATTTCTGGAAGTCCGTTTAGGCGAAGGAGGCCACTATGCTCGGCTCCGATCCACTCTCCGCTGTCCTCGGCATCGGTCTGGACCCGCACTCTCCGAAATCGCAGTGGAAGGTCTATCTGCGCCAACTGGTTTCGGGCGGCTGCGCGCTCGCCATGCTCGGCCCTGATATCCGGGTGCCCGACGCCGCCGACGACCACACGCTGCGGGCACTGGCCGCCGTCTCCCAGTGCTACCCGCCGTCTGCGCCCATGCCGGTCGACACCAGCGGGAAACTCGCCGGGGCCTCGACGGTGGAGACCGATCCCGGCCGCGTCAACCTGCGCGTGGACTCTTACTACCGCAGCCTGGCCGCCGTGGCGAAAGGCACCATGAAGCAGGCCGACGGGGAGAAGCTGGTGCGCCGCCTCATCGAGGAGGACCGCTGTATGACGCCGACGGTGGCGCTTCATGTGGCGTTGTCGAATCTCGTAGTCGTCGAGGTTCCCGATGCCGCGGCGATGGCGCAGTGGCATGCCTGGTCGGCGCAGGCCAGCGGCGACCGCTACGAGCAGTACACCGCGCCGACTCTGCTAGACCCGTCGTGCCGCGGCGGGGGTCTGTATCTGTTCCGCGACGAAGCGGGATCGGACGTGGCCGGTGCCGGGTTCACGGTGGGCGGCTGTGTGATCACTTCGGGCGACGTCGTCGTGCCGGTGCCGCCGTCGGTGCGCGGCGGCGTCCCGGTGGCTCGCCTCGGGCCGTGTCGTCGGCTGCCCGACTGGTTGCGCACGCAGCTGCGCTGGTACGGGAACCCGAAGGCGGCGTGACACGCACAAGAAACCGCCCCCGTCCACAATTGGGCGGGGGCGGTTTCTTGCAGGAGGCTTACGCCTGACCGGTCATGTTCGATCCGGCCTGCACCTTGTCGTAGTCGATGGTCTCGTGGCAGGCGTTCTCCGTGGCCACGGTCATTCCGTTGACGCTGTCCTGGATTCCTCCGATGGCTGCGTGCAGCTCAATAGAGTAGGCGTCGGCATCCTCCATGCCAGCGCCCTGCATCACGTCAGAGAGGCGCTTGTATGCCGACAGTTGGTCGGCCGCCTCAGTGTCGATGATCTGCAGCGACTTCTGCATCTCCGCGACGTTGTGCATAGCTCCGGGGATGTTGAGGTGCAATTCGTTAGCCATAGTTATTCCTCTTTTCTGGCGGTCCGGTGTCAGTGCTTGGCGACTTCGCTCGCACCAGCGTCCTGGTTCTGCATCTGAGCTTCGCAGGTGGTGATAACGCCCTGAGCGGCGTCCCGTGCCCGCTCCAGGAGGGGGACGAACTTCGGGTTGGTCTCGGTCTCGTACTTGCCCAACAGCGTGGCAGTCACTGCCGCCCTGTAGTTGAACCCTGCCAGTTCCTGCGCGTTCTGGTGGATGACCGTATCCGCGTGCAGCATCGTCTCGCAGTGCGACTTGAGGTTCTCGGCGATCGCAAGCACTTCTTCTGGGCTGATTCCCACCACTGTGGCCATGTCTGATGTCCTCCCGTATCTCTGGTGATCACACCGGATCACGTTCGCCTAATGGTAGCGGTGATTTTCGCCGCCATAGCAGATCAGCCGCAGCCGCGGTAAGCGTCGCGCAGTGCGACGATGCCCTTCTCGACCCCCTCTGTGGTCCCCGATACGTAGGTGATGCGCCGCCATTGGCCCTCGCCGGTGGGGTAGGAGGCCACCACACCACGGTCGGTGAGGAAGGCCATGGACAGCGACGACTTCGGCCCCCGCGAAACATCAACGTCGCAGGTCCGCACGGTGATCACCGCCATGGCGCGGGTCGTGGCCGTGGCGATCTCCGACAGCGCATCGGCGGCTCGCGTCGGCAGGTTCGCTGACTTGACGATGCGCTTCGCCGCCTGGCGCGCCGCGGCGCGCCTTTTCTCATCCGCGACACGCGTTTCAGTGTCGGCATCTTCGCCCGGTTCGGCGTCGATGATGCCCGCGGTATCGGGGTCGTGGGCGAGCTGACCGGCCACGTCGGCGGTCACGGTGATCGGTGACGGCAGCGGAAACGGCGGCCAGTCACCATTCGGATCGAGCAGGGTGCGCAGCGCTTCGGCCGCATCGGCGGTGGCAGTGGTGCGCCGCAGGCGTCGGGTGAACACGACGATGTTGTTGTTCACCGTGGCAGTGACGACTTCGCGTTTGCCCACGCCGATGGCGAAGTTCACGCGCGGGACGTCGCGCACCGCCTCGCGCATCCCGAACTGGTCCAGCTCCCTGGGAATCGCCACAGGTGCGCGGCGCTGCCCGTGCAGCAAAACGATGCCGTAGAGGGTGATCTCGGCGTCACCGGTCACAGCGGCGAACATGTCAGCGGCCTCATCGGTGATCGTGTTGTCGGCCTCGTCATCGGTGGAACCATCGCCATCTTCGTCGCTGTCGACGGTTCCGAACACGCCCCAGTGCTTCAAGTCGTAGATGACCTGTGCCTCGGAGACGAACAGGTGCGGGAACACCGGGCCGAGCTGCGAGGGAATCTGACGCACGAACCCCTTGGCCGCCAACCAGTGCCAGTGGCTGACGGTGAACCACGTCGACGGGCCGGTGACCTTCGGCGCGGTGGTCGCGTCGGCGGTCAGCCAGCCGCCGATGGTGCGCTGCGTGCCCGCCGGGGCCTTGTCACGTCCCGGCACCGCGAGGTCGGCGGCATCGGAGAATCCGAGGGAACCGCTGCGCACCGCCTCGCGCAGTGACCGTGCCTGCGCCAGTTCCGGGTACTGGTCGCCGATCTCGGTGAACAGCGCCTCGCGCCGGTCGACCAGCTCCTTGAGGCCCTCGGAGGTGGCCTCCACGCGGCTGTCGATCGCCTCGGTGATGGCCGCGGACTGCTCCTCGGTGAGCGAGGCGGTGTCTACGGCGGCAGCGGCCGACTGCGTGGGGGTGGTCTGTTCTTCGGACACGGTGGCGTTCTCCTGTCGATCGGGTGGGCGTCACGTCGGCGGGATCAGCCGAGTGCGCGCCCCTGGTAGGCGACCTGGCGCGGTTCCCCGTCATCACCACCGGATTCCGGCGGCGGCGGGGGAGGCGCGGCCGGTGGTGCGGGCTCGGGTTC
>NZ_NCXO01000033.1 GCF_002104795.1 Mycolicibacillus koreensis
CACCGAAGTAGTTGAACCTCAACAGGAAATTTCGCTGAACAGCAAGAAGGCGCCCACCAAAACTCTAGGAGCGCCACATAGTTTCGATTGTAGGGAGGGGGTCCGACATTGTTCGGACGGGCGCGGAGCACCCCCGCGGATCACCGCCGCGGATCAGCCCCGCGGATCACCGCCGGATCGCGAACACCGGGTCGGAGCAGTCGGTGGCCTCGGCGGACAGCGTGCGTTTGAGGACCTTGAACGTCTCGGTGCGGGGCAACTCGGTGGCGACTCGCACGACCGCCGGCCATTGTTTGGGCCCCAGGTCGGGTTGGGCGGCGAGGAACCCGCGGAACGCGTCGGGGTCGAACGCGGCGCCCGGGGCGATGACCAGCGCCGCCATCACCTGGTCGCCCACCGCCGGGTCGGGGATGGGGTACACCGCGGCCTCGACGACGTCGGGATGGCGCAGCAGCGCCCGTTCGATGGGGGCGGTGCCCAGGTTTTCCCCGTCCACCCGCATCCAGTCGCCCAGGCGCCCGGCGAAATAGGCGAAGCCGGCCTCGTCGCGGTAGGCCAGATCGCCGCTGTGGTAGATCCCGCCGGCCATCCGCTGCGCCTCGGCGTCGGGATCGTTGTAGTAGCCGCGGAACTGCCCGGGGCCGGCGGTGTTGACCAGCTCGCCGACCACGCCGGGCGGGCATTCCTCGCCGGTGTCGACGTCGACGATCGTCACCCCGTCGAGCAGCGGGCCCAGTGCGCCCTCGGGGGTCTCGGGGGTACGTCCGATGCTCACCCCGCCCTCGGTGGATCCGAACCCGTCGACGACGGTGACGTCGAACCGTTCGGCGAAGCGCGCCAGGTCGCGCGCGGCGCCCTCGTTGCCGTACACCAGTCGCAGCGGGTTGACCGCGTCGTCGGGCGCGGGCTCGGTGGCCACGATGTAGGACAGCGGCTTGCCGACGTAATTGGCGTAGGTCGCCCCGTAGCGTCGCGTGTCCGCGATGAACTGGGACGCGGAGAACTTGCGCCGCAACGCGATTGAGGCGCCCGCAGCGACTGCCGGAGCCCAGCCGGCCATGATCGCGTTGGAGTGGAACAGCGGCATCGCCAGGTAGCAGGTGTCCGCCGGGGTCAGGCCGAACCGCTCGGAGAGCAGGCGACCGGGGTGGGCCACCTTCCACTGGGTGCAGCGCACCGCCTTGGGGTCTCCGCCGGTGCCGGAGGTGAAGATCAACATGAACAGATCGTCGGGGTCGACGGACGGAAAGCGCAGCTGCGCACCGCGATAGCCGGCCACCTCGGCGGCGAACCCGGCGGATTCGACGTCGATGGCGCCCGCGATCTCCGGCGCGGGGGACGACGAGGCGGGCGACACGGCGGAGTCGGTGAGCACCAACTGGCAGTCGGCGTGGGCGATGTCGCGCTCCAGCGCCGGCCCGCGCCGGGTCGGGTTGAGGCCCACCGGCACGATCCCGGTCACCGCCGCGGCCACCAGCATCGCCGAGAAGAACGGGGTGTTTCCCGCCAGTATCCCGACGTGCGGTGGCCGGTCGGGGTCCAGGCGCGCCCGCAGTGCTGCACCCAGCTCGGCGCCGAACTGAAGGTGCTCGCGCCAACCGGTGAACGTGTCCTCGGCGTAGACGCCCCGATCATCGACCGCGGCCAGCGGCTCGAGCATTGCGGTGACGGTCGGATCGGCCACGGTGGGCCTCAGGCCGGGGTGTCGGCCAGGTTGCGTCCGATGGCCAGCAACGCCCCGGTCGCCCCACCGATGGTGAACTCGGTCTGCTTGGCGGCCAGGAAGTAACGGTGCACCGGGTGGTCGACGTCGATGCCGACCCCGCCGTGCACGTGCACGATCGTGTGAGCGACCCGGTGACCGGCTTCGGCCGCCCAGAACGCGGCGGTCGCGACCTCGTTGTCGGCGGGCAGATCCTCCCCGACGCGCCAGGCGGCCTGGGTCAGGGTCAACCGCAGCCCCTTGAGGTCGATGTACCCGTCGGCCATCCGCTGGGCCACCGCCTGGAAACTGCCGATCGGCCGGTCGAACTGTTCACGTTCCCGGGCGTACTCGGCGGTCAAACCCAAGCCGCGCTCGAGCACGCCGAGCTGGTATGCGCTGCGCCCCAAGATGTCTCGGATCGATAGCCAGTCGATCACGGTGGCGTCGCCGACCTTCTGGGAGGCGGGGATGCGCACACCGGCCAACTCCAGGTGCCCGACGCTGCCGTGGCCGGTGGTGTCCAGGGCGGTCACCGTCACGCCGGGAAGATCGGCGTCGACCAAGAACACCGCCGTGCCCTCGTCGGTGTCGGCCGGAACCAGGATGGCGTCGGCCACCGGGGCGTAGCCGACCTGGGTGCGGGTGCCCGTGAGGGTGTAGTCGTCGCCGGAGCGCACCGCGCGTACCGGACCCTCGCCCATCTCACCGGCGAGAGCCGCCGTCAACACCGTGGTTCCCGCCACCGCCGGGGTGGCCCAATCCTGTTGCAGCGACTTCGATCCGAAGCGGGCAAGGGCTCCGGCGCCGAGGACCACCGACTCCAGGTAGGGCACCGCGGCGAGCTGGCGGCCCAGGGCGACGAGCACCGCGTTCTGCTCGAGCACGCCGAGCCCGCCGCCGCCGACCGATTCGGGCGCGGCGGCCGAGAGGATGTCGGCGTCGGTGAGCTTGCGCCACAGCTCGCGGTCGAACCGCTGCTCCTGGTGGTCGAGGGTGCGCTGATGCTCGGGTGTGCAGACGCTGTCGACGATCGTGGTGACCAGACCGGAGAGGTCCTGCGCGGCTTCGGTAGTGGAGAAATCCATGGTGATCCTTATGGCGTGACGGGTCAGCGGCTGCGGGGCAGCCCGAGGGCCACCATCGAGATGATGTCGCGTTGCACCTCGTTGGTGCCCCCGCCGAAGGTCAGAATCAGTGCCGCACGGTGCATGCGCTCCACCCGGCCGCGCAGCAGCGCGCCGGCGGAATCCTGGCGCACGGTGGCAGCGGTGCCGAGCACCTCCATCAGCAGCCGGTAGGCCTCGGTGGCCAACTCGGTGCCGTAGACCTTCGCCGCGGACGCGTCGGCCGGCGACGGTGAAGCGCCCTCGGCGGAGGCGAGTTCCCAGTTGTAGAGCTTGAGGACCTCGGCCTTGGCGTGTACCCGCGCCAGGTTCAGCTGCACCCACTGGGAGTCGATGAGCCGATTGCCGTGGACGTCCTTGGTGTTCTGAGCCCACTCGCGGACCTCGCCCAGGGCCAGGAAGATCGGCTGCGCGGACACCAGGGCGACGCGCTCGTGGTTTAGCTGGTTGGTGACCAGTTTCCAGCCGGCGTTCTCCTCGCCGACCAGGTTGGTCACCGGCACCCGCACATCGGAGTAGTAGGTGGCGCTGGTGTCGGGGCCGGCCATGGTGTGTACCGGGGTCCAGGAGAAGCCCTCGGCGGTGGTCGGCACGATCAGCATCGAGATCCCGCGGTGCTTCTTGGCCTCGGGGTTGGTGCGCGCCGCCAGCCACACGTAGTCGGCATAGGCGATCAGCGACGTCCACATCTTCTGGCCGTTGATGACGTACTCGTCGCCGTCGCGCACCGCGGTGGTGCGCAGGGCCGCCAGATCGGTTCCTGCCTCCGGCTCGGAGTAGCCGATCGCGAAATGCAGGTCCCCGGCGGCGATTCGGGGCAGAAAGAACTTCTTCTGCTCCTCGGTGCCGAACGCCATGATCGTCGGCGCGACACTGTTGATCGTCAAAAACGGCACCGGGGCGCCGGCGATCGCGGCCTCGTCGGTGAAGATCAACTGGTCCATCGGGGGGCGCGCCTGCCCGCCGTACTCGGTGGGCCAGCCCAGCGCCAGCCACCCGTCGGCGCCCATCTGGGCGACGGTCTCCCGGTAGACGTTGCCGGTGCCGTACTCGCCCTGGGTGCTGCTGAGGGCCTCGCGGCGCTCCGGGGTCATCAGGGTCGTGAAATAGGACCGCAGTTCCCGGCGCAGGTCCTCCTGCTCGGGCGTGTAGCTAATGCGCATGGGCGCAGTGACCTCCTCGCGACCACCAAGTCTGATTCAGCATCGTGCCACAGGACGCCCGCCGGCGGCCCCCGCACTCGCCATTCCTTGTAACACGTTCTAGTCTGAGGGTCCAAGCCGTATTCTGAGGGGGCAGCCCCCCAAGCCCCGGGCGGCTCGGCCAGTGCAAGGCCAGTACAAGGAGGTAGTCATGCGAGTGGAAGTCGACCTCGACCGCTGTGAGGGCAACGCCATCTGCGTTGGCATCGACCCCGACCTGTTCGAGCTCAACGACGACGAGCAGTGCCACGTCAAAATCGCCCCCGTCCCCGCGGACAAGGAGGCTCACGCCCAGCAGGCGATCGACGAGTGTCCCCGTGCCGCGCTGATCCGTAGAGACTAGAGGTATTCACAAATTGACTGACAGCAACAACGCGACCGATCTGTCCGGCACGGTTGCGGTGGTGACCGGTGCCGCCGCCGGGTTGGGCCGCGCCGAGGCGATCGGGCTGGCCCGCGCCGGCGCCACCGTGGTCGTCAACGACATCGCCGGGGCGCTGGAGAACTCCGACGTTCTCGACGAGATCGCCGCCGCCGGCTCCAAGGGCGTGGCCGTCGCCGGGGACATCAGCGCCCGGGCCACCGCCGATGAGCTGGTGAGCACCGCCGACAAACACGGCGGGCTGGCCATCGTGGTCAACAACGCCGGGATCACCCGCGACAAGATGCTGTTCAACATGTCCGATGAGGACTTCGACGCGGTGCTCGCGGTGCATCTGCGCGGACATTTCCTGCTCACCCGCAACGCGGCCGCCTACTGGCGCGACAAGGCCAAGGCCGGCGACGGGACCGTCTACGGACGCCTGGTCAACACCTCCTCCGAAGCCGGGCTGGTCGGCCCGGTGGGGCAGGCCAACTACGGCGCGGCCAAAGCCGGGATCACCGCGTTGACGCTGTCGGCGGCCCGGGCGCTGCAGCGCTACGGCGTGCGGGCCAATGCGATCTGCCCGCGGGCGCGCACCGCGATGACCGCCGACGTGTTCGGCGACGCGCCGGCCGACGGCGAGGTGGACCCGCTCGGCCCGGAGCACGTGGTGACCCTGGTGCAGTTCCTGTCATCGCCGGCCGCCGAGGCGGTCAACGGGCAGGTGTTCATCGTCTACGGCCCCGAGGTCACGTTGCTGGCGGCGCCGACCGTCGAACACCGCTTCACCGCCGACGGGCCCGCCTGGCAGCCGGCCACGCTCGGGGCGACGTTGCACGAGTACTTCGCCGACCGGGACCCGTCGGTGAACTTCGCCGCGACCGCGGTGATGGGCTCCTGACCCGACGTTTGCCGGATTTTTCTGCACAAAATCGCCTTTGACTGCGAGAACACGTTCTCGTTAATATGATCCGGCTCACGTAGCCCGTACCAATCCGTACAGTCCCATCCAAGCGTCTCTGAGCTCTGCGCGAGAGAGGAATCGAAGTTGATCCAGCAGCTTGCGGTTCCTGCCCGGGCTGTCGGCGGCTTCTTCGAAATGTCGATGGAGACGTTTACCGGGATGCTGCGCCGACCGTTCCAGCTGCGCGAATTCCTGGACCAGACCTGGATGATCGCGCGGGTCTCGCTGGTGCCGACGCTGCTGGTCGCGATCCCGTTCACCGTGCTGGTGTCGTTCACGCTCAACATCCTGCTGCGCGAGATCGGCGCCGCCGCCCTGTCCGGGGCCGGCACCGCGTTCGGCACCGTCACCCAGCTGGGTCCGGTGGTCACCGTGCTGGTGGTCGCCGGTGCCGGGGCCACCGCGATCTGCGCCGACCTCGGTGCGCGCACGATCCGCGAGGAGATCGACGCGATGCGGGTGCTGGGCATCAACCCGATCGACCGGCTGGTGGTGCCGCGCGTGCTGGCCTCGACGTTCGTCGCGTTGCTGCTCAACGGCCTGGTTTGCGCGATCGGGCTCTCCGGCGGCTACCTGTTCTCGGTGTTTCTGCAGGGAGTGAACCCCGGCGCGTTCGTCAACGGGCTGACGGTGCTCACCGGTCTGCCCGAACTGCTGCTCGCCGAACTCAAGGCGCTGCTGTTCGGGGTGGTCGCCGGGCTGGTCGGCTGCTACCGCGGCCTGACGGTCAAGGGCGGGCCCAAAGGGGTCGGCAACGCAGTCAACGAGACCGTGGTCTACGCGTTCATCTGTCTGTTCGTCATCAACGTAATCATGACCGCCATCGGCGTGCGGGTGCTGAGCTGATGAGGCGCCGATGAGCTACGACGCCACCCTGCGCTTCCGCCGACTGGTGGCCGAGGTGCCCCGTTTCGCCGACGGTTTCGGTGAACAGGCCCTGTTCTACGGCCAGTCCATGCGCTACATCCCCAACGCGCTGACCCGGTATCGCCGCGAAACCATCCGGCTCATCGCCGAGATGACCATGGGCACCGGCGCACTGGTGCTCATCGGCGGCACCGTCGGGGTCGCCACCTTCTTGACCCTGGCCTCCGGCGGTGTGGTCGCCGTACAGGGGTTCTCCTCGCTCGGCGACATCGGCATCGAGGCGCTGACCGGATTCCTCTCGGCGTTCCTCAACGTGCGCATCATCGCCCCGGTGGTCGCCGGGATCGCGCTGGCCGCCACCATCGGCGCCGGCGCCACCGCCCAGTTGGGGGCGATGCGGGTCGCCGAGGAGATCGACGCCGTCGAGGTGATGGCGGTGCACTCGGTGTCCTATCTGGTCTCCACCCGGCTGATCGCCGGGCTGATCGCGATCATCCCGCTGTATTCGCTGGCGGTGCTCGCGGCGTTCTTCGCGGCACGGTTCACCACGGTGTACATCAACGGACAGTCCCCGGGACTCTACGACCACTACTTCGACACCTTCTTGAACCCGACCGACCTGCTGTGGTCGTTCCTGCAGGCGATCGTGATGTCGGTGGCGGTGATGCTGGTGCACACCTACTACGGCTACAACTCCTCCGGGGGACCGGTCGGCGTCGGGATCGCCGTCGGTCAGGCGGTGCGCACCTCGCTGGTCGTCGTGGTCGTGATCACGTTGCTCATCTCACTCGCCGTCTACGGCGGGTCCGGCAACTTCAACCTCTCGGGATAGCGGGGGGATATGGCCGACACCGAAGCGAACCGCACACACGTCAGAATTGCCGCGGCAATCCTGGCGTCGATTCTGCTGGCCGCCGCCGTGTTCACCTACCTGGCCTACACCTCGGCGTTCTCCCCGACCGACACGATCACTGTCACCGCGGAGCGCGCCGGGCTGGTCATGGACCCCGACGCCAAGGTCAAATACCGCGGGGTGCAGGTCGGCAAGGTCACCTCGATCGACTTCCTCGGCGACCAGGCCCAGTTGACGCTGTCGATGCAGCGCGGCGAACTGCACCACATCCCGTCGAACGCGACCGTGCGGATCGCCAGCAACACCATCTTCGGGGCCAAATCGGTGGAGTTCCTGCGCCCGGACACCCCGGCCGAACCGCTGCGGCCCGGCACCGTCATCCAGGCGTCGTCGGTGCAGATCGAGGCCAACACCTTGTTCCAGACGCTGACCGACGTGCTCAACAAGATCGACCCGGTGCACCTCAACGCCACCATGACCGCGGTCGGGCAAGGGCTGCGCGGCCACGGCGACGACCTCGGTGTGACGCTGACCGGACTCAACGACTATCTGGGGCGGCTGAACCCGAAACTGCCGACGCTGCATGCACTGTTCGCCAAGACCGCCACCGTCGGCAACATCTACGCCGACGCCGGCGACGACCTGGTCACGGTCATCGCCAACACCCCGTCGATCAGCGACACCATCGTCGACCAGCAGGACAACCTCAACGCCGCGCTGCTGGCCGCCACCGGGCTGGCCAACAACGCCTACGAGACCCTGGAGCCGGCCGCCGACGACTACATCGCCGGGATCCAGCGGATGCGCGCCCCGGCGCGGGTGCTCGGCGAATACTCCCCGGAGTTCGGGTGTGTGCTCGAAGCGCTGGTCACCGCGAAACGCAACTTCGGCCCGATCATCGGCGGGATCAAACCGGGGCTGTTCGTGTCGTCGAACTTCGTGCCCGGCGTGCCGGCCTACACGTATCCGGAGAGCCTGCCGCTGGTCAATGCCTCCGGTGGGCCGAACTGCCGGGGTCTGCCGAACTTCCCGAACAAACAGATCGGCGGCACCTGGTATCGGGCCAAGTTCCTGGTGACCGACAACGCCTATGTACCCTTCGAGCCCAACACCGAGCTGCAGTTCGACGCGCCGTCGACCGCGCAGTTTTTGTTCAACGGGGCATTCGCGGAACGGGACGAGTACTAGATGCGCGCCGACAAGACGATGGTCAAGGTCACGGTGTTCACCGTGGTCATGCTGCTGGTCGCCGCGGCGCTGGTGGTGATCTTCGGGGAGTTCCGGTTCGCCGCGGGCAATACCTACCACGCCACCTTCACCACCGCCTCCCGGCTCCAGTCGGGCCAGGACGTGCGCATCGCCGGTGTCCCGGTGGGCAGCGTGAAAAAGGTTGCTTTGCAACCGGATAACACCGTCGACGTCACCTTCGACGTCAACAAGCGTTATCAGCTCTACACCTCCACGCAGGCACTGGTCCGCTACGAGAACCTGGTCGGCGACCGGTATCTGGAGATCACCTCCGGGCCCGGGGAGCTGGACAAGTTGGCACCGGGTGCCACACTGCCGGTGGACAACACCCGGCCGGCGCTGGACCTCGACGCGCTACTCGGCGGGCTGCGGCCGGTCCTCAAGGGCCTCGACGGCAACAAGGTCAACGAGATCACCGGGGCGGTCATCGAACTGCTGCAGGGCAACGACGGCGCGCTGTCGCAGATGCTGGCCTCCACCAGCGCGTTCAGCCAGTCCCTGGCCGCCCGCGACGAGCTCATCGGTGACGTCATCACCAACCTCAACACGGTTTTGACCACCGTCGACGCCAAGAGCGCGGAGTTCGACGCCAGCGTCGACCAGTTGCAGCAGCTGATCACCAGCCTCGCCGAGGGGCGCGACCCGATCGCCGGGGCGATCGGCCCGCTGGCCACCGCGGAGACCGAGCTGACCGACATGCTGGTCAAGGGCCGCCGCCCGGTGCAGGGTGTGCTGGAGAACGTGCGGCCGCTGGCGACCACCCTCGACGACCGCAAGGGCGACCTCAACGACGTGCTCGAGCCGCTCGCCGAGAACTACATGCGGCTCAACGCGCTCGGCGCCTACGGGTCGTTCTTCAACATCTACTACTGCTCGGTGCGGCTGAAGTTCAACGGTCCGGCCGCCAGTGACATCCTGATCCCGTTCGGCGGTCCTGCCGACCCGTCCAAGGGGAGGTGCGCTCCTGTCAAGGATTGAGGGCACGACGCTCATGGATCGCACCCTGCGCACCGGAATCTTCGGTGTGGTGCTGGTGGCTTCCCTGGTGCTGGTGTCGTTCAGCTACACCGCGATCCCGTTCTGGCCACAGGGCAAGAACTACGTCGCGTACTTCACCGATGCCAGCGGCATCTCGCCGGGCAGCGACGTGCAGATCTCCGGGATCAAGGTCGGCAAGGTCGGCTCGGTGTCGCTGGCCGGCGCCAACGCCCGGGTCGATTTCACCGTCGACCGCAAGCTGCGCATCGGCGACCAGTCGCTGGCGGCGATCAAAACCGAGACCGTGCTCGGGGAGAAGGCACTGGCGATCACCCCCGCCGGCGCCGGCTCGGTGACCACCATCCCGGTGGGCCGCACCTCCACCCCGTACACGCTGAACACCGCCCTGCAGGATCTCGGCGCCAACACCAAGGCCCTGGACAAAAAGCAGCTGGAGCAGGCGCTCGGTGTGCTCACCGACGCGCTGGCGCAGGCCACCCCGCATCTGCGGGGCGCCCTCGACGGCATCGCCGGGCTCTCCCGCAGCCTCAACAAACGCGACGGTGCGCTCGCCGAGCTGTTGAGCCACGCCAAGTCGGTGACCTCGGCGCTGTCCGAGCGCGCCGACCAGGTCACCGCGCTGGTCAACGACGGCAACCAGCTGTTCGCCGCGCTCGATCGGCGTCGTCAGGCGCTGGCCGCGCTGATCGCCGGCATCGACGACGTCTCCACCCAACTCTCGGGCCTGGTCGCCGACAACCAGAGCGAGTTCGGCCCGGCGCTGAGCAAACTCAACCTGGTGCTCGACAACATGCTCGAGCGCAAGGAGCACATCAGTGAGGCGCTGCGGCGGCTGCCCGGCTACGCCACCGCGCTCGGCGAGGTGGTCGGCTCCGGTCCGGGTTTCCAGATCAACCTCTACGGCATGCCCCCGGCCACCATCGCCGAGGTGCTGCTCGACGCCTACTTCCAGCCCGGCAAGCTGCCCGACAGTCTGTCGGACTACCTGCGCGGCATGATCTCTGAACGCATCGTGGTGAGGCCGAGGTCGCCATGACGGTTATGTCTTCGCTGAGTTACCGCAACCACCTGGCGCGCCGCATCCTGGTCGGCGCGCTGGTCGCGATGCTGGTCGCCGGGATCTATGTGGTCTGGCCCAAACAGCACGGCCAGAAGGTCGTCGCCTACTTCAGTTCGGCGGTCGGGCTGTACCCGGCCGACGACGTGCGGGTGGCCGGGGTGCCGGTGGGGCGCATCGACGCGATCGAGCCGCGCGCCGACGACGTCAAGGTCACGATGACGCTCGATCCGGGTGTCAAGGTGCCCGCTGAGGTGCAGGCGATCGTGGTGGCCCCCAACATCGTGTCCGCCCGGTTCGTGCAGTTCGTCCCCGCCTACACCGACGGGCCGACGCTGCCCGACGGCGCCGCCATCAAACTGGAAAACACCGGGGTGCCGGTGGAGTGGGACGAGGTCAAAGCCGAGTTGACCAAGCTCAGCCGTGAACTCGCCCCGCAGGTCGATGAGATGTCCGGCCCGTTGAGCGCGCTGGTCAACCAGGCCGCCGACACCTTCGACGGCAACGGCGACTCGTTCCGTGCGGCGCTGCGGGAGCTGTCGCAGTCCGCCGGGCGTCTCGGGGACTCCCGCGGCGACGTGTTCGGCACCGTGCGCAACCTGCAGATCCTGGTGGAGGCGTTGTCGGGCAGCAACGAGCAGATCGTGCAGTTCTCCAACCATGTGGCCTCGGTGTCGCAGGTGCTCGCCGACAGCGCGGTCGGTCTCGACGACACGCTGGGCACCCTCAACCAGGCGTTGGCCGATGTGCGCGGGTTCCTCAACGAGAACAATCAGGTATTGATCGACTCGGTGAACAAGGTGACCGAACTGAGCCAGATCACCTACGACCAGAGCGATGATCTCGAACAGGTGCTGCACATCACGCCCAACGGGCTGGCGAACTTCTACAACATCTACGACCCCGCCCAGGGCACCGTGACCGGGCTGCTGTCGGTGCCGAACATGGCCAACCCGGTGCAGTTCATCTGCGGCGGCACGTTCGACCCGGGCACCAGCCCCGACAACTACAAGCGGGCCGAGATCTGCCGTCAGCGGATGGGGCCGGTGCTGCGCCGGGCGTCGATGAACTTCCCGCCGCTGCTGTTCCACCCGATCAACTCGATCACCGCCTACAAGGGGCAGGTCATCTACGACACCCCGGAGACCGAGGCGAAGGCGAAGACCCCGCTGCCCTACCTGCAGTGGCAGCCCGCGCCGGGGGTGACCCCGCCGAGTGCGGAGGAGATCTCCAAGATGTTGTTGCCGGCCGAGCCCGGCACCGAATCCGAGACCGATCCCGAGAAGGGGGAGGGGCAGTGAGACCGGTGGTGGTGGGCGCGGCGCTGCGCCGGGCCGGCGGGCGCGTGCTGGCCGCGGGGCTGGCCGGGCTGCTGTTGGCCGGATGCCAGTTCGGCGGGTTGAACTCGTTGGACCTGCCCGGCACCAAGGGCCACGGCAGCGGCTCCTTCGACATCTGGCTGCAGGTTCCCGACGTCACCACGCTGCCGCAGAACTCCCCGGTGATGATCGACGACGTCACCGTCGGCAGCGTCTCGGGTGTGCGGGCCGTCCAGCGTCCCGACGGCACCTTCTACGCGCTGCTCAAACTGTCGCTGGAAGGCCATGTGGCGCTGCCGGCCAACGCCACCGCCACCGTCGCGCAGACCTCGCTGCTGGGGTCGCAGCACATCGAGCTCGCCGAACCGCGCGACGTGGCACCGATGGGCAAACTCACCAAGGGTTCGGAGATCCTGCTGGAGAAATCCCACCGCTACCCGAGCACCGAGGAGGTGCTGGCCTCGCTGGGGGTGGTGGTCAGCAACGGCAACCTTGGTGCGCTGCAAGACATCACCGACGAGATGTACACCGCGGTGGCCGGGCGCACCGACGGGCTGGGCACACTGCTGCCGCGGCTGGCGGAGCTGACCTCGTCGCTGGAGGACCAGACCGGCGACATCATCGCCGCGATGGACGGGCTCAACCGGTTCGCCGGCAAACTCGCCGCCAACAAGGATGACCTGACCGCGGCGTTGGCCGCACTGCCCGGCGCGTTGGGCGTGCTCAACGACAACAGCGCCACCATGGTCGACGCGTTCGCCGCGCTCGGCCGGGTCGGGGAGGTCGCCGCCCGGGTGCTCAGCGAGACCAAAGAGGACTTCGTCGCCGACATGATCGACTTCTACCCGGTCATCAAGGCGCTGGCCGAGAACGGCGACCACCTGGTGTCGGCGCTGCCGATCGTCGCGACGTTCCCGTTCACCGGCAAATACATCAAGAACGCGGTGCGCGGGGACTACCTCAACGTGTTCGTCACCTTCGACATGACCCTTCGGCGGTTCGGTGAGACGATGTTCACCACCTCCGGCATCGACCCGAACATGGCGCACATGGCCGAGATCCTCAACCCGCCGGACTATCTGGTCGGCGCGATGGCCAACCTGTCCGGGCAGGCCGCCAACCCGTTCGACGTGCCACCGAAGAACGGGGGTGGGGGCTGATGCTCGACCGCCTCACTCGCATCCAGTTGGCCATCTTCTCGGTGGTCACGGTTCTGGCCGTCGGTGCGATCTCGATCTTCTACCTGCAGGTGCCCTCGGCGCTGGGGATCGGCACCTACAAGGTGACCGCCGATTTCGTCGCCGCCGGCGGCCTGTACGAGAACGCCAACGTCACCTACCGCGGGGTCACCGTGGGCCGGGTGGAGTCGGTGCGCCTCAACGACGACGGCGTGGACGCCCGGATGCGGCTCAACGCCGGGATGGCGATCCCGGACAACGTCACCGCCACCGTCAAGAGTGTCTCGGCGATCGGGGAGCAGTACGTCGATCTGGTGCCGCCGGACAACAGCGCCACCGACAAATTGCGTGACGGCGCCCGCATCGGCCAGGACCGCACCCACATCGGCCAGGACATCGCCGGGCTGCTCGAGGAGGCCGACGCGTTGGTCTCCAGCCTGTCGGACACCCGGCTGCGGGATCTGCTCGCCGAGACGTTCAAGGCGTTCAACGGCTCCGGGCCGGAGCTGGCCCGGATGATCGAGGCGTCCCGGCTGGTCATCGACGAGGCCAACGCCAACGCCGACCAGACGTTCGCGCTGATCGACCAGGCCGGCCCGCTGCTGGACGCCCAGATCCGCAGCGGTGACGACATCAAGGCGATGGCCGACGGGCTGGCGCGGTTCACCACCGAGATGCGCGGCGCCGACCCGCAGTTCCGTCAGACCCTGGCCGCCGCACCCGGCGCCGCGGATGCGGCCAACACCGCGTTCTCCGGCATCCGGCCGTCGTTCCCGGCGCTGGCGGCGAACATCGCCAACCTGGGCCGGGTCGGGGTGATCTACCACAAGTCGATCGAGCAGGCGCTAGTGATCTTCCCCGCCCTGGTCGCGGCGCTGATCACGGTGGCCGGGGGCGTGCCGCCGGATGAGGGCGGCAAGCTGGACTTCAAGGTCGACCTGGGCGATCCCCCGCCGTGCATGGTCGGGTTCGTGCCGTTCACCGAGATCCGGTCCCCGGCCGATGAGACGCTGCGGGAACTGCCCGACGACCTGTACTGCAAGACCGCCCAGAACGACCCGGCGGTGGTGCGCGGCGCGCGCAACTACCCGTGCATGGAGGTCCCGGGCAAACGGGCGCCGACCGTGCAGCTCTGCCGCGACCCGGAGGGCTTCAAACCGATCGGCTCCAACCCGTGGCGCGGCCCGCCGATCCCCTACGGCAGCGTCCCGGTGACCGACCCGCGGATGACCAACCCGATGAACAAGTTCCCCTACATCCCGCCGGAGGCCGACTACGACCCGGGCCCGCCGGTGGTGAACCTGCCGCCCGGGGTTCCGCCCGGGCCCGGGCCCGCCCCCAACCCGCCGTTCCCGCTGCCGGTACCGCCCAACGAGGTGGGTCCGCAGCCGGCGCCGTGGCCGTACTACGCGCCGCCGGAGGAGAACATGCCCACCTCCCCGGGCGGCAACGACGGGCTGCCGCCGTACAACCGGCCCCCGCCCGGGCCGCCGCCCGGGCCGGATCCGCAGGCCGCCGGCCCGGCCTACGGCACCTATGACGAGAGCACCGGGGAGTTCGTGGACCAGGACGGTACCCGTAGCGTGTTCGCCGCCGGGGCACGTGACGGGCTGCCGGCGGAGAACTGGGTCGATTTGATGCTCGACCCGCGACCCGCATAATGGCCGACGTGGTGAACGAGGAGACGACGCGGATCCGCCGCCGGGCCTCCCGGCAGGCCGGCCCGGCCGGTGAACCCGCGACCGCGCGGGTGCCGCTGCCGGCCACGGCGGCCCCGGCACGCCCCCCGACGCTGCGCCGGCCCGGCCGCCGCCGCGCCCCCGAGGCGCTGCTGGCGGCGGCCGCCGGCGTCACCGCGCTGGTGATGACCGTCGCGCTGGCGGCCGCGGTGGCGGTGCTCGCGGCCCGTCAGCACACCGCCCACGCCGAGCAGCAGCGGGCGCAGCGGTTCGTCGACACCGCCAGCCAGACCGTGGTCAACATGTTCACGTTCCGCCAGGACGCGTTGCAGGAAAGCATCGACTTGTGGATCAACGACCTCGCCGGTCCGCTGCGCGACAAGTTCTCCCAGCCGGGCGCCGTCGACGCGCTGACGAAGTTCCTGCACTACACCAACAACGACTCCGAGGCGACGATCAACTCCGCGGCGCTGGAGGACATCGACGAGGAGACCAACCGGGCGTCGGTGCTCATCGCGGCCCGGGTCACCCCCACCAACATCGACGACGGGGTCAACCAGCCGTCCCAGCCGTACCGGCTGCGGGTGGTGGTGCAGGAGGACAGCAGCGGGACCATGCGCGCCTACGACCTGCTCTGGCCCGGCGGGGGCAACTGATGACGGTGTGGGCGCGGCGGGCGTCGGTGGCGCTGATCGGGGTGCTCGCCTGCGCGGTGGTCGCACTCGGCGCCGTCGGCGGCGGGCTGTACTGGGATCGGGTGCAGTCCCGCGCCGAGCAGTCCGCCCGCGCCGAGCTGCCGGCGTTGGCGGCCGAGACCATTCCCCGGATCTTCGGCTTCGACTACCAGACCGTGGAAACCACCATGACCGACGTCTACCCGATGCTCACCCCGCGCTACCGGCCCGATTTCGAGCAGCAGGTGACCACCGTGGTGATCCCGCAGGCCCGGGAACGCAAGCTGGTCAGCCAGATCTCGGTGATCGGTCAGGGGATGGTCGACGCCGGCCGCACCTCGGCGAGCGTGCTGGTGTTCCTCAACCGCACCGTCACCGACCCGAGCGGGGAACCGTTCGTCGAGCCGGCCCGGGTGCGGGTCGACTACCGCAAGATCGACGGCAAATGGCTCGTCGACATGATCAAGCCGGTCTGAGCGGCACCGCTCAGAACGGGCACCACCACGGGTCGTCGCACCACAGCGGGTGCTCGTTGTTGGGGATCGGGGTCGGCTCGACGTAGGTCAACGTGAACGGTTTGCTGACCTTCGCCGCCGGCAGCCCACAGACCGGCGCGTGGGTGGTGGTGTGGGTGCCGGCGAGGGTGTTGCTGTCGAAGGTGTAGGTCTCCATCGTGTAATCGTGGCTGCCGTCGTCGCACTTGACCCCGTCGGGCACCGGGATGGTGGCCGCCCACTGGCCGCTGGTCAGCCGGAACTCGCCGGCCTTCTCGATCGAGGTGTGCGGCACCGTGGTGGAGATGTGCAGGGTGCAGCCCAGCGGCACACAGGTCGAATAGATCACCCACATCTCCAGCGGGGCGTCCGGTTCGTGGTAGTCGTACACCCCGGTGATCGTCGGCATCGGCGGTGGCGGCGGGGGATCGGCGACGGCCGCCGGCAGGCCCGCCGCACCGGCGAACGCGACCGCGGCGGCGGTCAGGCCACTGGCAAATCTCATGGTGTCCCCATCTAAGCAGAGTCGCCCGGACCGCTCGCCGGATTGGTCGGCGCCGCCGTGCTCGCCAACGCATCCAGAAACGAGCGGGCCCAGCGGTCCACGTCGTGGGTGAGCACCTGGCGTCGCAGCGCCCGCATGCGCCGCCGGCCGTCCTCGGGGGTCTGGGTGATCGCCGTCTCGATGACGTTTTTGACCCCGTCGAGGTCGTGCGGGTTGACCAGGTAGGCCTGGCGCAGTTCGTCGGCGGCGCCGGTGAACTCGCTGAGCACCAGCGCCCCACCCAGGTCGCTGCGGCAGGCCACGTACTCCTTGGCGACCAGGTTCATGCCGTCGCGCAGCGGGGTGACCAGCATGACGTCGGCGGCGACGAAGAACGCGATCAGCTCGTCGCGCGGGATCGGCCGGTGCAGGTAGTGCACCACCGGATGCCCGACCCGGCTGTACTCGCCGTTGATGTGGCCGACCTGGCGCTCGATGTCGTCGCGCAGCGCCCGGTAGGACTCGACCCGCTCCCGGCTGGGGGTGGCCAACTGCACGAACACGGTGTCCTCGCCGTGGGCGCGGCCCTCGGCGAGCAGTTCGGTAAACGCCTTGAGGCGCACGTCGATGCCCTTGGTGTAGTCCAGCCGGTCCACCCCGAGCAGGATCGTGCGCGGATTGCCCAGCTCGGCGCGGATCTCCCGGGCCCGTCGGCGGATGTCGCGGTTGCGGGCCCGCCGGTCCAAGGCGGCGGAGTCGATCGAGATCGGGAAGGCCCCCACCCGCACCACCCGGTCGTCGTAGGCGGCCTCGCCGAACCGGGAGCGCACCCCCACCGACGCGCGGGAGGTGGCCGCCCCGGCCAGCCGGCGCGCCAGGATCAGGAAGTTCTGCGCGCCGCCGGTGAGGTGGAAACCGACCAGGTCGGCGCCGAGCAGGCCCTCGGTGATCTCGGTGCGCCACGGCATCTGCATGAACAGCTCCACCGGCGGGAACGGGATGTGCAGAAAGAACCCGATCGTCAGATCGGGGCGCAGCTCCCGCAGCATCCGCGGCACCAGTTGCAGCTGATAGTCCTGCACCCAGACGGTGGCGCCGTCGGCGGCCGCCGCCGAGGTGGCCTCGGCGAACCGGCGGTTGACCTCCACGTAGCGGTCCCACCAGCCGCGGTGGTAGATCGGTTTGACGATCACGTCGTGATACAGCGGCCACAGGGTGGCGTTGGAGAACCCCTCGTAGTACTGCGCGACGTCGTCGTCGCTGAGCGTGACCGGGTGCAGCACCAGGTCGCCGTCGATGATCGGCTCCCGCTCGGCCGGTGAGAGGTCGGCCACGCCCGGCCAGCCCACCCAGGCGCCGCGCCGGCGGCGCAGCAGCGGTTCCAGCGCGGTCACCAGACCGCCGGGGCTGCGTTGCCAGGTGGTGGTGCCGTCGGGGTGACGTTCCAGGTCGATCGGCAGACGGTTGGCGACCACCACGAAGTCCGACGTGCCGGTCGGGACCCGTTCGGTCACTCAGGCCTCGATCTTGGCCGGCCCGATACCCAGCATCGACAGGAACACCCGGCACTCGTCGGCGTCGGTGGCGTAGGCGGCCACCACCCGCCGGGCCTGACGCTCGGTGGTGTCGGCCAGGGGTTCCACCTCGCCGAGTTCGGAGGAGTCTGATTTAGCAGCCATGGGCCAACTCTAGGCGAAATGCCCTGCTGGTGGCAGCCCGGTGACCGGTATCGTGCCGGGGATGACCGCTGAACCGGTCACCGACCTGGTGACCTACGAGACCCTCGAGGACGGGCGGATCGCCCGGATCTGGCTCAACCGCCCCGAGACCCACAACGCGCAGACCCGCACCCTGCTGGTCGCCCTCGACGAGGCGTTCACCCGCGCGGAGGCCGACGACACGGTGCGGGTGGTGATCCTCGCCGCCCGCGGCCGGAACTTCTCCGCCGGGCACGACCTCGGCTCGGAGGCCGCCCTGGCCGAGCGGCGCCCCGGACCCGGCCAGCACCGCACCTTCACCACCCACGGCGGCACCCGCAGCGGCGTGGCGGAGAAGACCTACCTGCAGGAATGGCATTTCTACTTCGAGAACACCCGGCGCTGGCGGGACCTGCGCAAGATCACGATCGCCGCCGTGCAGGGCAACGTGATCTCCGCCGGGCTGATGCTGATGTGGGCGTGCGACCTGATCGTCGCCGCCGACGACGCCCGGTTCTCCGACGTGGTCGGGGTGCGCCTGGGTATGCCCGGGGTGGAGTACTACGCCCATCCGTGGGAGTTCGGCCCCCGCAAGGCCAAGGAACTGTTGTTGACCGGGGACTCCATCGACGCCGACGAGGCCCACCGTCTGGGCATGGTGTCGAAGGTGTTCCCCGTCGACGACCTCGCCGAGAACACCCTGGCGTTCGCCCGCCGGATCAGCGAACTGCCGACGATGGCGAGCCTGCTCATCAAGGACTCGGTCAACGCCGCCGCCGACGCGATGGGCTTCACCGAGGCGCTGCGGCACGGGTTCCACATCCACGAACTCGGCCATGCGCACTGGTCTGCGGCCAACGACAACCGGTTCCCGGTGGCGCTGCCGCCGGAGGTGCCCGACTGGCGCACCGCCGGGCCGACCCAGCTGGCGCGCCGCGACCGCCCCTAGAGGCGGCCCGCCGGCGGTGTAGCGTCCGCAGCAGACATGGCGGTTCGGCGACAGGAGTCGATGTGCAGCTGGGCTTAGCGGATCGCGCCTATCTGGTCACCGGCGGGGGCAGCGGGATCGGCCGCGGCGTGGCCGACGCGCTGGTCGCCGCCGGCGCGGCGGTGCTGCTGGTCGGGCGCGACGAGCAGCGGCTGGCCGCCGCGGCCGATGGGCTCGGCGAGCCCGACCGGGTGCGCTACCGCAGCACCGACATCACCGACGAACGGCAGGTCGCCGACGCGGTCGCGGAGGTGGTCGACTGGCGCGGCCGGCTGCACGGGGTGGCGCACTGCGCCGGCGGCTCGCAGACGATCGGGCCGGTCACCCAGATCGACGCCGCGGCCTGGGACGGCACCGTCGCGCTGAACCTCACCGGCACCATGCATGTGCTCAAACACAGTGCCGCGCAGCTGGTGCGCGGCGGGGGCGGGGCGTTCGTCGCGATCTCGTCGATCGCGGCGAGCAACACCCACCGCTGGTTCGGCGCCTACGGGCCCACCAAGGCCGGGGTCGACCACCTGGTGATGTTGGCCGCCGACGAGCTCGGCGCCTCCCGGGTCCGGGTCAACGGGATCCGGCCCGGGCTGATCCGCACCGAGCTGGTCACCGCCATCCTCGACTCCCCGGCGCTGTCGGCGGACTACCGGGTCAACACCCCGCTGCCGCGGCCCGGCGAGGTCGGCGACATCGCGAACCTGACCCTGTTTTTGCTCTCCGACGCCGCCGAGTGGATCACCGGGCAGATCATCAACGTCGACGGTGGCCAATCATTGCGCCGCGGACCGGATTTCACTGGGATGCTCGAGCCGGTATTCGGCGCCGAGGGGTTACGGGGAGTGCTCTGATGGGCGTGTACGCAGTCACCGGCGCCGCATCCGGGATGGGTCGACAGGCCGCGGAGAAGCTCCGCGCGGCCGGCCACCGGGTCATCGGGGTGGATATGCGCGACACCGAGGTGACCGCGGACCTGTCGACGCCGGCCGGGCGGGCGGGTGCGGCGCAGGCGGTGCTCGACGCCGCCGAGGGGAGTCTGGACGGCGCGGTGCTCGCGGCCGGGCTGGGCCCCACCCCCGGGCGCGGCGGTGTGCGGACGTTGCTGCAGGTCAACTATTTCGGTGTGGTGGAACTGCTGGGGGCGTGGCGTGCGGCGCTGGCCGCCTCCGACGGGGTCGCCAAGGTGGTGGTGATCGGCAGCAACTCCACCACCGTCACCCCCGCGGTCCCGGGTCTCGCGGTGCGCGCACTGTTGGCCTCCAAGGCGCGCCGCGCCGAACGGGTGGTGGCGGTGTTCGGCCCCGGGGCCCCGTCGCTCGCCTACGCCGCCTCCAAGATCGCGGTGTCGCGCTGGGTGCGCCGTCACGCGGTGCTCCCGGCGTGGGCCGGCGCCGACATCCGGCTCAACGTGTTGGCGCCGGGGGCGATCATGACCCCACTGTTGGAGAAACAGCTCGCCACCCCCGGACAGGCCAAGGCGGTGCAGGCGTTCCCGGTGCCGGTGGGCCATTTCGGCGACGCCGGGCAGCTCGGCGACTGGATGATGTTCATGCTCTCCGAGCCGGCCGAATTCCTCTGCGGCAGCGTCATCTTCGTCGACGGCGGCTCCGATGCCTTTTTCCGGGCCGACGATTGGCCGCGCAGCGTTCCGGTGCGCACCCTGATCGGCTACGGCCGGCGGTTCCGGGCGTTTCGGGCCACCCGATAAAATCGATCGTGGCCCAACCGGGTCCCAACCAGGTCAGGAGAGAGATGGCGGCAGAGCTCAGCTACGACGACACCCTGCGGGAAGTCAGCACCGAGAACGGGGTGCTGCGCTACCACGAGGCCGGCGACGGTCCGCCGCTGGTGCTGTTGCACGGCTCCGGGCCCGGCGTGACCGGCTGGCGCAACTTCCGCGGCGTGCTGCCGACGTTCGCCGAGCGGTTCCGCTGCCTGGTGCTGGAATTCCCCGGGTTCGGGGTCAGCGACGACTTCGGTGGGCACCCGATGATCACCGCGTTCGCCGCGGTTCCGGCGTTCACCGAGGCGCTGGGGTTGGAGTCGGTGGCCATCGTCGGCAACTCGATGGGCGGTGCGGTCGGCATCAACTACGCGATCAGCAACCCCGAGCGGGTGCGCCGGCTGGTCACGATCGGCGGGATCGGCACCAACCTGCTCACCCCCGGCCCGGCCGAGGGAATCCGGCTGCTGCAGGAGTTCACCGACGACCCCACCCGCGACCGGCTGGTGCGCTGGCTGCGGTCGATGGTCTACGACCCGGCCGTGATCACCGATGAGCTCATCGAGGAACGGTGGGCGCTGGCCACCGACCCGGAGACCCTGGCCGGTGCGCGCCGGATGTACGGCAGCGAGGCGTTCGCGGCGATGGTCGCGATGATGCGCTCCGCCAAGGCCCCGCAGCCGTGGGCGATGATGCACCGGCTGTCGGTGCCGACGCTGGTGACCTGGGGCCGCGATGACCGGGTCAGCCCGCTGGACATGGCCCTGATCCCGCTGCGCACCATCCCCGACGCGGAGTTCCACGTCTTCCCCAACTGCGGGCACTGGACGATGATCGAGGCCAAGGACGCCTTCGAGCGCGTCGTGATCGACTTCCTCACCCGTCCCTGACCCCGGCATCCCCACGTCCCGGACCCCCGGAGCCCGGGTGGCGACTGAGATCGACGCCTGAGCGGACACACACCCGCGTATAGGGCCCCGTATGTCCGCTGAGACGTCGATCTCAGCAGGCTTCAGCCTCCGGCCGAGCCGGGAGGGGTCAGTTGACGCAGGGGATGCCGCCGCCGCCCTCGATGGGCCGGCCCTCGTCGGGGGTGGGCTCGGTGTTCCACGGGTCGTCGTCGGATTCCCATGTGCTGGCGGTGGTGCTGGTCGTGCTCGTGGTGGTCGTGGTGGTCAGCGCCGGCGGGTAGTAGCCGGGGCCCAGCGTGACCTGGATCCGGTCGGCCGGCAGCGCCGGGTCGGGGGCCTCGGCGACATCGATGTCGAGCAGTTCGCCGATGCGGGCTGCGTCGATGTCGGCGCCGGCGCCGTAGCTGATCACGGTGGTGGTGGGATCGCCGTCCTCGGCGTCGCGCACGGCGTCGGTGCCGTAGCCGATCTCCTCCAGCGAGTAGGAGACGGTGGAGGCCAGCCCCGCGGTGTCACCGGCGTTGACCACGTCGACGAGCGTGTTCGGGTCGGGCATGTGGTCGGTGGTGGTCGTCGGGGTGGTGTCCTTGCCGATCGCGGCGGCCACCTCCGCCCGGATCGCGGCCGGGTCGACGATGTTGACCGACTGGCCGTCGATCATGTCGTAGCGCAGCACCGGCAGCGTGCGGTACTCCACCTCGCCGCCGGCCAGGGCCTGCATCCGGCGGAACTGCTCTTCGCCCCACCCGGCGGAGAGCACCACGTTCTTGCGGACCACCGCCATCAGCCGTTTGAGTTTGCCGAGGTCGCTGAAGGTGCCGGAGTCGTTGAGTTGGTGCATCACCGACACCAGGAACGCCTGCTGGCGGTGGGTGCGGTCCAGATCGCCGTTGTCCAGGCCGTGGCGCTGGCGCACGAACGCCAACGCCTGGGCGGCGGTCAGACGTTGGCGTCCGGCGGGGAAGTCCGCGCCGGAGTACTCGTCGTAGACGGCGTGGTTGAGGCAGACCTCCACCCCACCGAGGCTCTCGGTGAGATCGTAGAAGCCGCCCAGGTTGACCTCGGCGAAGTAGTCGATCGGCACCCCGGTCAGGTTGCGCACCGCCCGCAGGGTCGCAACCCGTCCCGCTTCCCGGCCGCGGGTCTCCAACTCTTTTTGGTCCTCGACGCCGTCCTCGGCGAGCTGGTTGGCGGTGTAGGCCTTGGTCAGCCCGTAGGCCTCCTTGATCTTGATGTGGTCGTAACCCGGGATGCCGCTGAACGCGATGTAGTCGTCCCGCGGGATCGAGAACGCGACCACCCGGTTGTCGGCGCCGACATGCACCAGGATCAGCGTGTTGGTGTTGTAGCCGCCGTCGTCGGAGTCCCCGGCGTGCAGCTGGCTGAGCACGGCGTCGGGCAGGTCGTTGCCGTCCTGGTCCTTGCGGGAGTCCAGGCCCATCAGCAGGATGTTCATCTCCCCGCCGGTCGAGTGCGGGTCGTCGGCGGTGAGCGCGTCGGAGACGGTGATGCCGTCCAGGGCGCCGTGCGCCACCCAGTAGCCGGCCCCGGTCACCAGCATCGCGGCCACCGAGACCAGCGCGGTGAGGCTGCGCGCCAGGCCGCGCGCGACGCGCACCGACTGCCGCGGCATCCGGTGGCGGCCACCGGGGCGCGGCGCGGGACGGGCCTGCGCGGTCATCCCTCAAGTATGGGGCAGTGCGGGTGCGGAACGAAAAACGCCGGTGACCCGGCTCACTCGGCCTTCGGCTGGGCGCGGCGGCGCGGCGTCTTGCGTTTGCGTGCCTTCGACCGGGACAGCAGCGACGGGGATGCGACGTCGGCGCTGCGCCGGTTGCGCAGCGCCATCGGTGCCAGGGCCCCGGCCGCGACGAACCCGGCCGCGCTGGGGATGGTGAACCCGTCGGCCGACGCCGGTTCGGCGGCGTCGGCGAGCACCACGCCGTCCGACCCGTCCAGGTCGGGTGCGCCGTCCAGGTCGGGCGGGGCGGTGGCCGCCCAGCTCGGCGGGACCGACAGCCCGTCGACCTCGTAGGCGTCGCCGAGCGCGGCCACCGTCGCGTGCGGGGTGGCGGTCGGGCCGCCCGACGCCCCGGAGATGAGGTCCAGGCCCTGAGCGGTGGCGGTGGGCACCACACCGCGCCCGGCGGCCGACGCCGAGTTACCGACCGCGGCGGCGATGGCGGTGAACACGTTCCAGGACACGATGTTGCCCGCCGCGTTGGTTACCGTGGTGGCGCCGTTCCACAACCCGACGCCGCCGGTCGAATTCACCAGGTCGCCGAGGAAACCGGCGGGAGTGATGCTGCTGGCCGCGTTGCCCAGCGTGGTGGGTGAGATGGCGGTGTTGAGTTGCTGCATGGCGGCGGGCAGCTGGTCGACCAGCTGGGACAACCCGGCTTGGCCGGTGGCTGCCGGGGCGGCGACCCCGGTACCGTGCGGGCCGGTCGGTGCGGACAGCGGGGTGAGCTGCGCGGCGGCCGCCGACGCGGCGAGATAGCCGTACATGGCGGAGGCGTCCTGGGCCCACATCTCGGCGTAGTGGGCCTCGGTGGCGGCGATCGCCGCGGTGTTCTGGCCGAGGATGTTGGTGGCGACCAAGGTGGCCAGCTGCACCCGGTTGGCGGCGATCACCGGGGGCGGCACCGTCATCGCGAACGCGCTCTCGTAGGCGGCGGCCGACGCCATCGCCTGCGCGCCGGCCTGCTCGGCGGCCTCGGCGGTCTGGAACATCCAGGTCACGTAGGGCGCCAGCGAGGTGGCCATCGTCATCGCGGTCGGGCCCAGCCACTCTTCGGTGGTCAGCGCGGTGATCACCGACTGGTAGGCGATCGCGGTGGTGCCCAGCTCGCTGCCCAGCCCGTTCCACGCCCCGGCGGCGGCCATCATCGGGCCCACCCCGGGTCCGGTGTACATCCAGCCGGAGATGATCTCCGGGGGGAGTGCGGCAAAAATCATCGGGGTCCTTCCCGCTACACGGCCGGCGGTCGCGGCGTCAGTTTGGCTTTAATGGCGTACTTGGCGGCCCCGGCGGGTCCGTGGTGGTCACCGCCGGCGGCCGCCGGAAGCCCGCCCGGCACCCCGGCGAACGGCATCTGCGCCGAGGCCGCGCCGGCTCGGGCCACCCCGTTCAGGGCGGCGGCGGGATTGGCCGCGGTGGGTGCGGCGGTGCCCCAGCTGGCCGGCACCGAAAGGCGCCCGGCGCTGGCGGCCTGCCCGGTGGCGGCGCTGACCGGTGTGGCTGCGCCCGCGGTGCTGGCGGCCGGCGCGGCGGCCGGGGCGGCGCCCTCGGCCGCGATCGCCTCCCCAGCGCCCAGGTCGGTCTCGCCGGTGAGCGCCGCCGGCGGGATGGCGCTGAAAATGGAAGCGGCCGAGCCGAAGTTGCTGACCTGGCCGATGCCCATCATTGCGGCGTTACTCAGCAAGCTGGCCACCGGGCCGTAGGAGCCACCGCCGGTGACCATCCCCAGCAGACCCGACGACGCCGCTGACGAGCCGACATCCAGCGTGCTCAGCGACTCGGTGCCGCCGTAGGAGGCGGCGTTGGAGCCGAGGGTGTGCACCACCATCTGATGAATCGCGTCGGCCTGGGCGCTGATCTGCTGATACAGGGTGCCGTAGGCGGAGAACTGGGTGGCCTGCAGCGCCGAGACGGGGTCGGCGGCGGCCGGGGCGATCGTCGTGGTCGGGGCGGCGGCGGCGCCGTTGTGGGCGGCCAGGGCGGAGCCGAGTGCCTCCAGGTTGCCGGCGGCGACCGACAGGGCCTCCGGGCGGGTGGTGACAAAAGACATGTCTGCTCCTCGTCTGCAGAACGCGGACTCAACGAATGTGTTGCCACGCTAATGAATTGCGGGCTCAGCCTGCGCGTTCGAGTGACGAGAGAAAGGATCGTTAACGGTCTTTTAACACCCGGGCCCCATTTTTTAACGGAGTGTTTTCACCGGGCGTTTTCTCTGGAAATTTGCTGAAAGAATGGTGGGAGTGGTCGGGGTCGAGAACACCGGGACCGAGAACACCTAGGCAGCCCTAGGCAGCCCTAGGCAGCCCTAGGCAGCACGGTGCAGCACGAACCCCCGGTAGCCCTCGCGGGCGACCTCGTCGCAGATGTCGAGATACACCCCGAAGCCGCCGATGAACAGCATGAAGATCCGCGGTTTGCCGGGAACGTTGGCACCCATATACCAGGAGTTCGCGCGGGGGAACAGCGTCGCGTCGGCGAGTCGGTTGCATTCGGCGATCCAGTCCGAGACCGCCTCGGGGGAGGCCTCGATCGCGGCGTACCCGTGCTCGTCGAGGTAGGTGATCGCCGCGGCGATCCAGTTCACATTCGCTTCGGCGTGCAACACCATGTTGGCCAGCACCGCCGGGGAGCCGGGCCCGGACAGCAGGAACAGGTTCGGGAAGCCGTCGATGGCCATCCCGAGGTAGGTTCGCGGCCCGTCGGCCCATGCGTCGACCAGGCGCCGGCCGTCGCGACCGGCGATGTCGATCTTGGCCAGCGCACCGGTCATGGCGTCGAACCCGGTCGCCAACACGATCGCGTCGAGGTCGTAGTGCGCGTCGGAGGTGTTGATCCCGGTCGCATCGATGGATTCGATCGGTGTGGAGCGGACGCTGATCAACTCGACGTGCGGGCGGTTGAAGGTGGCGAAGTAGTTCGTATCGGTGCAGATCCGCTTCGTGCCGATCGGATGGTCGTTGGGGATCAGCAGGTCCGCCAGGTCGGGGTTGTCGATCATGGCGCGGACCTTCTCCTCGTAGAACTTGCGCGCCTCCTCGTTCGCCTGCAGGTCGGTCATCTGGTCGGCGAAGGTCTTGGAGAACAACACCCCGCCGAGATCCCAGCGCTTCTCGAATGCGGCGCGACGCTCCGCGGGGGAGGCCTCCATCGTCAGCTTCGGGTGCGTCACATGCGGTGAGCCCCCGCCGCTCTGCCACGAGCGCCGCCGGCGCTCGGCGTAGGTGGCCTTGATCTCGACGAGTTCGTCGTCGGTCAGCGGGCGGTTGCCCGCCGGGACGCTGTAGTTGGGGGTGCGCTGGAAGACGTAGAGGTGATCGGCCTGCTCGGCGATCACCGGGATCGACTGGATCCCCGAGGAGCCGGTGCCGATGACCGCGACCCGTTGACCGGTGAAATCCACGCCCTCGTGCGGCCAGTGGGCCGTGTGATAGATCCGGCCGGCGAAGTCCTTGAGCCCGGGGAAATCCGGTGTCAGTGCCGCCGACAGCGGTCCGGTCGCCATGACGACGAAACGGGCGCAGACGTTCTCGGTTCCCTCCGGGCCCTCGGCGGTGACCTGCCAGCGGCCGGTCGCCTCGTCCAGCGTCGCCGCCGTCACCCGGGTGTTGACGGTGATTCCGTTCCGCAACTGCAGTTTGTCGGCGACCCAGTTGATGTAGGCGAGGATCTCGGTCTGGGTCGCGTACTTCTCGCTCCACGACCACTCCTGCTGGAGCTCATCGGAGAACGAGTAGCAGTAGTCGACGCTCTCGACGTCGCACCGCGCGCCCGGATAGCGGTTGAAATACCACGTGCCGCCCACGTCGGGCGCCGCCTCGAACACCCGCACGGAGAGCCCCTGGCCGCGGAGTTTGTGCAGAGCGTAGAGCCCGCCGAATCCGGCTCCGACCACAACGACATCGGTCTGGCTGTCCGTCATATTCGTCACGGTCCGCACCGTAGGGTCGGCGGCGGGCCGCAGCAGACCCGCTTCCCGGTGACCGGGCGACGCGGTCTGGTCCCGGCGGTCCGGACCGCTGCGGTGATGATTAACTTCCGCTGACCGGGACAGCCGCCCGCGAACACCGCTCCGGCCGTCACCATCATGGGCATGACGAAACGGGTTATCGACAGCGTCGCCGAACTCTCCGACAAGCTCCGCGATCAGGCCGCCGAAGCCGAGAAGATCGGCAAACTGACCGACGACACGGTCAAGATCATGAAGCAGATCGGGTCCATCCGCTTGCTTCAGCCGAAACGCCACGGCGGCTTGGAGGTCCATCCGCGTGAGTTCGCCGAGACCGTGATGGCGACCGCGGCCCTCGACCCGTCGGCGGGCTGGATCAACGGCGTCGTGGGTGTGCATCCCTATCAGCTCGGATATGCCGACCCCCGTGTCGCCGAAGAGATCTGGGCCGACGACGCCGACACCTGGATCGCCTCCCCCTACGCCCCGCAGGGGGTCGCGAAGCCGGTCGACGGCGGCTACATCTTCAACGGCCGGTGGCAGTTCAGCTCCGGCACCGACCACTGCGACTGGATCATATTGGGCGCCATGGTCGGTGGCAGCGACGGCAAGCCGCTCATGCCGCCGCAGATGCTGCACATGATCCTTCCCCGCAAGGACTACGAGATCGTCGAGGACTCGTGGGATGTCGTAGGTTTGCGCGGCACCGGGTCCAAAGACGTGATCGTGAAGGACGCGTTCGTTCCGGACTACCGCACGATGGACGGAATGAAGGTCATGGACGGCTCGGCGCAACGGGAAGCCGGGATGACCGAGCCGCTGTATCTGATGCCGTGGTCGACCATGTTCCCGCTGGGCATCAGTTCCGCGGCCATCGGCATCGCCGAGGGCGCGCTGGCCGCCGCCCTGGACTATCAACGGGAGCGGGTGACCTCCAGCGGGGTCGCGATCAAGGACGACCCGTATGTGATGTTCGCGATCGGCGAGGCCGCGGCCGATATCGAATCCGCGCGTACGGAGCTGCTGGTCAACGTCGACCGCATCTACGACGTCGTCGCCGCCGGCGGCGAGGTCGACTTCGCCGATCGGGCCGCCGGGCGCCGCAACCAGGTGCGGGCGGTGTGGCGTGCGGTCTCCGCGGTCGACGAGGTGTTCGCCCGCTGCGGGGGGAACGCGACCCGCATGGACAAGCCGCTGCAACGCTACTGGCGTGACGTCCACGTCGCCCAGGCCCACGCCATCCACGTCCCCGGTACCGTGTACCACGCCTCGGCGCTCAGCTCGCTGGGTGTGGACCCGCAGGGGCCGCTGCGGGCGATGATCTGAGGGCCCGGCGATGATCAGCAGTCCGATCAAGAGTCTCGGCTACGTCATCGTCCAGGCAACGGACCTGGACCGCTGGCGTCACTTTGCCTTCGACGTTCTGGGCTTCGCCGAGGGCACCGGCGCCGATCCCGGCGCGCTGCACCTGCGGATGGACGAACGGTCCGCGCGCATCGTCGTCACGCCCGGCGAGGCCGACAGGATCGTCACCATCGGATGGGAGGTCCGCGACGGTGAGGCGCTGACCGATCTGGCGCGCGCCCTCGACGGCGCCGACGTGCCCTACCGGCACCTGTCGCAGCAGGAGGCCGACGACCGCCGGGTGGAGCAGGCCATCGCCTTCGACGACCCGTCCGGGCGGGCGCTGGAGGCGTTTCACGGCCCGGTCCTCGACCACAGCCCGGTCGTCACCCCGTTCGGCGCGCGGTTCGTCACCGGCGATCAGGGGCTCGGCCACGTCGTGGTGCCGGCCCTCGACGTCGAGGCCAGCGTCGACTTCTACACCCGGGTGCTCCGATTCCGGTCCCGCGGCGCCTTCCGGGTGCCGGTGCCCGCGGAGTTCGGGCCGGTGCGGGTGCGTTTCCTCGGGGTCAACCAACGTCACCACAGTCTGGCGCTGTGCCCGGCGTCGACCCTGCGCGACCCCGGCCTGATCCATCTGATGGTCGAGGTGGACACCCTCGACGCGGTCGGCCAGGCGCTCGACCGCGTGAACCGCGACGGCTTCCCGCTGTCCTCGACGCTGGGTCGGCACACCAACGACAAGATGGTGTCGTTCTACGTGCGCGCCCCCGGCGACTGGGACATCGAGTTCGGCACCGCCGGTGCGCGGGTGGACGAAGCGTTCTACACCGCCGAGGAGATCACCGCCGACAGCTACTGGGGACACCAGTGGGTCGATGACCTCCCGGCGGCGATGCGGCCCTAAAGGAGGGTCCAGCCGGCCCACCCCGTGCCTGGGGCCCCATTCGGTCCGATCATGTGACAAGACGCACATATGTGTGATAGTCATATTTCTAGACGACATATGCCTATCAGTAATATCTGGTCTTGGAGGACTGATTCATGACAGCGACCTTCGCGCCGCCCGCCCCGATCGCCCCCGCCGAGCCCAGCGATGCGCCGAAGGCGGTCATCGACCGTGTCTCGCTGATCCTGGACGCGTTCGAGGGGCCGGGGCGGCTCACCCTGGCCCAGATCGTGCGTCGCACCGGCCTGCCGCGATCGTCGGCGCACCGGATGCTGGAGAGCCTCGTCCAGCTGCGCTGGCTGCGCCGCGACGGCCGGGACTACGAACTCGGCATCCGGCTGGTCGAGCTGGGATCGCTGGCGATGCACCAGGATCGCCTGCACAACGCCGCCCTGCCCAAGCTGCGCGAACTGCACGCCGCAACCGGGCTGGTCGTGCACCTGGCGATCTTGGACGGGCCCGACGTCTTCTTCATCGAGAAGATCGGCAACCGGATGGCCTCGGCCATCCCCACCCGCGTCGGCGGGCGCCAGCCCGCGCACTGCACCGCGCTGGGCAAGGCGCTGTTGGCCTACGTCGACCCCGCCGAGCTCGACGAGATCTGTGCCGGGCCGTTGGCACACCGCACCCGCTACTCGATCGCCACCGGTACGCAGCTGCGGGCCGAGCTGGGCCGGATCCGCGAACGCGGTGTCGCCGTCGACCGGGAAGAGGCGATGGCCGGCGTGGGCTGTCTGGCGGCGCCGATCGGCAACCCCGGTGAAGCCGTGGCCGCGCTGTCGGTCTGCGGCCCGGCGGGCCAGATGACGTTCGATCAGCGGCTGGCCTCGCCGGTGCGGATGACCGCGCTGGCGATCTGGCGGGCCATGGAGGCGCGCATCGGTCGCGTGGCGCCGACCCTGCAGAAGATGCGGCCGCTGTCGGCCAGCCCCCTGGCGCACGGGCCGAGCCGGGAGCTCGCCGGGCGCCGGCCGGCGTGAGCGCCACCAAGGCGCCCCACGACAGCCTCGACCCGCAGATCGCCGCGATCATCGCCGATCTGGACGCGGGATTCCCTGCGGTGCACACCATGTCGGGAGCCCAGGCCCGCGCCGCGATCCGCCGGCGATTCGTCGCGCCGACATCCCCGGAGCCGGTGGCCGCGGTCGACGACGTCGTCGTCGCCGGCACGGGCGGGCCCATCGCGGTGCGGATCTACCGCCCGGCGGCGCCGGGGCCGATGCCCACCCTGCTCTACGCCCACGGCGGCGGGTGGGTGTTCTGCGACCTGGACAGCCACGACGGGTTGTGTCGCGACTTCGCCAACCGCATTCCCGCCGTCGTCGTCGCCGTGGACTACCGGCGGGCGCCGGACGAGGGCCGGTGGCCGGCCGCCGCGGAGGATCTCTACGACGCCTGCCGGTGGGCTGCCGACGAGTGTTCGCGCTGGGGCGGTGAGCGTCGGGCGCTGTTCGTCGGCGGGGACAGTGCCGGGGGTAACCTCGCCGCCGTCACCGCACTGCTCGCACGCGACCGCGGTGGCCCGGCGCTGGCCGGTCAACTGCTGCTGTACCCGATCGTGGCCGCCGATTTCGACAACGACTCCTACCGCCGGTTCGGATCCGGTTTCTACAACCCGCGTGAGGCGCTGCAGTGGTACTGGGACCAGTACGTGCCCGACCCCGCCGACCGTCGTGACCCCTACGCCTCGCCCTTGAACGCCGATCTGGACGGGCTGGCGCCGGCCGTCCTCGTCGCCGCCGGTCACGATCCGCTGCGCGACGAGGCCATCGCCTACGCCGAGGCACTGCAGGCCGCGGGTGTTCCGACCGTGCAGCGCTACTACGACGGCGCCATCCACGGCTTCATGACGATGCCGTCACTCGACATCTGTCGGGACGCCCGAGCCCGGGCGTGCGCCGACGTCGCCGACCTGGTCAGCAGAATCCTGGGCGACTGAGCGAGCCGCGGAATCCGCACTGGCATACCGCTGGTCGGGGTCCAGGACGCAATGGGTGCGGGAGAACACCGTCACCATGCACTTGTTGTTGTGGTTGCAGCGGCTGCGTGCCGTCGGATCGTCGCGCAGGGTGTTGACCAGGTCCGGTTCGCGCAGCAGCGCCCGCCCCATCGCCACGAAGTCGAACCCCTCCTGCATCGCGGTGTCGAAGTGCCCGCGTTCGGTGATCCCGCCCAGCAGAATGAGTTTCGTGTTCTGCACGACGGGCACGAACTGCCGTGCCGCCTCCAGCATGTACAGGTCGTGGTACGGGTAGCTGCCCATGATCGACTTGCCCAGCATTCGGACGGCCGGGCGCAGAGCCGGGGGCATCACCCGGGCGAACTCGCGCACCGGCACATCACCCCGGAACAGATACATCGGTTTGTACACCGACGATCCCTGGGTCAACTCGATCGCGTCGAGCATCGCGTCACCGTCGAGCAGCTGCACCGTTCGCAACGCCTCGTCGAGCCAGATGCTGCCGGGCAGACCGTCGTCCATGTTGACCTTGGCGATGAGTCCGAGCCGGTCGCCGACGACCTCGCGGACCCGGGCGGCGATCTCGCGAACCAGCCGTGAGCGTGCGTCGATGTCGCCGCCGTATTCGTCCGTGCGCCGGTTGATCAACGGGCTCAGAAACGAGCTGGGCAGATACAGGTGACCGAAGTGCAGTTCGACGGCGTCGAAGCCCGCGTCGGCGGCCACCCGGGCCGCCTGGCCGAATTGGTCGATGACGGCGGCGATCTCGTCGCGGCTGATCGCCCGGCAGTAGGCCAGCGACGTCGGATTGATGAATCGGCTCGGTGCCATCGCGGTGACCCCGGTCAGCTTCTTCGGTGCCACCACACCCGCGTGTCCCAACTGGGCCGAGATCGCTGCGCCGGCCTCGTGGACGGCGTCGGTCAACCGGCGCAGCCCCGGCACCGCTGCGGGGGCCATCACGATCTGGCCCGGGGCGCTGGCTCCCTGCGGCGACACACAGCAGTAGGCGACCGTCGTCATCCCCACACCGCCTTCGGCGTAGCGGCGGTGAAAGTCGATCAGGTCGTCGGTGACGGACCCGTCGGGGGAGCGTCCCTCCGACGTCGCGGCTTTGATGATGCGATTGCGCAGACGCACCGGCCCGAGTCGGGCGGGGGCGAAGGGATCGGGGCTGCGATCATCCATCGGGCTACAGTCACCGCCCCGGCCGGGGACGTCAACGGCGCTCTCCCGATCTCCGGGATGACGACCGGTCCGGCGAAACCCGCGCGCCCTACGCTGCTGGTATGTCCGATGCGCAGAGTCGCGACGTCGTCTTCGTCGTCGACCGGGTGGAGACCAAGCCCGGGCAGGCCCGAGAGTTCGTGCAGCGCTACCTCGCCGAATACGCCCCCGGGGCCCGTGAGCGCGGGATGACGTTGCAGCACATCCTGGTCAGCCCGCCCATCTGGTTTCCCGACCGGTCCAACACCGTCACCGCGACCTGGACCCTGCCCGGGCCGACACAGTGGTGGCAGATGACGTGGAAGGGTCGCGTTGACCCGCAGCTGGGCCGGTGGTGGTCGCAGATCGAGGCCCTCGTCGAGTCGCGAACCCGGTCGGTCGCCGCGGCCGCCGACCACGTCGATGCGCTGTGCGCGGTGACGGACGGCACCGATGTTTAGCGTGACCCGACTGGTGGACGTGGCGCCCGACGAGCGCCAACCGGTGCTCACCGCGCTGAGCGCCGCCGCCGAGAGGACGCGCCCCCGACGCTGGCTGGTCGCCCCGACCAACCCGTCCTCACGCAACGGCGGGGACATCCTGGTCCATCTGCGCTTCGACGACGCCGATCGCTGGCAACGCGGCGCAGGCGAATTCGCCGAGATCCTCGCCGGGCCGGCGATCACCCGCGTCAACGGCGCCACTTACCGTGGGACGCCGACCTCGCGCGGGGCGGCCGGGACCGTCTACCGGACCCTGTTGCTGCGGGTGCATCCGGGCGCGGACGCGCAGCGGGTGAGGCAGTTCGAGCAGGAACTGGCGGCGATGGCGGATTTCATCGGCGCGATCCGCGCCTGGCAGCTCAGCACGGTCATCGACCCGGTCGGGGCCACACCGTGGACCCATGTCTTCGAGCAGGAGTTCGCCGACGCCGCCGCGTTGACCGGCAGCTACCTGATGCACCCCATTCACTGGGCGTCGGTGGACCGCTGGTTCGACCCGGAGACACCCGATGTCATCGTCTTTGACCGGGTCTGCCACAGCTTCTGCGCCATGGCCCACCCGGTGCTGAGCTGAACGACCCTAGATCCCGGCCGGCGGGATGTGGGGATTGGCCGTGGCGGGCGGTTCCAGCGGCGGCAGGACCTGCGAGCCGTCCAGGCTGTGCACCGCAAGACCCTGGGACCACGGGTAGTTCAGGCTGAACGCCACCAGTCCCGTTCGCTGGGCAGCCGGCCGATGGCACATCGCCAGCACCGTCTCCGCGAGGTATTCCACCGGCTCGGTCGGGAAGGTCTCGGGGATCAGGGCGTCGGCCCCGGGGGTGCGCACCGCGCTCGTGGGCCCCACCGCGTTCACCGCGATGTTGGCGTCGACGAGTTCGGCGGCCAGCCCCTGGGTGAACCGGTGCAGCGCCGCCTTCACCGATGCGTAGATGACGTCGCCGGCGGTCTTGTTGTAGTCGCGATAGGGCCGAACCGGCGGTAGGCCGGTCACCGACCCGATATTGACGATCCAGCCCGCGCCGTTCTGCCGCATGTACGGTATCACGTTCTGCGCCAACCGAAACGGTGTCCGCAGATAGTGCTCGACGGTCCGGTCGAAGGTGTCGGCCGGCATCGTCTCGACCACCGAGTAGTCGGCGAACCCGGCGTTGTTCACCAGGATGTCGATCCGGCCGGTCCGCTCCACGACACCGGCGACCAGATCGGTGCGTTGCCGGTCGTCCTCGAGGTCGGCGGCCAGGCCGAACGCTCGGCCCCCGGCGGCCTCGATCAAGGCCACCGTCTCGCCGATGGTGCCCGGCAGCGCGGTCGACTGCTGCGCGCGGATCGACGCCGACGGGCTGTGCGACCGGGCGGTGACGGCCACCGTCGCTCCCTCGGAGGCCAATCGCTGTGCGATGGCGCGGCCGATCCCGCGGCTGCTTCCGGTCACCAATGCGGTCTTTCCGGTGAGAAGTCCGCTCACGCGATCACGAGATCCTCTTCGACCGGGGCGCGGTGGCTGCGCCACACGTCGATCAGCCGAAACGGGAAGGCGGTCACGATGCGTCCACCGGCCGACCGATAGTAGGTGTGCGCGGTCGGGGTGTGGCACCAGACGGTGTCGGCCATCGCCTCGTCGATCGCGGCGACGTAGTCGCTGAACGCCTCGGGGCGCACCTCGATGGTCGACGCATCGCGCAGCGCCATCAACTGCAGGCACTCCATCACGTAGTGCACCATCACCTCGACGCCGAAATTGTGTCCGGCGCCGTGGCCGGGACTGTAGTTCGGCGCCGAGGAGATGAACATGTTGGGGAAGCCCGGCACCATCCCGCCCCGGTAGGCGCTGGGGCTGCCGCCCCACACCGCGGCGAGTTCGACCCCGTCGCGGCCCCTGATGTCGACCGTCGACAGGAAGTCGAGGTGATAGCCGGTGGCGTAGATGATGACGTCCAGGTCGATCTGTCGGCCGTCACCGGTGACGATGCCACGTTCGTTGACGCTGGCGGGTTCGGCGTTCTCGACGTCGACGTGCGGGCGGGTCAGCGCGGCGTAGTAGCCGCCCGGGTCGCGGATGATCCGCTTGCCGTAGGGCGCGAAATCCGGTGTCACCTTCGCGGCCAGTTCGCTGTCGGCGCCGAACGTGCGGGCGATGTAATCCTGACAGATCCGGAGCAGGACATCGTTGGCCGGCGAGATCGACAGCGGATTCTCCGCCGCCCACTGCGGGTCGCGGATGATGACCGGGAAGTTGTTGTCCGCGGTGCCCCAGAACGACTTCAGCCGAGTCCAATTCGCGTAGAAGGGCACATGGTTGTTGAGCCAGCGCTTGTGTTCGGGAACGTCGTCGGTGAGACGCTTGCGGGGCGCCACCCAGTGCGGCTGACGCTGGAACACCGTCAGATGCTCCACCTCGTCGACGCAGGCGTCGACGATCTGAACGGCGGTGCAGCCGGCCCCGATGATCGCGACCCTCTTGCCCGACAGATCCAGGGCCGGATCCCACTGCGCGGAGTGCACGCTGATGCCCGCGAAGGTCTCCCGGCCCGCCAACTCCGGCCACCGGGGACGATTGAGGTAGCCGGCCGCCGGGATCACCACGTTCGCGTGGATCTCCTCGTGCACCCCGTCGGTGTCGACGGTGCGCACCCGCCAGTGCCGGCGTTCGTCGTCCCACCACATCGCCTCGACCTCGGTGTCGAACCGGATGTGGTCGCGAAGGCCGTTCTTGTCGCACACCGAGACCAGGTAGTCCTGATACTCGCCGCCGTAGGGGTAGTAGCTCGACCAGTCCCCGTTGATGTCGCGGGACAGCGAATAGTAGGCCGAGGGCGTGTCCACGCCGATCCCCGGATACTTGGTCGTGTACCAGGTGCCGCCGACCTCGCTGTTTCGGTCGATGATCTCGAAATCGATGCCGGCGTCGGCGAGTTCCAGAGCAGCCGCCAGACCCGCGATCCCCGCCCCGACAACGACCACCTTGAAATCGGGCGGCAGTTCCGCGGTGCGCGGCAGCACCGGCTGAAACGGGTGGAAGCCACCCTGCTCAAGAAGCAGACCGATGTACTCCTCGCTCACCTCGGTTCCCAGTGCCAGCGGGGCGATCCGGGCGAACAGCGCCGGATCGTCGTGCGGCACCGCCGAATCCGGTCGCTCTGCGGTCATCGCCTCGGCAACCGCGTCCACCAGCGCCGACATGGTGTCCTCGTCGGTCGCACCGATGACCTCCGGCGGATCCGGAACGAAAGTGATGTGGGGGGCGAACCGGTCGGCCACGGTGGCGTCCCCGGTGAGTTGGGCCAGCACCGCCACCAGCACGCCCGCGTCGGCCTCCCGCAGCATCGCGCGCATCTCGGCGGGGTCTGAGCCCACGTCGCCGACCGCCGTGGTCCCGTCGCTCGTCATCGAACCTCCTCGCTCGTCGTGCCGAGTATGGCCAAAGCCCAGCGCCGCAAGCGCCGGTTTGTCTACTGAGCGGGAGGTCGGTTGGTGGCCGCCCGCCGGCCACCTACAGTCACCGCCATGCCCGACCTCGACACCGTCCTGGTGCCGGCGCGCAGCCACGCCATCGGCGACATACCCCGACGGACCGCGCGCCGGACCCCGCACAGAACCGCCGTGATCGACGGCGCGGTCAGCGTGACCTTCGCCGAGTTCGAGCATCTGGTCGACCGCGCGACCGCCGCACTGCACGAGCACGGCTTCGGCCCCGGCGACCGGATCGCGCTACTGTCGCGCAACTGCTGGCAGTACGCCGTGCTGGCGTTCGCCACCGCCCGCGCCGCCGTGGTCCTGGTCCCGGTCAACTTCATGCTCACCGCCGAGGAGATCGCCTACATCCTCGGGCACAGCCGTGCGACCGGCTTCATCGTCGAAGCGGACCTGACCGATACCGCCGAGACGGCGATGGGGCTCGGCGGGATCGTCTCGACCCGCGCGGCCATCGTCCCCGCCGGCCAGAGCCTCCCGCGGGGCTGGGACGACTTCGACCGGTGGCTGGACACCACAGCGGACGCACCCGCGCCGAACGTCGCCGACGACCAGATGATCCGTTTGATGTACACCAGCGGGACCGAGGCGCACCCCAAGGGCGTCATGCACTCCAGCCGCAGCCTGATGGGCAACTACATCAGTTCGATCATCAACGGATCGATGACCGGTGACGACGTGGAGATCCACTCGCTGCCGCTGTATCACTGCGCCCAACTGGACAACTTCTTGATCCCCGATGTGTATCTGGGGGCCACCAGCATCATCGTGGCGCGCCCGGACCCCGCACTGGTGCTGGAGGCCATCGAGAAGTACGGCGTGACCAAGTATTTCGGCCCGCCCACGGTCTGGATCTCGCTGCTGCGATCCCCGGAGTTCGACCGGTCCGACCTCAGCAGCCTCCGTAAGGGCTACTACGGCGCCTCGCCGATGCCGATTGAGATCCTCGCCGAGATGCGCCAGCGTCTGCCCGACCTGCAGTTGTGGAACTTCTACGGCCAGACCGAGATGGCTCCGGTCGCTTCGGCGCTCGGCCCCGAGGACCAGGACCGCCACGCCGGAGCCGCGGGCCGGCCGGTGATCAATGTCGAAACCGCGATCGTCGACGACGACACCAATCCGGTCCCACAGGGAACGACCGGTGAGATCGTGCACCGCAGCCCGCATCTGATGCTCGGCTACCTCGATGACGACGACAAGACCGCGGAGGCGTTCCGCGGCGGATGGTTCCACTCGGGGGACCTCGGCTACGTCGATGAGCACGGGCTGCTGCACGTCGTCGACCGGAAGAAGGACATGATCAAGACCGGGGGCGAGAACGTCGCCAGCCGGGAGGTCGAAGAGGTCCTCTACCGGCACTCCGGGATCGAAGAGGCCGCGGTATTCGGTCTTCCCCACCCGCGGTGGGTCGAATCGGTCGCCGCGGCTGTCGTGTGCCGCGACGGGACCGACCTGTCCGAGGACGACATCGTGGCGCATTGCCGAACGCACCTGGCCGGCTTCAAAACCCCCAAGCACATCTACTTCGTGGACTCCCTTCCGAAGAACCCCAGCGGGAAGCTGCTCAAACGTCAACTGCGCGAGCTGTTCGGGTCCACTGGGCGGGAAGAAGACATCCGATTCAGCGCCGACACCCATAGCGTTACTGGAACACAACAGGTTCGGTGAACTGAAGGGATCAGGAACATATGGCGTTCACGGGTCGAATCGCGCGATTCGATGCTCCGGGAAAACCGTTCGAGATCGACACGGTCACGCTGCCGGAGCTGGGGCGCGGGGAGACGTTGATCAAGGTCAGCCGCACCAACATCTGCGGATCGGACCTGCACGCCTGGCACGGTTCCTTCGCCACGCGAGGGCTCGGTGGGCAACTGCCGACCGTGCTCGGCCATGAAATGGTCGGAACCGTCGAGGCGCTCGGCGAGGGTATCCGCACCGACGCCGACGACGCTCCGCTGCAGCAGGGCACCCGCGTCGTCTTTCCGTACTTCTTCTGCTGTCATCGGTGCCGGAACTGTCTGGCCGGCAGACGCAACGCCTGCTTGAAGCTGTCGATGGCGATGCTCGGGCGTGCCGATCAGCCCCCGTATTTCGTCGGCGGCTACGGAGACTACTTCCTGCTGCCGGCTGGGGCGGTGCTCTACACGGTCCCTGATTCCGTCCCGGATTCCATTGCCGCCGGAGCGAACTGTGCGCTTTCCCAAGTGATGTACGGATTGGAACGGGTCGACCTGCAGGGCGGTGAGCACGTCGTCGTCCAGGGGGCGGGCGCGCTCGGTCTGTACGCGGTCGCGGTGGCCAAGAGCCGTGGAGCTGCGAAGGTCATCGCGATCGACGGGGTTGCGGAGCGGCTCGCGTTGGCCACCGAGTTCGGGGCCGACGAGACCATCGACATCAGCCACGTCGACTCCGACCGGGAACGCATCAAGATGGTCCGGAGCCTGACCGGCGGGCACGGCGCCGATGTCGTGGTGGAGGTCGTCGGGAGCCCTGCGGCCATCGACGAGGGTCTCAAGATGCTCGGCCAGTTCGGCCGCTACGTCGAGATCGGCAACATCAACATCGGCCAGACCTTCGAATTCGACCCGTCGCGCTTCGTGTTCGGCAACAAGACCATGTTCGGTGTGTCGCTGTACGATCCGGCAGTTCTGGGGCGGGCAATGACGTTCTTGGCCAGCCATCAGGCCACATTGCCGCTGGAGCGGCTCACCGCCGAGTGCTATCCGCTAGATGAGATCAACGAGGCGTTCGCTGCCGCCGACAGCAGGAACAGTGTTCGTGCCGGCATCGTCTTCTGAACGAAAGTAGTTGAGAAATGCATGATTACGACCGTTCTAAGTTGTTCATCGACGGTCGATGGGTGCCGGCGTCGGGAACCGGGCACATCGATGTCGTCAACCCGGCCACCGAGGAGGTGATCGGCCGGGTCCCCAGCGCGACGGACGCGGATGTCGAGGCCGCAGTCGCCGCCGCTCAGCGTGCCTTCGATCCTGTGGTGAGTGTCGGCGAACGCCGCGAGCGTCTCGACGCGGTGATCGCGGCCATGACGAAACGTCTGCCCACCATCGCCGAGACCATCACCGACGAGATGGGCGCCCCGATCCGGGTCGCACAGACGGTCCAGACGCAGGTACCGCTCGCGGTCGCGAACGGTTTCGTCGAGGCGCTGGCCTCCTACCGGTTCGAGGAACGCATCGGCAATTCGCTGGTGACCCGTGAACCCTACGGCGTGGTCGCCGCGATCACCCCGTGGAACTATCCGCTGTACCAGGTCGTCGCGAAGGTGTTGCCGGCCATCGCCGCCGGATGTCCGGTGGTCCTCAAACCCAGCAACGAGGCGCCGTTGTCGGTGTTCGAGTTCATCGACGCGGTCGCCGAGGCCGGTCTACCCGACGGGGCGGTCAACCTGGTGTCGGGACCGGGCGCGGCGATCGGCGAACGGCTGGCGGGGCACCCGGGCGTCGACGTGGTGTCGTTCACCGGCTCCACGCAGGTGGGAAGCCGGGTCGGGGAGGTGGCCGGCCGGACGATCAAGAAGGTCGCGCTGGAACTCGGCGGGAAGTCGGCCAACGTCGTCCTCGACGGCGCAAACCTGGCCGCCGCGGTCAAAGTCGGTGTCGGCAACGCCTTCCTCAACGGCGGGCAGACCTGCATGGCCTGGACCCGGCTGCTGGTGCCCGAGAAGCACTATCAGGAGGCGCTGGAGATCATCGAGACCGCGGTGGGGAAATACACCGTCGGCGATCCGCGGGAGAAGGACACCCGCATCGGCCCGCTGGCCTCGGAGAACCAGTACGAGACGGTGCGCGGATACATCGAACGCGCCGAACGCGACGGGGCCAGGCTACTCACCGGCGGCGCCGACCCGGTCCGCGACGTCGGCTACTACGTCGCGCCCACGGTGTTCGCCGACGTCGACCCCGACTCCGAGCTGGGCCAGGAGGAGGTGTTCGGCCCGGTCCTGGCCGTCATCGCCTACACCGACACCGACGACGCCCTGCGCATCGCCAACGGGACCCCCTACGGCCTGTCCGGCGCGGTCTGGGCCGGCGACGACGAGACCGCGATCGGGTTCGCCCGGCAGGTCCGCACCGGCCAACTCGACATCAACGGCGGTCCGTACAACCCGGCGGCGCCGTTCGGCGGCTACAAGAAATCCGGCCTCGGTCGCGAACTCGGCCGTGTCGGCTTCGAGGAGTTCCTCCAAGTGAAGTCTCTACAGTTACCCGCATGAGTACCGTCAAACCCCTGCTGATCGAGGGGCACGAAGCGATCCAGACCTGGACGATCAACGTGCCCGACGCCGGTAACGCGATCACCGGCGCGGACCTCATCGCCGCGGTGGAGACCGCCGTCGACGCCGCCAACGCCGACACCGGGATCGGGGCGATCATCCTGACCGGTTCCGGACGCATCTTCTCCGCCGGCGGCAACGTCAAGGAGATGGCCGACCGCCGCGGCCTGTTCGGCGCGGACCCACTCGACCAGCGCTACGGCTACATCGACGGGATCCAGCGGATTCCCCGCGCGCTGGGGCGCCTGGAGGTGCCGTTGATCGCGGCGGTCAACGGGGCGGCGATCGGTGCCGGCTGCGACCTGGCCGCCATGTGCGACATCCGCATCGCCTCCGAGCAGGCCTATTTCGCGGAGAGCTTCGTGCAGCTCGGGCTCGTTCCCGGCGACGGCGGCAGCTGGTTTTTGCAGCGCGCGGTCGGCTACGAGCGCGCCGCCGAGATGACGTTTACCGGCGATCGCATCGACGCCGCCACCGCACACCGGTGGGGCCTGGTCAGCCAGGTCGTCGCGCACGACGACCTGCTCAGCGCCGCCCAGGAACTGGCGGAGCGGATCGTGAAGAACCCGCCGAAAGCCCTGCGGATGGCCAAACGCCTGCTGCAGGAGTCGCGGACGGGGTCGCTGGAATCGACGCTGGGTATGGCCGCGGCCATGCAGCCACTCGCCCACGGCGACCCCGAACACCAGCGCCGTCTGTCCCGGTGGAAGACGCGGTGATGACGCTGCCGCGACTCGTCGCCCCGGCGACCGTCGACCCCGCCGCCACCGCCGCCCTGCGCACCGAGGTGCGGGCATTTCTGGCCGACCAACGCGCGGCCGGTGCGTTCACCCCGGGTGTGGACTCGTGGCTGACCGGCTGGGACGAGTCCTTCACCGCCGCGCTGGCCGCCCGCGGCTGGCTGGGGATGACGGTGCCGACCGAGTTCGGCGGTGCCGGGCGCACCCACCTGGAGCGCTTCGCGGTCACCGAGGAACTGCTGGTCGCCGGTGCCCCGGTCGCCGCGCACTGGATCGCCGACCGCCAGATCGTGCCGGCGCTGCTCAAATACGGCACCGACGAGCACAAACACCGCTACCTGCCCGCGATCGCCGCCGGTGAATGCTTCTTCGGTATCGGGATGAGCGAACCGGACTCCGGGTCGGATCTGGCCAGTGTGCGCACCCGGGCGACGCGGGTCGACGGCGGCTGGTCGCTCAGCGGCACCAAACTGTGGACGTCGGGGGCCCACCGGGCGCACGCGTTCATCGTGCTGGCCCGCACCGAGGCGGTGGACACCACCGACCGGCACGCCGGTCTGAGCCAGTTCATCGTGCACCTGGACACCCCCGGAGTCGAGGTGCGCCCGGTCGTCTCGATGAACGGCCAGCACCACTTCAACGAGGTGATCCTCGACGGGGCGATCGTGCCCGACAGCGCGGTCCTGGGGGTGATCGGCGACGGCTGGCACCAGGTGACCTCCGAGCTGAGCTTCGAGCGCAGCGGCCCCGAACGCCTGCTGAGCACCTTCATCCTGCTGACCCATCTCACCGAGGCGATGGCCGCAGACCAGCTTCCCCGCGACGCGACCCTGGGACGGCTGGTGGCCCGGGTGGCCGGGCTGCACCAGATGTCGGCCGCGGTGGCGACGGCGTTGGAGCGCGGCGAACGCGCCGATCTGCCCGCGGCCGTGGTCAAGGTGCTGGGCACCACCACCGAGGGCGACATCGCTGATTTCGCCGACACGAACACCGGTGACGACATGACCGCCGCGCCGGGCCTGACCGACATGGTGGCCGCCGCGGTCGACCAACGACCCGGATTCACCCTGCGCGGGGGCACCAACGAGGTGCTGCGCGGGGTGATCGCCAGGGGATTGGGGATGCGATGACCGCCACCGAGTTCAGCACGGATCTGGGCGTGGACCCCGACCTGATCGCGATGATGGACGGCGTCTTCGCCGAGCACCGGCGCACCCGGGAGCAGACCGGCCCGGTGGTGGGCGACGCGGCGCTGTGGCAACGCCTCGACGGGCTCGGGCTGCTGCGGCTGACCGGCGCGCAAGAATCCGGGGGCAGCGGCGCGGGCTGGCCGCAGGCCGCCGAACTGCTGGCCGCCGCGGTTCGCCACGGCATCCGGATCCCCGTCGCCGAGCATGACCTGCTCGCCTGCTGGCTGCTGGAGACCGCCGGGTTGCCCGGCGACGCGGCGGCGCGAACGGTGTGCGTCGTCGACGGCGCCGGGACGGCCCGGCGGGTGCCGTGGGCCTCGGCGGTCGACCGGGTGGTCGTCGTGTGGCGCGACGGCGCCGACTACCGGCTCGCCGACCTCGACGTCGACGACCGGCGCGTGCAGATCAGCCGTGGCGTCAATCTGATCGGTGAGCCCCGCGACGACATCGGCGTCGAGACCGCCGCGTTGACCGGTGCGCCGGTGGCGCCCGCCGCGGTGCACACGCTGGGCCTCAAGTCGGCGCTGGTGCGGTCGGTGCAGGTCTGCGCGGCCATGGACGCCGCCCTGGCCCTGGTGGTCGAGTACACGTCACAACGCCTGCAGTTCGGGCGCCCGGTGTCGAAATTCCAGGCGGTGCAACACATGGTCGCCGACATCGCCGCCGAAGCCGCCCTGGCCCGCGCCGCCACCGAGGCCGCCCTGGCGGCCGCGGTGGCCAGTGAATGGGCCCCAGACAAGCTCGACAAGCTCGAGTTCCTCGTCGCGGCGGCACGGTCGTGCACCGGCCATGCCGCCTCGACGGTGACCCGCAACGCACACCAGGCGGTCGGGGCGATCGGAACCACCCGCGAACACCGGCTGCCGGAGTTCACCCGCGCCGCGTTGGCCTGGCGATCGGAGTTCGGTTCCGTCCGGTCCTGGGATGCCCGGCTCACCGATGCGGCGCTGGCCGCCGGACCCGCCGGGTTGTGGAGCCTGATCGCCGACTGATCAAGCGTTCCACTGATCGGGCACCGCGGTGCCACCCCGCGCGTCCCCGCGGTTCACTGTGCACACCGACCCACCACACCGACGAAGGACACCACTGTGAGCGAAGCCGTCATCACGCTGACCGAACTGCAAAACTTCCTCGGCGCCTTCTGGTTCCACTACGACGAGGCGCACTACGAGGAGATCACCGCAGCGTTCGCCGAGGATGCCCACTACGCGAGCCGCAGCGATTCCGGGTCATGCCCGTTCGAGGAGACCCTGACCGCCGACCTGTCCGGCGCGGCGGCCATCGGCCCCTGGCTGACCGAGCATCGCCAGGAGAGCCCGTCGCCGTTGCGGCATCACTCCACCAACCTCCACATCACCGGCACCGACGGGGACGTGACGTACGCGCGGCACTACCTGCTGGTCAACCAGGTGACCAACTTCGTTCCGTTCGCCGTGTCCAGCGGTGTCGTCGAGATCGGTGTGCGCCGTGCCGGCTCAACGCTGCAGTTCACGAAGATGGACGTCGTGCTCGACGTCACCGATTCGGTGCCGCTGAGCGAAATCGCCGCCGCCACCCCGTGAGTCCGGCCGAGGAGAACTTCGGCGGCGGCGTCGCCGTCATCACCGGCGCCGGGGCCGGGATCGGTGCCGGGCTGGCCCGCCACGCACACCGCCTCGGAATGACCGTCGTCCTGGCCGACGTCGACGGTGCGGCTGTGGAGCGCCTCGGCGAGGAGATCACCGCGGCCGGCGGCACCGCCGTGGCGTCGGTCTGCGATGTGCGCGACCCCGACGCCGTGGCCGACCTGGCGCAGCGGACCTACAGCGAGCTCGGTCCGGTGCGGCTGTTGGTCAACAACGCCGGCATCGAGCAGTTCGGCTACCTGTGGGACACCCCGGTGGCGAACTGGAACAAGGTCATGGACATCAACGTCGGCGGCGTCTACCACGGGGTGCGCGCCTTCCTGCCGAAGATGATCGCCGCCGCCACCACGGCGTGGGTGTGGAACATGTCGTCGATCGGTGGTGTCGCCGCCGTTCCCCTGCAGGCGCCCTACATCGTCAGCAAACACGCGGTGCTGGCGTTGACCGAATGTCTGCGCCTGGAGGTGGAGATGGCCGGGCACGCCGACCTCATCACCGTTCAGGCCGTCCTGCCGGGCGCGGTCCGCTCCAACATCTTCGAGGCCGCCGGCGGGGTCGACGCCGAGCAAGCCGGTGTCGACGCGGCCGCCGCGGAAGGCCACCGGGCCGCGATGCTCGACATCAAGGCCGAGGCGATGGATCCCCTCGACGCCGCCGCGCGCATCTTCGACCAGTCCGCCGCGGGCCGCTTCTACCTGCTGACCCAGCCGGACTACGTGGCCTCGGCGATGACCGAACGGGCCCGGACCCTGACCGAACAGACCCCGCCGCGCCTGCGCACCGAGCAGCGGTTCGACCCGCGCCGAGACCGGCGATGACCGACCGGCGACCCGAGTTGGACCCCGACGCCGCCCAGCGGGTGGCGGCGTTCGGGCCGCCGGTGCCGATGCGGCAGCGCGGTCTGCACGCGGTGCGGGAGTCGATCGAATCCGCGCCGCCGCCCACCGATATGCCGGCGATGAGCGAGATCACCGACATCGGCGTGCCGTCCGGGGCGCGCGACATCCCGGTGCGGCTGTACCGCCCGGTGCCGGCCGGCGACGACCCCAGCCCGATCATGGTGTACCTGCACGGCGGTGGGCTGGTGATGGGCTCCAACCGGTCGTTCGAGCCGCTCGCGCGGGGCTTGGCGCACGAGTCCGGTGCCGTCGTGGCCGCCGTGGACTACCGGTTGGCGCCGGAGTATCCACCGCCGGCACAGTTCGACGACGCCTACGTGGTGACCGCGTGGCTCAGCGCCCACGGCGGGTCACTCGGCCTCGACACCGAACGCCTGGTCGTGGCCGGCGACAGCGCCGGGGGCGGGTTGGCCGCGGCGGTGGCCCTCGCCGCCCGCGACCACCGCGGGCCGGAGATCTTCGCGCAGGTGCTGCTGTATCCCGGCGTGGACCGGGACATGGCGGCGGACTCGATCACCGCGCTGCGCGACGCCCCCATGCTGGGCCACGACGACATCGTCTACCTGCACGAACTGGCCGACACCGGCGCCGGCGGCTCCCACGATTGCTACCGGGTGCCCGCCTATGCGACCGACCTCTCCGGACTGCCGCCCGCCGTCGTGGTCACCGGTGCGTGCGACCCGATCCGCGACTGGGGCGAACGCTACGGCCACCGGTTGCGCGCCGCCGGCGTGCAGACCACCGTCACCCGCTATCCGGGCATGTACCACGGGTTTTTGATGCGCTACGGCGCCACCGCGCGCGGTCGGCTCGCCATGGCCGAGATCGGAGCGCTGCTGCGGGCGAAGTTCGCCCACCCCCTGCCGTTCGCCGCGCCGCGCGCGTCGGCGCAGCGCCCACCCGGCCAGCCCGATTAACCTCCCGGTGGCTGGAATCCGGGCGTCGGGACATGAGGTGACGCGGCGCACAATCGACGGCAACGATGGCGCAACGCTGGCCTACAGCTGGCCGGAGCCGGACTGCAACGATTACGAAGGAGTCGCCCCGATGCTCACCGAAGAGCGGCGCATGGAATTGTCCGACATTCTGCGGCCCGCCGCGCCTCCGCGGGAAATCACCGACGTCTACACCGACGACCAGCGCAACCGGCTGCTCGACATCGTGCACCGGGAGGGGCCGTGGCGGTTGATAATCGCGCAGCACTTCGCCTCGCCCGACGAGTTGATCGCCACGATGAGCGGTCGTTTTCCGGAAGGGTTCACCCCCACCCTGGATCTGTTCCTCACACCCACGTTCCGCGGGTTCCTCGCCAACTACGGCACGGCGCTGTACCCGGAGGTGCAGGACTGCTTCTACAACCCCGACTTCGTGGAGATGGCCAAGTCGTACTGGAAAGCCGACTACGCCAAGCCGCAGATGATGCTGTTCAACATCAACGGCCCGTGCGCCAACCGGGACCCCGGCCACCTGGACTCGCCGAGCTTCCGTGGCATCCGCTATGAGAACGCACCCACCTGGCTGGTCAGCGTGATGGGCAAGTCGGGCCTGTTCCAGGACTACCTCATCAAGATGGCCCAGGTGATCACCTGGTTCTCCCTGGATGGCACCAGCGGGTTCACCTACTGGCCGGAGGGGCCGTTGAAGCAGCCTCAGCGCATCATGCCGCCGGTCTACAACCGTGGCGTCGTCGTCCAGAACGAGATGCTGGTCCACCGGGGCGAAGCCAACGGGCCGTTGGATCAGCAGGTCCCCGAAGGACTCTCGTTCGACACGGTGTTCGGCGGTGATCCCGCATCTCGCGAGCACTGGCTTTTGAAGAACGGCGAGCAGGTGATCGCCCGGCACCACACCGACGAACTCCGGTTCCTGGTGCACTGGTCGGCGGAGGTCTTCGAGGACTACGACGAGCTGCGCAAGAACATGGACGGCTCCGACGACCTGACCATCGACAAGGCGATCGACATGATGGTCGATGACCTCGCCAAGAGCGGAACCAAAATCGACATCCCGGCCGAACCGCTGCACGACCCGCAGTTCATCAATGCGCTCAACGCCGGCTACGACCTCGGTGGGCCGGCGATCTACCCGGAGGGGGCATTCCCGAGCGCATTCCAGTTGGCGTGACCGGGCGTCGCCGAGCCCGGTGACCCCGATGGATCAAAGCGACCGGCGTGACCGGATTCTGACCGCGGCACTGCGCCACGCCGGCAACGGCTACCGGGAGGTGCGGATCCGGGAGGTCGCCGACGCCGCCGGGGTCGTCACGAGCACCGTCTACAGCCATTTTCCGTCCAAGGACGGTCTGCTGCTGGAGTGCCTGCTGGACTGGCTGGAGTGTTTCGCCGACGAGGGCGGGGTCACCACGGTCGACGCCGACGATCCCTACCGGCGACTGCTGCGCACCATCGAGGCCATCACCGATCAGCTTCCGCTGACACCGCGGCGCGCCGATTCGATGGCTCGGTCCTATCTGCACGCGACCGGGGCCGCGGCACGCACCGCTGAACTGGTGCGAGCGACGTTGATGCGGATCTTCACCGAAGCCTTGAGCCGCGACCGGCCTCGGCCGTTGGATCACGACCGACACGTCGCCGAACTGGTCACCGACGTGTGGATCGCCTCCGCTCTCGCGGTCGCCCAGAACCGGGCCACCCAGGATGATCTGCACCAGCGGCTCGGACACGCCATCGCCGCGATCCGCGAGACCGCCGCGCGCCGGGCGGCAGCGCACCCGGCGGTCACCGGACCATGAGGTCACCGCCCAAGCTATGGGGCTTGGGCCCCTTCGCGTTGGATTTCCAGGGCGATTTCGATGAGTTGGTCTTCCTGGCCGCCGATGAGTTTGCGCTGTCCGGCGCGGTGGAGCAGTTCGTGGGCGGGCACACC
>NZ_NCXO01000034.1 GCF_002104795.1 Mycolicibacillus koreensis
GGGGTAGCGCGCTAGGCGATGATCGGGCGCGAACCGTCATTTTGTCCCTGGTGACCGCTACAGTTGGCCCACCCGAATGACAAAGGAGTCAGCGCCATGCGTGGACACCGACTCGTCGGAGCCCTGGCCGTAGCCGTCGCCCTGCTGGGCGCCTGCGGCGGAACCGACGCCGACAGCGACCCGGCCATCCCGCAGAACGGGTTGGCGGAGTTGACCAAGCAGAAGCTGGCCAACACGGCCGGGCCCGAGCCGGAGTCGGTGGAGTGCGACGGCGACCTGCCGGCCACCGTCGGGATCAAACGGCGCTGCGTGCTGACCACACCGGAAGGCACCCGCTACGGGGTGACGGTGACGGCAACGAAGGTCAACGGCGACCAGATCGACTTCGAGGCCGTTGTCGACGACAAGCCGATGCGACCGGCCGGATAACCGGGCGGCGCCGGCCGACTGGGCGGGTGACTGGGCGGGTGACTGGGCGGGTGACTGGGCGCGGTGACTGCTGAGATCGACGCCGTAGCGGACATACACCCCCGAAAATCGGGGGTGTATGTCCATATGACTGTCGATCTCAGTCGCCATAGGGGTGCGCAGCATCCGCGACAACGTCACCGATGCGCCCCGGCAACAACACCGGCCACACCCGCATCGCTAGCCCCACCCCGCGGGGGCGGGCAGACGCGCAGGTGCCCCACAACCGTGGTTGTGGGGCACCTGCGCACCGCGTCGAGGGACGGCCCTCGCGGATATTCGCCTACCCGAGCACCAGCCCCTCGCCGTCGGCGTTGAGGTTGACCGGGACGACATCCCCGTCGTGGATCTTGCCGGCCAACAGCATGCGGGCGAGCTCGTCGCCGATGGCGTGCTGGATGAGCCGGCGCAGCGGGCGCGCCCCGTACAGCGGGTCGAACCCACGCTCGGCCAACCACTGCTTGGCGTCGAGTGACACCTGTAGCTGCAACCGGCGCTGGGCCAGCCGCTTGTCCAGCTGGGCGAGCTGAATGTCGACGATGTGGACCAGTTCGCCCTCGTCGAGTGCCTCGAAGATGAGCACGTCATCGAGCCGGTTGATGAACTCCGGTTTGAACGTCGCCCGCACCGCGGCCATCACCTGCTCCTCGTCGCCGCCGGCGCCGAGGTTGGACGTCAGGATCAAGATGGTGTTACGGAAGTCGACCGTGCGGCCCTGCCCGTCGGTGAGCCTGCCCTCGTCGAGGACCTGCAGCAACACGTCGAACACGTCCGGGTGGGCCTTTTCGACCTCGTCGAAGAGCACCACCGTGTAGGGCCGGCGCCGCACCGCCTCGGTGAGCTGCCCACCCTGGTCGTAACCCACGTAGCCGGGGGGCGCACCCACCAGCCGGGCCACCGAGTGCTTCTCGCCGTACTCGCTCATGTCGATGCGCACCATCGCGCGTTCATCATCGAACAAGAAGTCCGCCAACGCCTTCGCCAGCTCGGTCTTGCCGACACCGGTCGGACCGAGGAACAGGAACGCCCCGGTCGGCCGGTTCGGGTCGGCCACCCCGGCACGGGATCGACGTACCGCATCGGAGACCGCGGCAACCGGTTGACGTTGCCCGACAACTCGTTTGGCCAACTCGTCTTCCATGCGCAGCAGCTTGGCGGTCTCACCTTCCAGCAGCCGCCCGGCCGGGATCCCGGTCCAGGCGCTGACCACGTCGGCGATGTCGTCGGGGCCGACTTCCTCTTTGAGCATGACGTTCTCGCGGGCCTCCGCTGTCGGCACCGCGGCCTCCAGCTTCTTCTCGACCTCCGGGATGCGCCCGTAGCGCAGCTCGGCGGCCTTGGCCAGGTCGCCGTCGCGTTCGGCCCGGTCGGACTCCCCGCGCAGCTCCTCCAGCTGTTCTTTGAGCTCACGCACCACGTCGATGGCGCCTTTTTCGTTCTGCCAACGCGTAGTGAGTTCGGCGAGCTTCTCCTTGTAGTCGGCCAGTTCGGCGCGCAGCTTCTCCAGCCGGTCCCTGGAGGCGTCGTCCTCCTCCTTCGACAGCGCCATCTCCTCGATCTCGAGGCGCCGCACCAGTCGCTCCACCTCATCGATCTCCACCGGCCGGGAGTCGATCTCCATCCGCAGCCGCGACGCGGCCTCGTCGACCAGGTCGATGGCCTTGTCCGGCAGGAACCGCGAGGTGATGTAGCGGTCGGAGAGGGTGGCGGCGGCGACCAGCGCGGAGTCGGTGATGCGTACCCCGTGGTGCACCTCGTAGCGGTCCTTGAGCCCGCGCAGGATGCCGATGGTGTCCTCCGCCGACGGTTCGCCGACGTAGACCTGCTGGAACCGGCGCTCCAGCGCGGCGTCCTTCTCGATGTATTTGCGGTACTCCTCGAGGGTGGTCGCCCCGACCAGCCGCAGTTCACCGCGGGCGAGCATCGGCTTGATCATGTTGCCGGCGTCCATCGCGCCCTCACCGGTCGCGCCGGCACCGACGATCGTGTGCAACTCGTCGATGAACGTGATGACCTGCCCGGCGGAGTCCTTGATCTCATCGAGGACGGCCTTGAGGCGTTCCTCGAACTCGCCGCGGTATTTCGCGCCAGCCACCATCGACCCCAGGTCCAGGGCGACAACGGTCTTGTCGCGCAGGCTCTCCGGCACGTCACCGGCGACCACCCGCTGGGCCAGACCCTCGACGATCGCGGTCTTGCCGACGCCGGGCTCACCGATGAGCACCGGGTTGTTCTTGGTGCGCCGGGAGAGCACCTGCACCACGCGGCGGATCTCGGTGTCACGGCCGATGACCGGGTCGAGCTTGCCTTCGCGGGCGCGCGCGGTCAGATCGGTGGAGTATTTCTCCAGCGCCTGATACGAGCCCTCCGGGTCGGGGCTGGTGACCCGTGCGGACCCGCGGACCTTGACGAACGCCTCCCGCAGCGCCTCGGGCGTGGCGCCGCGGCCGGTGAGCAGCCGGGCGACGTCGGAGTCGCCGGTGGCCAACCCCACCATCAAGTGTTCGGTGGAGACATACTCGTCGTCCATCTCGGTGGCCAGGTGCTGGGCGGCGGTGATCGCCGCGAGGGCCTCGCGCGACAGCTGCGGCTGGGCGTTCGAGCTGGTCACCTGCGGCGCGAGGTCGACGAGACGCTGCGCCTCACCGCGTACCCCCGCCGGGTCGACGCCGACGGCCTCCAGCAGCGGGGCGGCGATGCCGTCGTTCTGGGTCAGCAGCGCCAGCAGCAGGTGCGCGGGGCGGATGTCGGGGTTACCGGCGGCGGTCGCCGCCTGCAGCGCCGCGGTGAGCGCGGCCTGCGTCTTGGTGGTGGGGTTGAACGAGTCCACAAAATCTCCTTCGAGGGCTAGTAGGTCGCGAGCTGGTCGGGATGGGGTCCACGCACTCGTTACGTCCTTCAACGCCGCAGAGGTTGAGTCTGTTCCGCTCAAGTTTGTCTGATCGGGCCGCGGCGCTCATTGTCCCCCGCCCGGGCGGGGAAAACACCCGGATCCGCCACATCCCGGCGCCGTCAGCCGTCAGCCGTCAGCCGTCGAAGAGCATGCGGGCGATCCGCTCGACGGCGCGCATGGGGTCGTCGGCCCGCACGGCCGGGTCGAGCGCGCCGTTGCGCCACAGCGTGGCGAAACCGTGCACCAGCGACCAGGCGGCCAACTCGGCGCCAGTAGGGTCGGCGCGCGCATGCGGGTCGCTGAGCGTCGCGACCCCGCGGGACAGCTCGGCACCGGCCCCCGCCTCGGCGGCCAGCAGCGCCGGGTCGGCGGTGTCCAGCAGCGCCTTGTCGAACATGACCTCGTAGTGACCGGGATGGTCGAGGGCGAAACGCACGTAGGCCAGCGCTGCGTCGACAAACCGCGGGCGGGTCGCCGTCAAGGCCGCCTCCAGTCGGCGGAATCCCTCGGCGGCCAGCGCGGTGAACAGCCCCCGCCGGTCGGTGAAGTGGTGCGCAGGCGCGGCGTGGGAGACGCCGGCGCGCCGTGCCAGTTCGCGCAGCGAGACGCCGGCGGCGCCCCGTTCGGCCACCAGGGCGGCAGCCTCGGCCAGCAGGGCTGCCCGCAGGTCGCCGTGGTGATAGGTGGAACGGGCCATGGCGACCAGCATAACCGAAGATCTTGACAGTGACTAGATGTCATCCGTGGGGTCGATTGCGGCAAACTTGACACTGTCTAGATTGGAGATCGTCATGGCTCCGTTGATCACGCTGCTGCTCGGCAGCGCCGGCGCCCGCGCCCTCGGTGCACTCGGCGTGAACTACCTCGATTCCTGGCCGCGCGCGATCGCGATCGGGCTGGCCGCGATGTTCGTACTCACCGGCGTGGCCCACTTCGCACCCCCGCTGCGGCGCCAACTGATCGCGATCGTGCCGCCGGCGCTGCCCGCCCCCGCGTTGCTGGTGAGCATCACCGGGGTGCTGGAGTTGCTCGGCGCGGCCGGGCTGCTGGTGCCCGCCACCCGGGTGGTCGCGGCGGCCTGCCTGCTGGTGTTGATGGTGGTGATGTTCCCGGCCAACGTCTACGCCGCCCGGATGCCGAACCCGCCCGCGGCGATGTCCACGCGACTGCCGCAGCGCAGCGCCGAGGAGCTGCTCTATCTGGGCGCGGCCGTCATCGTCATCGTCGCGACGGTGTAGCCGGGTTCAGCCCAGGCGCAGGGTGCGCCGCACGGTGTTGATCATTCCCGGCACGCGCGAAGCCCCCATGAGCAGCTTGAACACCGGACTGTCGTCGCCGGGCACCACCCCGGCGGACTGCAGGGCGTCGAGGATGTCGAAAAGCGTCTCGCCGAAGTACATTCGGCCGTCCCTACCGAAGTGGTAGCGGTCCACCGCGGTGCACTGCACGAACGTGCCGACACCATGGACGGCGGGCGCGGAGTCGTCGTAGGGATAGAACCGCAGGGTGCCGCTGAAGTGCCCGCTGCCGATGTAGCGGACGATCACCCGCGTCTCGCCGTCCGGGTCGACGTCGAAGTACACCTGCCCCGGCAGGGGGTCGTAGCGCCAGTCGGGGATCGCGTCGAGGAACGCGAAGTTGTAGCGCACGAACTCCTCGAGTCCGACGATGATGCGGCCGAACGTGGTGGGGTCCTTGTAGCGCAGGTCCGGGGTGTAGAGCTCGTCGTTGAGCGACATGTCCCGCATCAGCCAGCTCCACCAGTATTTCTTCGCCCACTCGGCGGCGAACGCGACGTCGAGGCCGTGCTCGGCGTAGAACGCGATCTTGGCGTCGAGGTCGGTGAACCACTGCTCGGTCTGGGCGTTGAGCTCCTCCTCGGTGAGGACCTTGACCCGACCGCCGGCGCGGTTGCCGCCGAGGTACTCCGGCAGCGGCTGACGCAACCGGGGCTGGGCGATGGCTTCGCGGAACTTGGCCTCGTCGAACACGGCGCTCCTTCATCATATGGGAATCAAGTGATTCCTATGGAGATCGTGGCACCCCGAAGAACTAGAATCAAGCGATTCTTGCGATCCTGACGGGAGGGGTGGCGGTGGCGACGACGGCGGGTGCACCCCGGCGCTGGCGCGGGCAGACCCATGACGACCGGGTGCGCGCCCGGCGCGGCCAACTGCTCGCGGCCGGTTTTGCCCTACTCGGCGACCACGGCACCGCCGGGGTCACGATGCGGGCGGCATGTCGACACGCCGGGTTGAGCCTGCGGTACTTCTACGAGAACTTCCCCGACACCGACGCGCTGATCGTCGCGGTCTACGACGAGTGCAACAACGAACTGCTGGCCGCGATCACCGACGCGGCGGTGCCGCTGCGCGACGATCTGGACGCGGCGGTCCGCGCGGCGATAGACGCCGGCGCCGGATATTTCGCCGCCGACCCGCGGCGGGTGCGCATCCTGCTGCGCGAACCGTTGTCCAACGATCTGCTCACCGAGCGGCGCGCCGCGATCGCGCCGGAGCTGCTGGCGGCGCTGGTGCAGGCCGGCGGCATCGACCCGCGCCGGCCCGCCGAGGACGACGCGATGACCGCCAGCGCGTTCTCCGGCGCCTTCACCGCGTTGATCCTCGACTGGTCCGACGGTCGGCTGGCCGTCAGCCGCGCCCAGCTGGTCGATTACGCGGCCTCGCTGGTGCTCGCCCAGCTGCAACGCCCGGCAGGCGGGCAGCCATGAGCGCGGCCTGGGGTTCGGCGTTGGCCGCGCTGGTGCCGCTGGCGCTGGTGGTCGCGCTCTCGCCGATCACGGTCATCCCCGCGGTGCTGGTGCTGCACACCCCGACCCCGCGGGCGAGCGGGACGGCCTTCGCCGGCGGCTGGCTGCTGGGGGTGGGCGGGTTGACCGCGGCCTTCCTCGCCGTCTCCGGGCTGCTCGGCGGGCTGCACCGCACTCCGCCGGGGTGGGCGTCGTGGCTGCGGATCGTCGTCGGCGCTGCCCTGATCGGCTTCGGGATCTACCGTTGGCTCACCCGCGAGCGCCACACGCAGATGCCGCGCTGGATGCGCTCACTGACCACGCTGCGGCCGTCGCGGGCGGCGGGCGTCGGCGTCGTCGTGGCGCTCGCCCGCCCCGAGGTGCTGCTGATGTGCGCCGCTGCCGGCCTCGCAATCGGCAGCGCCGGACTACCTCGCGGCGAATCGTGGCTTGCCGCCCTGTTTTTCGTGCTCCTGGCCACCTTCACCGTGTTGGTTCCGATCGGCGGCTTCGTCGCGGCCGGGCCACACTTGGAGGAGCCGCTCACCCGACTAAAGACCTGGATGGAAGCCCAGCACGCCGCGATGTTGGCGGTCGTGCTGGTATTGATCGGGGCGATGGTCGTCTACAACGGGGTGCACGGGCTGTGAGCACCTACAGCCGGCTGCCGGCAATCCTGGTGGCCGTGACCCTGGCGGTGGCAGGATGCTCGATCATGGCTCCCCCGCCCCAGTCCCCGGCACGTGAGAGCGCCACCACCGCGGCCGGCCCCCCACCGTTGAGCGACGAGCAGACCCTCGACCAGATGCGGCAGGCCGCCCGCCAGATCGCCGCCATCGCGCGGCTGGACAACCCCCGCGGAAACACCAGTTTCGCCTCCTGCAACGACCAGGGCGACCCACCGTACAAGGGGGTGGCCAACCTCAGTTTCGATCCCCCCGCCGGCGTCGAACGCGAGGTCTACGTAGCCCGCATCAAAGAGGCGATGCTGGCCCACGGCTGGGACGACGGCGCACCAGCAGGTCACCACTTCCGGCCGTGGCAGGATTGCGACATCTCCGCGATGCGCGCGTCGTCCACACCCTCGCGGTAGTGCGCACATCTCAACAGCACCCAGCTTTTCCCGACGCCGCTTAGAATCGGCGCACATGGGGCTGACCGATCGCACCGCGCTGCAGACACTGCAGGACGCGTTCGCCGCCCCACACGGACCTGAGCTGACGGTGCAGCGTTTTCTCACGCGTTGGTTCGCCGCGGAACCCGGTGTGCGCGCGATGTTTCCGGCGCATTTGAACCCGCTACGTTCCGCGTTCGCCCAAGCCCTGCACTGGGTGTACGGCCAGCTCGCCGCGCAACGCTCGCAAGAGCCGGTGGCGTTTCTCGCGCAGCTCGGCCGCGATCACCGCAAATACGGGGTCACCGCCGGGCACTACCCGGCGATGCGCGCGGCGCTGCACGCCGCGCTGCGCGACCAGCTCGCCGCCGCGTGGACCCCGACGCTGGAGGCCACCGCGGTGCAGTCGCTGAGGTTGATCACCGGGGTGATGAGCAGTGCCGCCGACACCGACACCGGGCCGGCCTGGTGGGACGGCACCGTCGTCGAAACCAACCGGGCCTCCCGGGACCTGGCGGTGGTGCGGTTGCAGTTGGATCAGCCGCTGCCGTATCACCCCGGCCAATACGTCCAGGTCGAGGTGCCGCAGTGTCCGCGCAGCTGGCGGTATCTGTCCCCGGCGATCCCGCCGGAGAACTCCGGCGGCATCGAGTTCCACGTCCGCGCGGTGCCCGGCGGGCTGGTGAGCACCGCGATCGTCGGCGAGACCCGGCCCGGTGATCGGTGGCGGATCTCCAGCCCACACGGCGGGCTGCACGTCGACCGCGACAGCGGTGCCGACGTGCTGATGGTCGCCGGAAGCACCGGGCTGGCACCGCTGCGCGCGCTGATCATGGATCTCACCCGCTGGGGCCAGAACCCGCGGGTACACCTGTTCTTCGGGGCGCGCTATCCGTGCGAGCTCTACGACCTGCCCACGTTGTGGCAGATCGCCGCACACAATCCGTGGCTGTCGGTCTCACCGGTCAGCGAATACCGACGTGACCCGCCGTGGGCGCCCCAGTTCCCCGACCCGACACCACCGCGCGGCCTGCATGTGCGCCAGACCGGCCGGCTGCCCGAGGTGGTGAGCAGCTACGGCGGCTGGGGGGATCGCCAGATCCTGGTCTGTGGCGGACCGGCAATGGTGCACGCCACGCTCGCCGCGCTGCGGGAGCGCGGCGCACCGGACGACCGAGTCCAGCACGACCCGCTGTTCAGCTGAGTCTGACAGAATCCGCCGATGGCCCCAGCGGAGATCGACACCGTCACCCTGCGCGATCCGACCTCGTCGCTGACGGCGACGTTCGCCCCGGGCGCGGGCATGGTGGGCACCTCGCTCACCGATGGCGCAACGGAGTTCCTCGGCCAACGCCACGGCCTGCGCGCCTACATCGACCAGGGCAAGACGATGGGCATCCCGATTCTGTATCCGTGGGCGAACCGGCTCAGCGCCAACCACTATCGCGTCGACGACGCGGTCGTCACCCTGACGCCCGGCGCCGGCGGGGTACGCACCGACGAGCACGGCGCTCCCCTGCACGGGGTGCTCGCCGCCTACCCGGGCTGGCAGGTCCGCGCCGCCACCGACTCGCAGCTGATCGCCGAGATCGACTACGGGGCACAGCCGTCACTGCTGGCAAGCTTTCCCTATCCGCACCGGCTCACCGTCGATGTCAGCCTGGCCGAGCAGACGTTGCGAATCGCCACCACCGTCACGGCCACCAGCGCCGCACCGGTTCCGCTGTGTTACGGGTTCCACCCGTACCTGCAGCTGCCGGCCACCCCACGGGCGCAGTGGCAGGTGCAGACCCCGGCGATGACCCACCGCCCGGCCGACGCCCGGGGCCTGCCGACCGGGGCGTCCGACGACCGTCCCGGCACGACGGTGACTCTCGGCGACAGCGTCTACGACGACGGCTACACCGACGTGCCCACCGGCGCGGTGTTCGCGGTCAGCGGCGACGACCGGCGCATCGAGGTGCATTTCGAGCAGGGCTTCCCGGCTGCTCAGGTCTTCGCCCCCGGAGACGACGACGTGATCTGCTTCGAACCGATGGCCGCGCCCACCGATGCACTGCGGCGCGGCGGCTACCGGCTGGCCCACTTCGGCTCCCCCGACACCACCCGCTTCGCCATCCGGGTGTGCTGAACGACGCTCAGTCGACAACGGGGGCTTCGATGCCCGTCGAACCGGCATCCTCGGGGTCCGGTGCGGCCCCCGCATCGGTGGTACGGATCGCGGCGGCGACCAGCATTCCCACCACGAAGATCGCCACCGTCACGGTGAACGCGACCGCGTAGCCGTGGGTGATCGCCTCGGCGGCGGCGCGGATGAGTGTGACGTCACCGGTGGCGTAGCCGCGGTAGAGGCTGGCGGTGGCGTCGGGAACCTCCCGGTTGGCGGCCGACACCGCCACCGTCGACAGCGCCGCCAACCCCAGGGCACCCCCGATCTGCTGGGCGGTGTTCAGCAACGCGGAGGCGATCCCGGTGTCGCGTTCGGGCACACCGTTGACCGCGACGAGGGTCAGCGGCACGAACCCGAGCCCCAACCCCACCGCGGTGAGCACCATCGCGGGCATCAACTCGGTCAGATATCCCGTCTGCGGGTCGATGGTGCCCAGCCAGAACATCCCGGCGGCGGCCACCAGCATCCCGGGGGCGACGATCATCCGGGGCGGGAACCGGTCGGCCAGCTTGGAACTGAGCGCCGCGGCCCCTCCCATCCCCAGGCTGAACGGCAGGTAGGCCAGGCCGGTCTTCACCGGACTGTAGCCCTGCACCTGCTGCAGGTACAGGGTGAGGAAGTAGAACATCGCGAACATTCCGGCCCCGAGGAACAGCATGGTCGCGAACGCCGCGGAGCGCGACGGGTCGGCGAACAGCCCCAGCGGCATCATCGGGTGCGCACTGCGCGCCTGCCAGGCGACGAATCCGACCAGCAGCACCGCGGCGGCGACGAACAGCGCCACCACCGCGGGGTCGGTCCAACCGTCCTGCCCTCCGCGGGTGATCCCGTAGACCAGGGCCAACAACCCGCCGGTGCCCAGCGTGGCGCCGGGCAGATCGAGGCGGCCGCTGTTGCGTTCCCCCTCGACGATGAGCGCCGAGCCGGCCAACACCGCCACCGCGATCGGCACGTTGACGAAGAACACCCACCGCCACGACAGGGAATCGGTGAGCACCCCGCCGAGCAGCAGCCCCACCGTCGAGCCCATGCCGGCCATCGCGGCGTACACGCCCATCGCCCGGTTGCGCGGGGCGCCGGCGGCGAAGTTCACCGCGATCAGCGACAGCGCGGTGGGCGCGGCGATCGCACCGCCGACCCCCTGCAGCACCCGCGCCCCGATCAGCCACGCCTCATCGCCGGCGAGACCGCCGGCCATCGACGCCACCGCGAACAGCGCGATCCCGACCCGGAACATCCGGCGGCGGCCGAACACGTCACCGGACTTGCCGCCGAGCAGCAGCAGACCGCCGAACGCCAGCGCGTAGGAGTTGACCACCCACGACAGGTTTCCCGCCGAGACCGCCAGATCCTGCTGGATGCTGGGGAGGGCGATATTGGTGATGGTGCTGTCGAGCACCACCATCAGCTGTGCGGTCGCAATGACCACCAGAGCGGCGACCGGATGGGCGGCCCGCCGGGTTCCCGTCGATGGATCTGCCACCGCCACCCTCCTCACCGAAATGTACAACCGTTGAGATTACCGATCATCCTGACACGAATCTCACCGGTCGTCTACTTTTCGTGGGATAGGATGCAGCCACGCAGCCGGTCAGGAGGGGCCCGTGGATGACGCCGCACCGCAGCGGTCGGGTTCCCCACCCGACGACCCCGCGGTAAGCAAGGGCCAGCGCACCCGGCGGCGCATCCTGACCGCGGCGCGTGAGGTCTTCGCCACGATGGGATTCGAACGCGCGACCATCCGGGCGATCGCCACGGCCGCCGAGGTCGACAAGTCGTCGGTGATCCAATATTTCGGCACCAAGGAGCAACTGTTCCGCGAGGCGGTGTCCTGGGTGATCCCGATCGAGCAGATCACCGTCGAGGATCCAGCCCAGACGGCGGAGAACATGGCCCGCGGGATGCTCAACGCCTGGGCCGCCGAGCCCAACAGCCCGATGACGGTGCTGTTGCGGGCCGCGATGACCAGTGAGATCGCCGCCGAGATCCTTCGGACGAATGTCACCGCGCAGGCGGTGGACTCCCTGGCGGGCCAGATCAACACCCCCGACGCGCGGCTCCGTTCGGTTCTCGTCGGGGCCATCCTGATGGGCATCGCGAGTCAGCGCTACATCCTGCGCATGCCCGACCTCGCCGAGGCCGACACCGAGGAAATCCTGACGTTGGTGACTCCGTTGCTGCGCCAGCTGATCTCGCCGGATTGACGACGGTCAGCGGCGCGGCTGCCACACCACGACGGCCGTGCTCTTGGGCGCCACCATGAGGTCGCGACGCTGATTGGCGCGCAACGACTCCACCTCCCGGTTGAGCTCGGCAATGCGCGCCTTGAGCGCGTCGACCTGGTTGGTCAACTCGATGACCCGTTTGATGCCAGCAAGGTTGACACCCTCATCGTGGGAGAGTCGCTGCACCTCGCGCAACAGGTCGACATCGTGTTCGGAATACCGCCGTCCGCCACCGGAACTGCGCCGCGGACTGACCAAACCCAGCCGGTCGTAGGTACGCAACGTCTGGGCGTGCATGCCGGCTAGCTCGGCGGCCACCGAGATCAAAAACGTACGGGCTTCTTTCTCCTTGCTCATCAGCGGCTGCCTGCCCAACCAGCACGCGGGTCGAACCCGCTGGCCTTCTCCGCCGCGGCGTAGGCCTGCAACGCCTCTTTGGCTTCGCCCTCCAGCTTGGAGGGAACCGCGACCTTCACGGTCACCAACAGGTCACCCTGTCCGCCACCCCGTTTGGGAACCCCACGGCCACGCACCCGTAGGATGCGCCCGTCGGCGGTGCCCTCGGGCACCCGCACGTTGACGGTGCCCTCCAGGGTGGGCACGGTGAGCGTGGTGCCCAGTGCCAGCTCGGTGAAGCTCACCGGCATGGTCACGGTCAGATCGGTTCCGTCGCGGCCGAACACCGAGTCGGGTCGTACGTGCACCGTGACGTACAGGTCGCCCGACGGGGCTCCGCGCAGACCGGCCTCGCCTTGGCCGGCAAGCCGGATCCGCTGGCCGTCCTCGACTCCGGCGGGGATGCGCACGTTGATGGTGCGGGTGCGGGTGGCGACCCCGGTGCCCTTGCACTCCTCGCAGGGGTTTTCGATGATCGATCCGCTGCCGCGGCAGTCGGTGCACGGCTCGGAGAAACCGAACGCACCCTGGTTGCGGCTGATCGCCCCCGAACCGTTACACGTCGGACAGACCTTCGGGCTGGTGCCCGGGCGCGCCCCGCTGCCATGGCAGTTGGTGCACGGCGCCGGGCTGGTGAGCCGCAGCGGCATCTGCACGCCCTTGGTGGCTTCACGGAAGTTCAGCTCGGTCTCGGTCTCCAGGTCGTTGCCTCGGCGCGGCCGGCTGGGCCGCGGCTGCTGGGCCGCGCCCCGGCCGAACAGCCCGCCGAACAGATCCCCGATGTTGGCCCCACCGCTCTGGCCGGCGGCATCGAACAGGTCGTTGAGGTTGAACTCGACACCGTCGGTGCCGGCGCCGGAGAACCCGCCGAAGTTGCCGCCACTGAACCGGCGTCGGCCGCCGTTGGCGAACAACCGGCGTGTCTCGTCGTACTCACGCCGCTTTTCCTTGTCGGTCAGGACATCCCGTGCCTCGCCGACGGACTTGTACTTCTCGTCGGCGGCGGCGTTGCCCGGGTTGCGGTCAGGGTGGTTCTCCGCCAGCAGCTTTCGGGCGACCCGCTTGATCTCCTCTTCGCTGGCATCAGGAGAGACGCCCAGTTCTTTGTAGAAGTCCTTCTCGACCCACTCACGTTGAACCATGCCGCGTCACCTCCTCACCCTTCTCCGCTCGGCGTGTGCTGTTGTCCTCCATCAGCCGACTACGATTCCGTGTCCGGCTGGGCATCCTCCTCGGGTGCCTCCGTGCTGTCGCCGGTCGCGGCTCCCGCGTCCCCGGTGACGGTGTTGTTCTGAGCGTCCTCCACAGTGTCCACCACCCCGACCATGGCGTGGCGCAAAACCGCCTCACCGAGTCGGTATCCCTTACGCAGGACATCGGCGATGACCGTGAGTCCGCCGCCGTCACCCTCGTGGTGGACGGCTTCATGCAACGCGGGGTCGAATTCGTCGCCTTCGGCACCGAACTCGACCAGCCCCAGCGACGTCAACGCGTCGGTGAGCTTGCCGGCGAACGCTTTGAGCGGCCCCGACTCCAGGTCACCGTGGCTGCGCGCGCGGTCCAGGTCGTCGAGGATGCCGAGCAACTCGCTAACCACCGCACCTTTCGCACGCTCAGCCGCGGCCTGTTGATCGCGCAACGCCCGCTTGCGGTAGTTGGCGAAATCGGCCTGCACCCTTTTGAGGTCGTCGGTGAGTTCGGCCAGTTTCACGGCGTCGGCGCCGGCGGGCTCGGAGCCCTCCGAGCCCGACCCACCGGGGGTCGGGTCGGAGGCGGCCTCGCGCACTTCTCCGGTCTCGGGGTCGATGCGCCGCTTATCGGTCACGACCACCGGTTCATCCGGGTTCTGTTCGCTCACTTGTTCTCCTCGTCGTCGACCACCTCGGCGTCGACCACGTCGTCGGCTCCGGCACCCGCGCCGGCCTCGGCACCGCCGGCGGGCTGCTCGGCCTGAGTGGCCTCATAGATCGCCTGCCCGAGGGCCTGCGACTCTTCGCCGAGCTTCTCCATCGCGGACTTGATCGCCGAGATGTCGGTGCCCTCCAAGGCCTTCTTGGCATCCCCGATCGCGGCGTCGACCTTGTTCAGGGTCTCCTCGGGGACACTCGATCCGCCCTCGGCTTGACGCTGCTCGGTGACGAATTTCTCCGTCTGATAGACCAGCGACTCGGCCTGGTTGCGGACGTCGGCCTCTTCGCGACGCTGACGGTCCTCCTCGGCGTGCGCCTCGGCGTCCTTGATCATCCGGTCGATCTCCTCCTGGGACAGGCCGGAGCCCTCCTGGATCTTGATCGTGTTCTCCTTGCCGGTGCCCTTGTCCTTGGCGGTGACGTGCACGATGCCGTTGGCGTCGATGTCGAAGGTGACCTCGATCTGCGGGACACCGCGCGGGGCCGGCGGGATACCGGTCAACTCGAACGAGCCGAGCAGCTTGTTGTGCGCGGCGATCTCACGCTCACCCTGATAGACCTGGATCTGCACCGACGGCTGGTTGTCGTCGGCGGTGGTGAAGGTCTCACTGCGCTTGGTCGGGATAGTGGTGTTGCGCTCGATCAGCTTGGTCATCACCCCGCCCTTGGTTTCGATACCCAGCGACAGCGGCGTGACGTCCAGCAGCAGAACGTCTTTCACCTCACCCTTGAGCACACCGGCCTGCAGGGCGGCACCGACGGCAACGACCTCGTCGGGGTTGACCCCCTTGTTGGGCTCCCTGCCGCCGGTCATCTCCTTGACCAGCTCGGTGACCGCGGGCATCCGGGTGGAGCCACCGACGAGCACGACGTGGTCGATGTCGGCGACGGCGATTCCGGCGTCCTTGATGACCTGCTGGAACGGTTTGCGCGCCCGGTCGAGCAGGTCCTGGGTGATCTTCTGGAACTCCGCACGGGTCAGCTGCTCGTCGAGGAACAGCGGGTTCTTCTCCGCGTCCACGGTGATGTAGGGCAGGTTGATCGAGGTGCTCTGGCTCGAGCTCAGCTCGATCTTGGCCTTCTCGGCGGCCTCACGCAGCCGCTGCATCGCCATCTTGTCCTTGGTCAAATCGATGCCCGAGGTGGACTTGAACTTGTCGACCAGCCACTCGACGATCCGGTCGTCCCAGTCGTCGCCGCCGAGGTGGTTGTCCCCGGAGGTGGCACGGACCTCGACCACCCCGCCGCCGATCTCCAGCAGCGAGACGTCGAAGGTCCCGCCACCGAGGTCGAAGACCAGGATGGTCTGTTCCTTGTCGCCCTTGTCCAGGCCGTAGGCCAGCGCGGCGGCGGTCGGCTCGTTGACGATCCGCAGCACGTTCATGCCGGCGATCTGGCCGGCCTCCTTGGTGGCCTGACGCTGGGCGTCGTTGAAGTAGGCGGGCACGGTGATCACCGCGTCGGTGATGTCCTCACCGAGGTAGGACTCCGCGTCGCGCTTCAGCTTCATCAGCGTGCGGGCGCTGATCTCCTGCGCCGTGTATTTCTTGTCGTCGATCTCGGTCGTCCAGTCGGTGCCCATGTGGCGTTTGACCGAACGGATCGTGCGGTCGACGTTGGTCACCGCCTGGTTCTTGGCGGGCTGGCCGACCAGCACCTCCCCGTTGCGCGCGAAGGCGACAACCGACGGTGTGGTCCGCGACCCCTCGGCGTTAGCGACGACGACGGGGTCGCCGCCCTCGAGGACCGAGACGACGGAGTTGGTGGTCCCGAGGTCGATTCCGACCGCACGAGCCATGAGCGTTCCTCCTGATAGACGTTCTTTTGGACGTTGACGTGGTCTGAGCGAACCAGACTCAAGCTTGCTCTCGCCGACAGCAGTCTGTCAACTCGGGGTTGAGTCTACTTCACTCAAGATTTCACGGGGTTCAACGGCCCGGTGCCCGGGTTTGTTCCCGGCGTCACCGCGCGGACACGTTCGGCGGGCACCGTGGGTGGCACCGCTCCCCGACACCCGGAGGTCTCGATGAACCACCCCGACCAGCACCGGTTGCACCAACTCGCCCACGACCTGCACGAATTCGCCGCCGAGGTGCACACCCTGGGCTACTCCCCGGCCACCGCCAGCGGGGCCGAAGGGCCGTTCCTGGACCTGTCGGCCCGCATGCGCGACCGCGCCGCCACCCTGGCCCGCCTGGCGTCCGCCCGCAGCGCCTGAGCCGTCACCCCCGGGGACCCGGGGCCGTCACCCCCGGGAACCCGGCCACCGCCCCGCGGGAACCCCGGTCACCGCTCGGCGGGAACCCCGGCCACCGCTCGGCGGGAACCCCGGAGCGACGAATATAGACATGCGTTGAGATTCATGCGCATAATGGGTGTCGAACCGGAATCGCCGACCCGCACGTTGGAGGACCCCGCATGGCACCGATGGCGCACGAAGGTGTCGTCGCGGCGGCGCCGGGCCGGTTCGACGGCCAACGGGCACTGGTCACCGGCGGCAGCCGCGGCATCGGTGCGGCCGTCGCGCGCCGGCTCGCCGCCGACGGCGCCGCGGTCGCCGTCAACTACGTCTCGAACGCCGCCGCCGCCGACACCCTGGTCGCCGAACTGACCGACGGCGGGCACCGGGCCGCCGCGTTTCAGGCCGACGTCAGCGACGCCGCCCAGGCCCACGATCTGGTGGCACGGGCGGTGGCCGAGCTCGGCGGCCTCGACCTGATCGCCAGCTGTGCGGGGATCGAACACTTCGGGCCGCTGGAGTCGCTCACCCAGGCAGACTTCGACCGGGTGTTCCACACCAACGTCGGCGGTCAACTCTTCGTCACCCAGGCCGGGGCCGCGGTGCTGTCCCGCGGCGGCCGCATCGTGCTGATGTCGTCGGTGAGCGCCCGCATCGGGGTCTACCAGCACAGCCTGTACGCGGCGAGCAAGGCCGCGGTCTCGGCCATGGTGCACAACCTCGCCCCCGAGTTGGCCGAGCGCGGCATCGCCATCAACGCGATCGCCCCCGGCGGCACCGCCACCGACATGGCCGCCGAGGTCGGGGCTCGCTACACCCCACCCGCCCTGCGCGATGTCCCTGCGGAGACGGTGTTCGCCTCGATGAACGCTCTGGGCCGCCTGGCCGAACCCGCGGAGATCGCCGCAGTGGCAGCATTTTTGCTCTCTTCGGACGCCTCTTATCTCACCGGCGCCACCCTCGATGCCTCCGGAGGATGGATGTGAGCCAGGATCGGGCGCCACGCCGACCGGAGGAGCGGGTCGCATGAGTGATCTGACCGTGTTGGTCGCCGGCGCCAACGGCAACCTCGGCACCCGGATCGCCCGGGCGATGCACGCCCGCGGCAGGCGGGTGCGCTGCGGGATGCGCAACCCCGGCAACGACACCGGCACCCTCGCCGCCCTCGGCGACGTCGTGCGCGCCGACCTCGACGACCCGGCGTCGCTGCGGGCTGCCTGCGACGGTGTGGATGTGGTGGTCTCCGCGGTGCAGGGCGGTCCCGACGTCATCGTCGACGGCCAGCGGCGCCTGCTGTCGGCCGCCCGGGACGCCGGGGCAGCCCGTTTCGTGCCCAGCGACTACTCGCTGGACCTGTTCGCGCTGGCCCCGGGCGAGAACTGGAACTCCGACGCCCGCCGCACATTCGACGACGAACTGATCAGCAGCGGCCAGGGCTACACGATCCTGCTCAACGGCGCTTTCATGGAGGTGATCGCCGCACCGTTCATGCGGATGGTGGACCCCGCCGCGGGCACGATGACGTTCTGGGGCGATGGCACGATGCCGTTCGACCTGACCAGCATGGACGACACGGCTGCGTATCTGGCGGAGATCGTCGGCGACCCGAACACCCTCAACCGCGTGGTTCAGGTTGTCGGCCAGCGACTCTCGGTCGAGCAGATCGCCCGGTCCTACACCGAGGCGACCGGTCAGCCGCTGAGACTGCAATCCCGGGGCGGCATCGAGCAGGGGTATGCGGAACTGGAGCGCCTCAAATCGCAGACCGACGACCCGATGGTCCTCCTGCCGTTGATGTATCAGCTTCCGATGGTGTCGGGTAAAGGCCGGCTCACCGCCGTGGAGAACGACCGCTACCCACAGATCACCCCGACCACACTGACCGAGGTGCTCCGGGCTCAACACAACAATTCACCGAGAGAGGGTTGACGACCGTGGACCGAGAGCGAACGCTGCAGTTCAACGAGCGCAACATCGCCGAGTTCCGCCGGCGCGGCGGCACCCTCGGCGGGCCGTTCGAAGGGGCGCCGGTACTGCTGCTGACCACCACCGGCGCGAAATCAGGGCTGCCGCGCACCAGCCCGATGATGTACCTGCCGGAAGGCGAACGCATCATCGTGTTCGCCTCCAATGAGGGAAAAGACAACCACCCCAGCTGGTATCACAATCTACGCGCCAATCCGACCGCAACGGTCGAGGTGGGCACCGAGACGTTCACCGCGACCGCCCACGAGATCACCGGCCCCGAACACGATCGGCTGTATGCGATCCAGGCCGGCCGCTACCCGGGCTTCGCGAAGTACCAGGAGGGAACCGACCGGATCATCCCGGTTCTCGAACTGGTCCGCGACACGGACTGAGCCACGACGCTATCGAAGCCCCCGAGAGCGAAGGACATTCATGAGCAAGATCATCGCGGTCACCGGTGCCACCGGCTCGCAGGGCGGGGGTTTGGCCCGAGCCATTCTCGATGACCCGCGCCACGGCGAGCCCGACGGGTTCACGTTGCGCGCCATCACCCGGAACCGCAACGGCGCGAAGGCCCGTGCGCTCGCCTCGGCGGGCGCCGACGTCGTCGTCGCCGACCTGACCGACCCCGATTCGCTGACCGCGGCGTTCACCGGTGCACACGGCGCGTACTGCGTGACCAACTACTGGGAACACATGGATCCGTCCGTGGAGGACGCCCAGGCTCGCAACCTGGCACGGGCGGCGAAGGACGCCGGCCTGCGTCACGTGATCTGGTCGACGCTGGAGGACACCCGCGAAGCGTTCCCCCTCGACGACGATCGGATGCCCACCCTGCTCGGTAGGTACAAGGTGCCGCACTTCGACGTCAAAGCCGACGCCAACCGGTACTTCCGGGAACTCGGGGTACCCACCACCTTCCTGCACCCACCGTTCTACTGGGACAACCTGGCGTCCAGCTTCCCCCCGACCACCGGCGAGGACGGCACGCTGGCGATCAGGCTGCCGATGGGGACCAAGAAGCTCGCCGGGATCGCCGCCGACGACATCGGCCGATGCGCCTTCGGGGTGTTCCAGCGCGGCGACGAGTTCGTCGGCGAAGCGATCGGGATCGCCGGCGAGCAGTTGACGCTCACACAGATCGCCGCGGCCATGAGCCGCGTTCTGGGACGCGAGATCGCCTACATCGCAGTCTCTCCGGAGGATTTCCGCTCCGGGGGGTTCCCCGGGTCCGAAGACCTGGGCAACATGTTCCAGTTCTACGCCGACACCGAAGCCGACTACTGCGCATTCCACGATCCGGCGTTCTCCCGCGCGCTCAACCCGGAACTGAAGTCCTTCGACCAGTGGCTGCAGGCGAACGCCGACCGCTTCACTCTGCCCTGAACCCGCGCCGACGAAAGACACTCCATGACCCCGAAGTCCTACACCCCAGGACGGCGCCCACCGGTTCTGTCCCCGCTGGTCCGCAACCGCGGCAGCGGCGACATGTTCCCCTATTTCGGCGCCGAACTCGAGCGGGTGATCGCGCGGTCGGAGACCTACGACGCCCTGAATGTTCTGCGCCTGGAACTCACCCCGGACGGCTCCCCACCGTTGCACGTCCACGAACGGGAGGACGAGACGTGGGTCGTCGTCTCCGGTGAGGTCAAGTTCTGGACCGGCGGGGACACCTTGGGCGCCTGCGACACCGCGATACTGGGCGCCGGCGGGGTCGCCTACGGCCCGCGGTTGGTTCCGCACACCTTCCAGACACACACGCCGACCGCGGAGGTGCTCATCATCACCACCCCCGGCTACTTCGAGGACCACATGGTGGCGATCGGCACCACCGCCGACTCCGTGGTGACCAACACCGCCGAGGAGATCGCCAAGTTCGGTGTCCGGGTGCTGGATCGGCCACCAGTGTTCGGCCGGGATTGATCGTCGCCCGTCGCGAGAAAGGAATTCCCTTGAGTTTCACCGAAGACGAGATCGCCTACCTGCGTTCACAGCCGTTGGCGCGGATCGCCACCGTCGGCGATGACGATCAGCCCGACGTCGTGCCGGTCGGGTTCGACTACGACGGAACGCACATCAACATCGGCGGCTACCGGCCCGCCGCCACCCGCCGGCACCGCAACGTGTTGGCCGGGCACACCAAGGTCGCGGTGGTGATCGATGATCTGGTCTCCACCGAGCCGTGGATACCGCGGTATCTGCGGGTCTACGGCACCGCGACCGTGGTCGAGGGCGCGGAACAGCCGTTTCTGCGGATCACACCGGAGGTTTCGTGGAGCTGGAACGTCAACGCGGGGTCCGGCCCGATGAGCATGGACACCCCGCCACACCGCACTGTGCACCGGTAGTCCGCCGGTGTGAAGCGGCGCCTGTGGGCCGCGGTCGACGCTGGTATCGTCCGATGATCGTCGACGGCGGGGCGTGATCACGCCTAGCGTCTTGCCCCCGCGCCGGCCGCACTGCGGAGAGGAACGATCATGAAACTGGCGGAGGCACTCTCGTTGCGGGCGAACGCGACCCGCCGCATCGAATCGCTGCGGACCCGCATCGTCAGCAACGCCCGCTACCAGGAGGGCGAAGATCCCGCTGAGGACGCCTCGGCCCTGCTCGTCGACGCCGACAACGCGCTGCGCGAGTACGAGGATCTGATCCGACGCATCAACCGCACCAACGCCGCCACCGTGATCGACGCCGCCGGCACGCTCACCGACGCGTTGGCCCGGCGAGATGCGCTGCGTCTGCGCCACCACGTGCTCATCAGCGCCGCCGATGCGGCTGCCGGCACCGGCCAGCCCGGCTACGCCCGACAACTGCGTTCGGAGTTGAAGATGCTGGCGGCGCTGCCGGTCGCCGAACTGCGTGCCCGCGCCGACGCGGTCGCCCAGGAGTATCGCGAGCTCGACGTGCGGATCCAACGGGCCAACTGGGAGGTCGATCTTTTGGAGTAGCCCACTTGTGAAGAGTCTGTAGGTAGCCATCACGGAGGCGTGCGCAAGCCCCGACCGGCGGGCAAAGTCCGGTCACCACTGGCGCACGAAGGGCAGTGCGACGGGTTCGATTCCCGTTTCATCGAGCAGCCCCGCATCGCGTACCGGTGATCGAGTACAACGCACAACGCATCACCACCGCGCAGATCCGTGACGGTGAGGGCGGGCACGGGGCACACTCTTCTGGGATGGGCTGCAGAACCGGTCGGGCGAGCCGGGCTCAGCCCGTGGCATGTCCGCTGCTTTGCCGCTGCCTCGCGGCCGCGACGAGAAGTTCGTTGCGGCTGTCGATCTGGTCCTGGGTGGCCGGCGCGAAAATCTCGGCTCCCGGTGCGGCCATCGCCTGGGTATCAACGGCGCGCGGTCGCTGATCGCGCTCGTACTGCGTGAACGCCTCATCGATGTCGCCGTGGGCGCGCAGCGCCTCGGCGAGAATCCAGGCCCCCGTGAGGGCCAAGCTGGTGCCGCGGCCCGTCAGGTTGGAGGTGCAGTGCGCGGCGTCTCCGACGAGGACCACCCGCCCGCGGTGCCAGCTGTCCATCCGGATCTGGCTGACCGAGTCGAAGTAGAGCTCCGGGTCCTCGATCGCCGCACGCACCAGTTCGGGGATGCGCCATTCGTCATGACCGGCGTAAGCGTCGGCAAGGATCCGCTTCTGGACCCCTAGATCGTGGTAGTCGTAGTCGATCCAGGGCGATCGAAACGTGAAGACCGCCAACGCCTGATCGTTATAGGCGGCGATGCCACACATGTGGCCGGGAAAGTTGTAGATCGGGTTGACGCGATCGGTCGGGATGTAGCCGGGGAAACGGGCCAGCGCGACGTACAGGCCCAGGAAATGCAGGAATTGCCGTTCTTCGCCGAAGGTGAGCCGCCGGATCGCCGAGTGCATACCGTCGGCGCCGACGACCAGGTCGTAGCGGCCGGTCGCCCCGGAGGCGAAGCGGACGTCGACCCCGGCGTTGTCGTCGCGCAGGTCGGCGACCGACTCGCCGAACCGGAGGTCCACGGCGGGGCCGAGGTGGCCGTAGAGGATGTTGGTGAGATCTTCGCGGGGGATCTCGATGTCGTCGGGGGAATCGTTGATGGCGTCCCACGAGGGTTCGGCGACAACGACCCCGTCGCTGTCGATGAACTGGACACGTTCGGACATGTCGATGCGGCGCTCACGAATCGACCCGAGCACACCCATCCGGTCGGCGACACCGATCGCCTCACCCCGGACATCGATCGGCGAACCGTTGGCGCGCAGATGGTGGGCCCGTTCGACGATGGTGACGTCGTGGCCGGTGTCGCGCAGCGTGATCGCGGTGCTCAAGCCCGCCACCCCGGCGCCAGAGATGAGAATGCGCATGGAGCAGCCCCTTCCAGCAGTAAGATACGATGTGTATCTAACGCTACCTCGGGATTATAGGAAACACAATGTCTCTTAACGCGGCGGGCGGGTCGACGCGGCGGCGCGGCCGCGTCCTGGAGGAGGCCCTCCTGGACGCCGCGTGGTCGGAGCTGGCCGAACACGGTTACGACGAGTTCACCATCGACGCCGTCGCCGCGCGGGCCACCACCAGCCGCGCGGTCATCTACCGGCGCTGGCCGGGAAAGCAGGAGCTGGTCCTCGCGGCGCTGAAACACGAGATCGGCAAGGATCCCGTCGTCGCTCCCGATACCGGCAGTCTGCGCGACGATGTCATCGCGGTGCTGCGGCAAGCCAACAAGGTCCGCACCGGGCTGGCGGTGCAACTCTTCACCCAGCTCGGCGGTTTTTACCGCCAGACCGGCATCAGCCTGGCCGACCTGAGCGCGTTTGCGCCCGGTGGGCGCAACCCTGTGTTGGACGAGGTGATCCAGCGGGCGATCGACCGCGGGGAGATCCACCGCGAGCAGGTCACCGACCGGATCGCCCGGCTGCCCGGCGATCTGTTCCGCTATGAGCTGCTCGTGACGCTCCAACCGGTACCCGACGACACCATCGAGGAAATCGTCGACACGGTGTTCCTCCCGCTTCTCGAGCGGCGCGCCTTGTCGTGAGGATCGCGGTCGTGAGGATCGCGGTCGTGAGGATCGCGGTCGTGAGGATCGCGGCTCGCCGGCCGCCATCGCCGGCCCAGCCATCGCCGGCCCAGCCATAGCCAGCCCAGGTTTGTGCACTCACGGCGTAGGTTTGTGCAGGCAGGGCGGCGACACGGGCGTTTCGGGCGCCGTGAGTGCACAAACCCCAGGCACCACCCGGCGGTGTGGCGGCAATCAGCGGGATCGATCGGTGGCGTTGAGCGGCGGAAACCACGGCGCACCGCGCAACGGACCATAGTCGGCGACAGCGAAGGCCGTCATCGCCGTGGCGGCCAGCGCACAGAAGACGCCGGGCCGGCGGACCGCATCGTCGGGGTAATCGACGATCAGCCACGCGAACAGCACCATCCCGACGGTGTTGACGGCATCGGTGACCCCGATCATCGACACGTCGGGACGGCAAAGACCGTATTGCCCGCCCGTGACGGCGGTGATGATTCCGAACACCCCACCGATCAGGAAATACAGGCTGACCACCGCATTGAACTGCCAGCCGTTGTGGCCGACACCATCGACTTCGGCCCAGGGCAACAACAGCGTCACGATCAGCAGGGCACCGCCCACGCCGACGATGAGACGTTGGTACGTCGGGGTTGATATGGCCATGACTGCCCCTTCCGAAGCCTGGCGACGAGCCGACACGCCCATCGACATAACAATCGTTATTCCTGTTCGCAGCAGAATAACGGGCGTTATGGCAGGATGTCAACGATGCCTTCAACGTCTTCTCCCGACGCCGCGGCGGGCCCCCGGGACCGGCTGGTGGCCGCCGCGTTGACCGTGCTCGAACGCGACGGGCCCGCGGCGATCCAGGCGCGCACCCTGGCCCGCGAGATCGACGCCTCCACGATGGCCGTCTACACCAATTTCGGCGGCATGCCCGGACTCATCGACGCCATGCTGCGCGAAGGCCTGACCCGGTTCGCCGACCGGGTCCGCGGAGTCGCTCACACCGACGACCCGATGGCCGACCTGATCGCCGGAGGCCTGGCCTACGGGGAGTTCGCACTGCAGAACCCGCAGTTGTATCGAGTGCTGTTCGGGCTCAGCGACCTGGGCCGCGCATACCAGTTGCCGCCCGGGGCAACCACCCCCTGGGACCTCGCCGAAGGGGAGGACGCGCTTTCTGTGATGGTCGACGCCGTCGAGCGGGTCATCGCAGCCGGCCGCATACGACCACAGGAGCCCCGGCCTGCGGCCAGCCAAATCTTGAGCGCCACACACGGGTTCGTTCTGCTGGCGATGACCGGATTCATCGACGCCGACGATGCGCAGCAGGTGATGACCTCGTTGGCGGTCCACTTGGTGGTCGGTCTCGGTGACAGCCGCCGCCGCGCAGAACGCTCGCTGGCCGCCGCGCTCGACGCACGCGCCGAGGCAGCCAAGCCCGGCTCCGGTGACCCGTAGGCCCCGCACCTCAACGCCCCACGCAGTCCTCGACGTAGGGCGCGATGGGTTTGTGCACTCACGGCGTAGGTTTGTGCAACCAGGGCGGCGAAAAGGGCGTTGCGGGCGCCGCCAGTGCACAAACCTCCCTGAGTGCACAGACCTCAGCCGCCGCGTGCGCGCGAGCGCACCCGGCGGGTCCACCACGCGCAAAGCAGAGATGTGGGGCGAAGGTCTTTACGACGTGAGCCCCGCGAGGGGAGGATGAACCGATGCCTCAGGCCAGGGATTGGGACAGCGTCTACCGCGATGCCACACCCCCGCCGTGGAATCTCGGCGAACCGCAACCGGAGCTGGCACGGCTGATCGAGGACGGCAAGATCCGCGGCACAGTCCTCGATGCCGGGTGCGGGCACGCGGAGTTCGCCCTGGCGACAGCGGTCGCGGGCCACTCGGTGGTGGGGCTCGACATCAGCGCCACGGCAATCGCCGCCGCGACCGCGGCCGCGGCTGATCGCGGGCTCACCACGGCACACTTCGCGCAAGCCGACCTCACCGACTTCGCCGGCTATGACGGCCGGTTCGACACGATCGTCGACAGCGGCCTACTGCACTCGCTGCCGGCCGGCAAACGCCAGGGCTATCTGGCGTCGATCCACCGGGCCGCCGCGACCGGCGCCGTGCTCTACATCCTGGCGTTCGCCGCGGAGACGTTCGGCGCGGAGCGCGATCCGGACCGCGGCGGCCCACACGGGTTCACCGACGACGAGCTGCGCACCACGGTGGCCCCGCTCTGGGTGGTCGACGACCTCCGCCCGGCCACGCTGTACAGCACCACCCCCGGCCATCAGGCCGGTACCGACTCCTCGGGACGCGGAATGATGGCCGGATGGCTGTTGCACGCCCACAAGCCCCGGTGATCGCCGGCCGGCGAGATCTCAGTCGTCCACCAGGGTGAACACCGGGATCGACGGAGCTGCCCGCGCCAATTCCGCCTCGGAGGATTCGGGGGTCAACCCGGCCACGTAGCCTTTGACCTCCCAGTACCACCGCTGCAGGTAGCGGTGCAGCAGTGGGGGTTTGGCGTCGTCGGCCACCTCCGTGACCCGGCGGGTCCGACGCCGGTAGCGCGGGCCGATCTGAACCTGCCCCGCGGCCCGAACATTGCGGGCCCACTGGGTGTTGCCGCGCGGGGACACCAGGTAGTCGGCGCCGTCGACGGTCAGCACGTTGACCACCACCGCCCGCGGCCGGCCGGTCTTGCGTCCGGTCACCTGCAGCACCTGGGTGCCGACGATACTGATGCCCGCTTCGGCAAGCCACCGGATCACCGCGCTGCCGGCCCGCGCCACCGGGCCAGGTTTGTCGTAGCGCACCGCACACCACCGCCTTTCTGTTGCCGACCGGCTCACCCGGGTGAACGCCGGGTGATGGTCACAGGTTCCGTGAGTCACCGAAGCGGGCGGCGTCATCGACCATGGACTGCATGGACTGCTCCTCGGGTCGGTTCTGCGGGGCCGGGCCGGTACCGCCGGGCACCTTCCGTCGGTTGATCGGCATTCGTCCAGGATAGTGAGAATCCCGCGGTCGGCGGGGGTTTTGACCGTTCGACGATCAGGCGGGAACAGCCGGGGCCACGGTGTCCAAAAACGCCCGGAACGACAGCAGCTCCGGGTTGAGCGTGCGGACGCGACCGAGATCCCGGTCGCCGACGAAACGGTCGGCGTTCTGCGCGTAGTACTGGAACATGTTGCCCATCTCCACCGCACCGGGAAAGCCCTGCGCCCGGAAGGCGTCGGGGCTCAACGGACGGTAGCGGACCGGTTCACCGAGCACGTCGGCCAACGCCGCCGCGTACTGGTCGCCGGTGAGGTGTTCACCGGCGATGCTCACCGTGGCACCGATGAGCTCCGGGCCGCGCTTGAAGATGCCCAGCGCGGTCTTGCCGATGTCCTCCACAGCGATACCCGAGAGCGGCTTGTCGTCCAGCGGCAGGGTCAGCAGCAGCGCGCCGTTCTCGTCGCGGGCCAATCCCGTCCCGGCGGCGATGTTGTCGAAGAAGAACGCGGTCCGCAGGAAGGTCGTCGGCACCCCGTGCCGGCGGAAAGCGTCGTCGGCTTCGGCCTTGGCGTCGAAGTGGGGCACTTTGTATCGCCCGTCGACGGTCGGCACGCGATCGTCGTCGCCGAAGAACTCGCGGGTGTCCTCCAGCGTCGACCAGACCACGTGGGCGACACCCGCCGCACGGGCGGCCCGCGCCGCAGTCTCCGCCTGGGCGAGTTCCCGCTCGGCGCGGTTCTGCTGCGCCTCGCGTTCCGCGGTGATCGGCGCCCAGTAGTTGGTCATGACGAAGACGCCGTGGGCGCCGTCGAAGGCGCGGCGCACGCTGTCCTCGTCATCGAGGTCGGCCGGCACGACGGTGGCCCCGGACCGGGCGAGTTCCTGTGCTGCGGGCGAGTCGACGGTGCGGGTCATCGCCCGCAGGGCGAAGGTCCGCTCGGGGTCGGCGAGGATCGCGCGCGCCAGCCCACCGCCCTGCGACCCGGTGGCTCCGACGACGGTGATCAGCTTCTGATGGGTCATCACGGCTCCTCCAAATTGAGTTGATGTATCAACCTGATACTGCAACGCTATGCCATACTGAGTTGACGTGTCAACCGTAAGGATGGTGGCCATGCCGGACCGCAAACGACTCAGCGTCGAGCAGCAACAAGCGTGGCGCAGCTTCATCGAGACCGAACACCGCCTCGAGCGCCACCTGTCTCAACACCTGCAGCGCGAGTTCGGGCTGTCGGCGGCGGACTTCGAGGTTCTGGTCAACCTCTCCGAGGCCCCCGGGGACCGGATGCGGATGTTCGCGTTGGGTGAGGCCACCCAGTGGGAGAAAAGCCGGCTCTCCCATCACCTGAGCAGGATGGAGCGCCGGGGCCTGGTCCGCCGGGACTCCGGCGACCGGCGCTATCCGGACATTGTCTTGACCGACACCGGCCGGGCCGCGATCACCGCCGCCGCGCCGGCCAACGCGGAGCGGGTCCGCACCCTGTTCGTCGAGGCCCTCGGACCGGAGCGGCTGGCACTGATTCGCGACGCCTGCGACGACGTGGCCGCCGCCTTGGCCCGCCATCAGGACGGCGACTGCACGCTTTCGACACCCGAGTGACACCCGAGCGACTCCGCGGGCTCCGCAGCGGGGCCGTCGCCTTAGTATCTAGCGAGCAGCTACGCCCGATCCGCGCCCCGCATCCGCCCCACCCGCAACCACCGCAAGGACGCCGTTTTGTCTCAGCCGTCAGCCAGCCCCTCGGCCGAAGACCGGCTCCGCCGCGAAGACGCCGGCTACCACAAGGGGCTGCGTCCCCGGCAGTTGCAGATGATCGCCATCGGCGGGGCGATCGGCACCGGGCTGTTCCTCGGCGCCGGCGGGCGCCTGGCCTCGGCGGGCCCGAGCCTGTTTCTGATCTACGGCATCTGCGGTGTCTTCGTGTTCTTGATCCTGCGCGCGCTCGGCGAACTGGTGCTGCACCGGCCGTCGTCGGGATCGTTCGTGTCCTACGCCCGGGAGTTCTTCGGCGAGAAGGTCGCCTTCGTCGCCGGCTGGATGTACTTCGTGAACTGGGCGATGACCGGCATCGTCGACATCACCGCGATCGCCACCTACTTCCACTACTGGCGGCTTTTCCATGTGGTGCCCCAGTGGCTGCTGGCGTTGCTCGCGCTGGTGGCGGTGGTCGGGATGAACCTGATCTCGGTGAAGCTCTTCGGTGAACTGGAGTTCTGGGCGGCACTGATCAAGGTCATCGCCCTGCTGACGTTCCTGGTTGTGGGCACCGTGTTCTTGGCCGGCCGCTACGAGGTCGACGGCCATGAGACCGGGTTGAGTCTGTGGCACGCCAACGGGGGACTGTTCCCCACCGGACTGTTGCCGCTGGTGCTGGTCACCTCCGGGGTGGTGTTCGCCTACGCGGCGGTGGAGTTGGTGGGCACCGCGGCCGGGGAGACCGCCGAACCGGAGAAGGTCATGCCCCGGGCGATCAACTCGGTGATCGCCCGAATCGCGATCTTCTACGTCGGATCGGTGTCACTGCTGGCGCTTCTGCTGCCCTACACCGCCTACCGTCCGCACGAGAGCCCGTTCGTCACGTTCTTCGCCAAAGTGGGTTTCGACGGTGCCGGCGGCCTGATGAACCTGGTGGTTCTCACCGCCGCACTGTCGAGCCTGAACGCCGGGCTGTACTCCACCGGCCGGATCCTGCGTTCGATGGCGGTCAACGGCAGCGGGCCCCGTTTCACTGCGGTGATGTCGAAAAACGGTGTGCCCTACGGGGGGATCCTGCTCACCGCCGGGATCGGCCTGTTCGGGGTGGGGTTGAACGCGGTGGTTCCCGAGCACGCCTTTGAGATCGTGCTCAACATCGCCGCCCTCGGGGTGATCGCGGCGTGGACGACGATCGTGGCCTGCCAGATCAAGTTCCACCAACTAACGAAAACCGGTGTACTGCAACGACCGTCGTTCCGAATGCCCTTTGCCCCCTACAGTGGGTATGTGACGCTGGTGTTTTTGATCGGGGTCGTGGTGCTGATGATGTTCGACCCCGAATACGGCGTCTGGATCCGTACCGCAGCGCTCGTCGGCATCCCCGCGATGACGGGGGGCTGGTTTTTGGTGCGCAAGCGGGTGATGATCGCAGCCAACGAACCACTGCCCGCGCCACTGGAATCGGAGCATTGCGAATGACCGGCCCTACTCGCAACCGGTATGCCTCCCGCCCACCCCTGTACGGGATGCTGCTGGTTTTCGCCGCGCTCGCGATGGTGGCGATCACCAAATACGCCCACCTCGGATGGTGGTCGCTGATCGGTTACGCCGCGGCGGCGGTGGTCGCAGTCGCCGGGTTCACCCTGGCGTTTCGTGATTTCTCCTGACCTCACCGACACTGCGGTGCCCTATGCTGTGCCGGGCAACGGGAGCGGAGGTCGACGGCACGTGAACACGAGCAGACTGTTCGCCCTGCTCGGCGTTGCGCTGATCGCCGGGTGCACCAACACCATCGAGGGCCGCCCGGTGGCCGGGCCCGGCGCCGGACCGCCGGAGCCGACCTTTCCCTCCACCGCGCGTCCCTCCACCACACGCCCGCCGGCGCACTCCCCCACACCGGGCACCCCGGCACCGCCGTCCTCCACCACTCCTAGCGCACCGGGGCCGAGCGGGCCGGGCACGCCACCGGGGTCCACCGAGCTTCCCGCCGACGACTCCGGACTGGTGTTCATCGCGACGAAATCGGGCAAGACCCGCTGCCAGATCTCGACCGACAGCGTCAGTTGCGAGGCGGCGTTCACCGACTCCCCGATGCGCGACGGCGAGCACGCCAACGGGGTACGCGTCACCTCCGGCGGCGACGTGGAGTGGGTGCTGGGCAACCTGGGGGCCATCCCGACGGTCACCCTCGACTACCGCCGCTACGTCGCGCAGGGCTGGACCATCGACGCCCGCTTCGAAGGCACCCGGTTCACCAATATCAGCACCGCCCACGGGATGTTCGTCAGCATCGAGCGCGTCGACACCTTTTGAGTGCCCGCCCGCTCGGTACCGCATAGTGTGACGCGCATGGACTTCCGGGTATTCGTCGAGCCGCAGCAAGGCGCCAGCTACACCGACCAACTGGCGGTGGCCCAGACCGCCGAGCAAGTCGGGTTCTCCGGTTTCTTCCGGTCCGACCACTACGTGGCGATGGCCGGTGACGGACTGCCCGGGCCGACCGACTCGTGGGTCACGCTGGGGGCGTTGGCCCGCGAGACCACCGCGATCCGGCTCGGCACCCTGGTGACCTCTTCGACGTTCCGCCACCCCGGCCCGCTGGCGGTCACGGTGGCCCAGGTCGACGCGATGAGCGGCGGCCGGGTGGACTTCGGTATCGGCGCCGGGTGGTTCGAGGCCGAGCACCGCGCCTACGCCATCCCCTTCCCGCCGCTCGCGGAGCGCTTCGCCCGGCTCACCGAGCAGCTGGAGGTGATCATCGGCCTGTGGACCGCCCCCGACGGGGACCTGTTCGACTACGCCGGCACCCACTACGCCTTGTCGGAATCCCCGGCGCTGCCCAAACCCGCGCAGCGCCCCCACCCGCCGATCATCATCGGCGGGCTCGGCGCCCGGCGCACCCCGATGCTGGCCGCCACCTTCGCCGCCGAGTTCAACGTGCCGTTCGCCTCGATCGAAACGATCGAGACACAGTTCGGCCGGGTGGCCGACGCGGTGGCCTCCGTCGGGCGCAGTCCCGACTCGATGGTGTATTCGGCGGCGTTCGTCGTCTGCGCCGGCCGCAACGACGCCGAGGTGGCCCGCCGCGCCGACGCGATCGGGCGCGACCTCGATGAGCTGCGCTCCAACACGCCGCTGATCGGCACCCCCGCCCAGATCGTCGACCAGCTCGGCGCGGCCGTCGAGATCGGGGTGCAGCGCATCTATCTGCAGGTTCTCGACATGTCCGACCTCGACCACCTCGACCTGTTCGCCACCCAGGTGATGCGCCAGTTCTGAGTGGGCGGCGCGTCGCCGACCGGCCGGGGCACGACGGCTCCTACTATCGGGGGTCGTGGGGCGCCATGGAACACCGCACGATGCGGGTGACGAACCGACCGAGTACATCCACTACGGCGAGACCGACACCGCGGAATCGCCTGCGCCGTGGTACCTCAAACCGGCCGCGCTGGTCATCTGGGGTCTGCTGGTCGCGCTGCTGATCGGGATCATCGTCTACGGGGTGATCGTGCTGGTCACCGGCCGCTCCGGGGTGTCGGGCCCGACCACCCCCACCACCACGACCAGCGCACCGGCGATCGTGCCGGTTCCACCGCCGCCGGTCACGACCACCGAGACCACCGAGACCACCACACCGACGACGACCACGACGACGACCGGGACCACGGCACCGACCACGACCGAGACCACCACACCGGAAGCCTCGACCTCGACGACCGCTACGACCTCGCCGACCTCGCCGTCCGAGGGGACCGCTACGACCTCGCCGACCGAGGGGACCGAGCCGCCCGAGAGTCCCGCGGAGGAACCCGGCACCGAGTCCACCGAATCCCCGACCGGACCGCCGCCGGGCCCCGCCCAGGAACCCGCCGCGGCGCCGGGCGGGTAAGAACGTCCCCGGGTTCTCAGCATCGACCGGTAAAATCTGTCGCCGTGTCCCGCTATGACGAGCCGACCGCGTACATCAACACCGGTATCGACGCCGATCAACCCGTTCCGTGGTACCGCAAGCGCGGCCCTCTGATGGCCTGGCTGGTGCTGGTACTGGTCCTGCTCGGCCTGATCGTGTGGGGTCTGGTGGTGTTGTTCAGCTCCCAGCCCGACACCGACATGCCGGCCACCCCGACGTCGTCGACCACCTCCTCGTCGACCACCACAACCACCACGGCGACCACCACGACGACCACCACGTCGTCGTCGGAGGCCTCGGAGTCCCCCGGGACCCAGGCACCCGAAGAGGAGCCGGGGTCCACCGCCGAGTCCCCCGCGTCGTCGGCGACCGAGACCAGCAAGGAGCATCACCGGCCGCATCTGCCGGAGACGATCACGATCCCGTCGAATCCCTACCTGCCGACCGAGATCACCGTTCCGTCACTGCCGTAACCACGCCCGCGCGGGCGGCCCGGGGATCGCGCGCCCACCGGTTATCGTTGAGGCGCACCACCCGCCAGCCAACCAGTCGAGACACGAGGTACGCGCACAATGAGCGACTCGCTGGGTTTGTCGATCGGCATGACCAACCTGGCCGCCGCCCGTAGCGGCCGCCCCCCGGTGATCCGGCGGTGTGTGTTGACGCTGTTCGACCGCCGCCCACCCGAAGTCGGGATCCCCGGCGAAAACCCGAACCTGGCCACCGACCCCGGCGACCCCGGGGTCGTGCTTCGTGGGTTCGTCGAGCGGATCGGCGACCCGGTGCCGCTGGTGGCCGCCGACGGCGCGGCCTACAGCGGGGAGGGGCTGACCGCCGAGGCGCTCGACGCGATCGCCGCCAGCGTCGACCACGGAGCACCGGTGACCGTGGCGATCCCCGCCCACTGGGATCCGGGGGCGTTCTCGTCGCTGTCGGCGGCGCTGGCCGCCAAGCAGCGGCTCTCCCCCGACGGGGCGACTCCGCCGCTGGTGCCGGATTCGATCGCCGCGCTGACCGCGCTGCGCACCGAACCGGGTATGCCCAGCGAGGGCATCGTGTTGCTCTGCGACTTCGGTGGCAGCGGCACCAGCATCACCGTCGCCGATGCCGCCAGGAACCTGACCCCGGTCGGCCAGACGTTCCGCTACACCGATTTCGCCGGCGACCTGGTCGACAACGCGGTGCTCAACCACGTGCTCAGCCTGGTGCCCGACGCCGGCGACACCGCCGCGGTCACCTCGATGGCCCGGCTGCGCGAACAGTGCCGGGTCGCCAAGGAACAGCTGTCGCGGGCCACCGCCACCACCATCACCACCCCGATGGCACCGGCGGCCCCGGTTCCGCTGAGCCGCGCGGAGTTGACCGCGCTCATCGACGGCCCGCTGGCCGGGTTCATCGAGGCGGTCGCCACCACGGTGCAGCAGAGCGGCATCCCGCCCCAGCGGCTGGCGGCCATCGCCGCGGTCGGCGGCGGCGCGCAGCTGCCCGGCATCGCCGACCAGCTCTCCCAGCGGCTGCGGGTTCCGGTCATCACCCCGGCCCAGCCGGCGTTGAGCGCCGCCGCCGGCGCCCGCATCCTCGCCGACCAGGGCGGAACGGCCGCTGCGCCGGCGGCCACCACCAGCCCCGACGCCCCGACCGGTCTGTGGACCGAGCCACCGGCGGCCACCGGGGCGGCCGCGGCATTCGGCGCGGCCGGAGCCACCGCGATGGCACCGGCGGCCAGCGAGTTCACCGGCGGCACCGAGGCGACCTCCGCGGCCACCTCGTATGTGCCCGGCCCGCCGTCGGAGTCGGTCGGCCCCGAGCTGGCCTGGTCCCAAGACGCCGTCGGCCCCAGCGAACCCACCCCGTACACCGGCGACGACTACCGCTTCGACGCCTCCGGTTACACCGAGAGCCCGCCGCCACCGCCACCGCCCCCGGCCGACCCCGGCTACGCCCCGGCACCGGGGTTGCCGTGGTATCGCCGTCCACCGGTGTTGTTCGGCGGCGCGGTCGTGCTCGCGGTGCTCGCCGGCGGCGGTCTGCTCTACAGCCTGGTCAGCTCCGACAGCGGATCTACCGATCCCAAACCCGGGGTCAGCACCCCGGTGGAGCCGCCCGCCCCGGTCACGGTGACGGTGACCGGTGACGACGGGCTGCCGACCGTCTCGACGATCCCGCCGCCACCGCCGAGCGAGGAACCCGCCCCGACGGAGTCGACGTCGAGCGAAACCCCCACGACGACGACCACCGAGCAGACCACCACCAGCGAGCAGACGACCACGACCGCGCCGACCACCACGACCACCGACGCGCCGACGACCACCGAGCGCACCACCTCGGCGCAGCCGACGACGACGAAGGCGCCGACCACCAGTGCGGAGCCTCCGGCGACCAGCGAGGCACCGCCCGACAGCGGCGGCGACGAATCCGGCGGACAGTCCTAACGGCTCATGAACGGCGCATGCCGTCACCGGCTGCCGGTGCCGGATCCGGCCCCCGACACGCGGGGCGCCGCGGGTGAAAACCGGAGTTAGGGCAACCTGCGTCAGCGACGCGTAGCACAATGATGTCACTATTGAGCTGGCACAAAACTAATGTTACTGACCGGTAACTACGGCTAAGTTACTCTCGAGTAACTTATCTTGTGGGAAGGACTCCCCGTGGAGAACACGCAGATGCTGATCAGGCTGGTGGTGGGCCTGGGCGGAACGGCGGTGGTGGGCTTCTTCGCCGCCTCCCGGATCCTGTGGCTGTACCGGCTGGTCATGTCCGGCCAGAAAACCGGCGACGAGCGGACCACCGAGGTCGCCACCCGGGTGTGGACCCAGATCCGCGAGGTCGCCGGGCAGTCCAAGCTGCTGAAGTGGTCGATCCCCGGCCTGGCGCACTTCTTCACCATGTGGGCGTTCTTCGTGCTGCTCACCGTGTACATCGAGGCCTACGGGCTGCTGTTCAGTGAGAATTTCGCGATCCCGATCATCGGGCATTGGGACGCACTGGGCTTTTTGCAGGACTTCTTCATCACCGCGGTGACGATCTCGATCGTCGTGTTCATGATCATCCGCACCATCCGCAACCCCCGCGAGATGGGGCGGTCGTCGCGGTTCTACGGCTCGCACAACGGCGGCGCGTGGCTGATCCTGATCATGATCGGCCTGGTGGTGCTGACCTTCCTGCCCCTGCGCGGCGCGGCGGTCCACAACGACACGCTGCCCTACGGCAACGGGGCGTTCCTGTCGCAGCTGATGGGCAAGCTAATGTCGGGGCTGAGTGACACCGCCTACGAGTGGATCGAGACCGGCTCGCTGCTGGCCCACATCGCGGTGATGCTGGCGTTCCTCCTGATCGTGCTGCACTCGAAGCACCTGCACATCTTCCTGGCGCCGATCAACGTCACGTTCAAGCGTCTGCCCGACGGTCTGGGGCCGCTGCTGCCGATCGAGGTCGACGGCAAGCCGGTCGACTTCGAGGACCCGCCGGAGGACGCGTCGTTCGGCCGCGGCACCATCGAGGACTTCACCTGGAAGGGCATGCTCGACTTCGCCACCTGCACCGAGTGTGGCCGCTGCCAGTCCCAGTGCCCGGCGTGGAACACCGGCAAGCCGTTGAGCCCGAAGCTGCTGATCATGGACCTGCGCGACCACTGGATGGCCAAGGCCCCCTACCTGCTCGGCGACAAGGAGATGCCCACCGGGGACGTCGACCTGTCCGGCGCGCAACCGGTGCCGGGTCACCACGTGCCGGAGAAGGGCTTCGAGCGCATCGGCGGGCAGGGCCCCGAGCAGGCCACCCGACCGCTGGTCGGCACCGAGGAGCAGGGCGGGGTCATCGACCCCGACGTGCTGTGGAGCTGCACCAACTGCGGGGCGTGCGTCGAACAGTGCCCGGTGGACATCGAGCACGTCGACCACATCCTCGACATGCGCCGCTACCAGGTGCTGATGGAGTCGGAGTTCCCCTCCGAGCTCGGGGTGCTGTTCAAGAACCTGGAGACCAAGGGCAACCCGTGGGGCCAGAACGCCAGTGAACGCACCAGCTGGATCGACGAACTCGACTTCGACATCCCGGTCTACGGCCAGGACGTGGAGAGCTTCGAGGGCTTCGAGTACCTGTTCTGGGTCGGCTGCGCCGGGGCGTATGAGGACCGCGCCAAGAAGACCACCAAGGCCGTCGCCGAACTCCTCGCCGCGGCCGGGGTGAAGTTCCTGGTGCTGGGCACCGGAGAGACCTGCACCGGGGACCCGGCGCGGCGCTCCGGCAACGAGTTCCTGTTCCAGCAGCTCGCCCAGCAGAACGTCGAGACCCTCAACGAGCTGTTCGAGGGTGTCGAGACGGTGGACCGCAAGATCATCGCGAGCTGCCCGCACTGCTTCAACACGATCGGCCGCGAGTACCCGCAGCTGGGCACCAACTACACAGTGCTGCACCACAGCCAGGTGCTCAACCGGTTGGTGCGCGACAAGAAGCTGACCCCGGTCAAGCCGATCAACCAGAAGATCACCTACCACGACCCGTGCTTTTTGGGCCGGCACAACAAGGTCTACGACCCGCCGCGTGAGGTGGTCACCTCCTCCGGCGCGGATCTGATCGAGATGCCCCGCTCACGTGACCGGGCGCTGTGCTGCGGCGCCGGTGGTGCGCGGATGTGGATGGAAGAGCACATCGGTAAGCGCGTCAACCACGAGCGGGTCGACGAGGCGCTGGCCACCGGCGCCGAGACCATCGCGACCGCCTGCCCGTTCTGCCGGGTGATGATCAGCGACGGTGTCGACGACCGGCAGGAGCTCGCCGGGCGTGAAGGGGTGCAGATCCGCGACATCGCCCAGCTGCTGCTGGGGTCGCTGGACAAGGAGAAGCTGACGCTGCCGCCGAAGGGCGCGGCCGCCGAGGCCGCCGCCAAGGCGGCACCGAAAGCGCCCGCTCCGGCCGCCACCGCGACCGCCACGATGGAGAAGCCGACCGCCGAGACCGCCCCGGCGGAGGCCAAGCCCGCCGAGGAGTCCAAGGCGGCCGCGCCGGTCAAGGGCCTGGGCATCGCCGGTGGCGCCAAGCGCCCGGGGGCCAAGAAGGCCGCACCGGCCAAGGCGGCGGAGTCCGCACCGGCGGAATCCGGTGAGACCGCCAAGGCCGCGCCGGTCAAGGGCCTCGGGATCGCCGGGGGCGCCAAGCGCCCGGGGGCGAAGAAGACCGCGGCCAAACCCGCGGAGAAGGCCGAGAAGGCACCGGAGGCGCCCAAGGCCGACGACGGCGGCGCCGCGACGACCCCCGAGGCCGCCAAGGACGCCGACAAGGCCCCTGGCAAGGCCCCGGACAAGGCCCCGGACAAGGCAGAAGAGAAGCCCCAGCCGCCGGTGAAGGGGTTGGGCATCGCCCGCGGAGCGAAACCGCCGGGCAAACGCTGAGACGCCAGTGGGGGCCGTGATTGCCGAGCATTCACGGCCCCCACTGCTCTCCGGGCAAATTTTCACTGGACAACCGTGGGACGATAGTGGACGTGACAACGCACCAGTGGCCTGGCCAGACCGGGCTCCCGCAGCGACAACGCGTGTTCGCGCAGTCGAGCAAGCTGCAGGATGTCCTCTACGAAATCCGTGGTCCGGTGCATGACCACGCCGCCCGCCTGGAGGCCGAGGGCCACCGCATCCTCAAGCTCAACATCGGCAACCCGGCGCCGTTCGGGTTCGAGGCGCCGGACGTGATCATGCGCGACATGATCCAGGCCCTGCCGTACTCGCAGGGCTACTCCGACTCCCAGGGCATCCTGTCGGCACGGCGGGCCGTGGTCACCCGCTACGAACTGGTCGACGGCTTCCCGCCGTTGGACGTCGACGACGTCTACCTGGGCAACGGGGTCTCCGAACTCATCACGATGACCCTGCAGGCGCTGCTGGACAACGGCGATCAGGTGTTGATCCCCGCCCCGGACTACCCGCTGTGGACCGCGTCGACGTCACTGGCCGGGGGCACCCCGGTGCACTATCTCTGCGACGAGACGCAGGGCTGGCAGCCCGACATCGCCGACCTGGAGTCGCGGATCACCGAACGCACCAAGGCGCTGGTGATCATCAACCCCAACAACCCGACCGGCGCGGTGTACTCACGCGAGATCCTCACCCAGATGGTGGCATTGGCGCGCAAACACCAACTGCTGCTGCTCGCCGACGAGATCTACGACAAGATCCTCTACGACGACGCCGAGCACATCAACGTCGCCGCTCTCGCCCCGGACATGCTGTGCTTGACGTTCAACGGGCTGTCGAAGGCGTATCGGGTGGCCGGGTACCGAGCAGGGTGGCTGACGATCACCGGCCCCAAGGAGCACGCCGCCAGCTTCATCGAGGGTATCCATCTGCTGGCCAACATGCGGCTGTGCCCGAATGTGCCGGCCCAGCACGCCATCCAGGTGGCCCTCGGCGGCTACCAGAGCATCGACGACCTGGTGCTGCCCGGCGGGCGACTGCTGGAGCAGCGCGACACCGCGTGGTCCGCACTGAACAAGATCCCGGGGGTGTCCTGCGTGAAACCCGCCGGGGCGCTGTACGCGTTTCCCCGGCTGGACCCCGAAGTCCACGACATCGCCGACGACGAGCAACTGGTGCTCGACCTGTTGATGTCGGAGAAGATCCTGGTCACCCAGGGCACCGGGTTCAACTGGCCGGCACCGGATCACCTGCGGATCGTGACGCTGCCGTGGAGCCGCGACCTCAACCGCGCGATCGAGCGGCTCGGCAACTTCCTGGCCAGCTACCGCCAGTAGCCCGCCAGGGCATTCGGCAGGCGGGCGGGTAGTGCCCGCCGGCTCGCCACCGGTCGACCTTGTGCGTATTACCTTGTGCGTATTGGCTTGTGCGCTTTGGTACGCCTTTCGCGGCGTGTCCCGGACGAAACCACACAAGGTCGGGGTCGGCGGGGCTGGGCTGGCTGGCGGCCGGGCGGCGGGCTGGATTACTGGCCCGTCGGCACCCAGTTGCCGTGGAAGCCCGCCGGCACCCGGTGCGGCAACTGCACCGACGCCACCGTGTCGAGGGTCTGCGCGTCGAGGACCGCCAGCTCGCTGCGGTCGGACTCGGCGTCGTAGACGAACCCCATCAACACCCCGTCGTCCTCGGGGGCGTCCGGCGCCGAGGGGTGAAACACGAACTCTCCCAGCTGCTTGGCGGCGCCGAAGGACCGTTTCGCTGTGGTGTCGCCGATCAGGTCGTGTTTGATCAGCAACCCCTCCGGTTCACCGTCACCGACGGCGACGGCGTAGCCGAACCGGTGCCGGCGGCCGACGCGACGCTCGTCGACCCGGGGGAACTCTTGCGCCCGGTCATCGATGCGCGACTCCCGCAGTTTGCCGTCGGCGAGGTCGATCGTCCACCGCTCCAGGGTGGGCGGCCCCTCGGCGGGTCCCTGCAGGTTGGTGTCGAACATCTTGGGGTGGCGCACCACGTCGAGCACGATGGTGTCGCCGTCGTCGTGGGCGTTCATCGGATGGAACACGTAGCAGGGTTCGACGTCGAACCAGCGGACATCGGTGTTGTCCCCGGTGCGCGGCATCACCCCGACCCGCGCCGGATACGCCGGGTTCCACCGGTACGGCAGGCCGAGGGCCTGCGGACCGGGCATCGGCAACCGGGCGGTGATCGGGTCGGGGATTCGCACCCGCCCGATCAGCGCCGACATCACCAGCCGGGCCGGCCAGCGCAGCGCCCGCGGCACCGTCGCCTCGACGACCTGCTGGGCGTTGAAGGTGACCGGCAGGTCATAGAAGACGACATAGTTTTCGGTGAGCGAGAAATCGTGCATCATCGGCGCACCGGTGACCTCGATGTCCACCGTGCGCCGCGCCCGCCCGTCGGTGCCGATCACCGAGTACTGCACGGTGTTGCCGCGGTTGAACGCATACGACACCGCATGCAACTCCCCGGTGTCCGGGTCGCGCTTGGGGTGGGCGGTGTAGCCGCCGGCGAGCGTCCCGTCGAAGTCGCACGGCCCGACGGTCTCCAACTCGTCGGTGAGCTCGTAGCAGGAGATGCCGCCCTCGATCAGGGCCAGGGTGCGCCCGGCATGCCCGATGACGTTGGTGTTCGCACCGACCCCCGACGGACCGACGTGGCGACCCCGCGGCGCCGGCTCCCCGAGGGCCGAGGTGGCCAGGGGCCCGCGCACATACCGGTTGCGATACCACTCGGCCTTGCCGTCGCGCAGGCGCACACCGTGCACCATGCCGTCACCCATGAACCAGTGATAGAAGGCCGGATCGACCTCGCCGATCGGGTTGGGCCCATTGCGCAGGTAACGCCCGTCGAGATAGTCGGGGATGGCGCCGGTGACCGGCAGATCGGTGAGCGTGTGCTCCTCGGCGATCGGGGCGAAGCCGCCCTCCAGATAAGGGTTGTTCATGATCGATCCCTCCGTTGCATAACGTTGTTATGTTTCAGGTATAACACCGTTATGGCAGGATGGCAAGGGTGAGTTCGCCCCGCACTTCGCCTCGTTCCCCCTCCGCCGGCGCCGACACCCGTGCGCGGCTCATCGACGCCGGGATGGACCTGCTACAGCGCGAGGGCCCCGAGGCCCTGCAGGCGCGCAAGCTCTCCGCGGAGATCGGCGCCTCGACGATGGCGGTCTACACCCATTTCGGTGGCATGACCGGTTTGCTCGACGCCCTGGTGGCCGAGTCGTTCCGACAGTTCGGTGCCGCCCTGGCCGCTGCGCCGACGACCGAGGATCCGGTCGCGGATTTCTTCGTGATGGGCTACGCCTACCGACAGTTCGCGCTGCGCAGTCCGCAGCGCTACCGGTTGATGTTCGGACTGGCCGCGCCCCAGCTCTCCACCGCCGTGACCACCGACACCCCGGTCGCCGCCGCGACCTTCGAGCAGTTGGTCACCGCCGTGAGCCGGCTGCTGGAGACCGGACAGCTACGCGCCGACGACCCGGTCGACGTGGCGGGTCGGGTGTGGAGCCTGGTGCACGGGATCGTGCTGCTGGAGATCGTGGGCGCCTTCGCCCAGCACACCGCGGCGGCAACCGATTACGCGCTCACCCACATCCTGGGCCCGATGACCGTCGATCTACTGGTCGGCATGGGAGCCGACCGCAACCGTCTGCAACACTCCCTGGACGGCGCCCGCGCCCGGCTCGTACCCGGTTGAGACCACTGTTGGCGTTCGTCCCGTTCTCATTCTAAGGCGACACCGGGGGCTTGCGGCAAGACCCCCGTTATGCGGCACACTGCGGTGGTCATTGACACGAACGGGGGGAACGATCATGGCGAAAGCGCCGAAACCTTTTGTGGCCCATGAATCCGGGGCACTGCTGCACGGCACCAAGGCCGACCTGAGGGTCGGTGAGTTGTTGGTTGCGGGCCACCGGTCGAACTTCGAGGAAGGGCGGATCTCGAACCATGTGTACGTGACCCGCACACTCGATGCGGCGACGTGGGCGGCGGAGATGGCACTCGGCGCCGGGCGCGGACGCATCTACATCGTCGAGCCTCAGGGCATTCTGGAAGATGACCCCAACGTGACCGACGCGAAGTACCCGGGAAATCCGACATTGTCCTATCGCACCCGCCAGCCCGTGGAGGTGATCGGTGAGATCACCGACTGGGTCGGGCATTCCGTCGACCAACTCGACGGCATGCGCGCAGTCTTGGCGGAGCTGCGGCGGCGCGGCGAGGCCGTCATCGACGATTGAGCTCGAATCGTCGGGCTGGCAACTTCAGCGCATCGCCCCGAAGTCCGGGCCCTGCTCGAGCAGGTCCAGAAGGTAACTGCCGTAACCGGATTTCAGCAGGGTGTGGGCGCGGGCGGCGAGCTGCTCGTCGTCGATGAAGCCCTGTCGCCACGCCACCTCCTCGGGCACACTGATTTTCAGTCCCTGCCGCCGTTCGAGGGTGCGCACGTAGTCGCTGGCGTCGAGCAGGGAGTCGAAGGTTCCGGTGTCCAGCCATGCGGTGCCGCGTGCCAGCACCTCGACGGCCAGCCGGCCCTGGTCGAGGTAGGTCTGGTTGATCTCGGTGATCTCGTACTCGCCGCGCGGCGACGGTCGCAACCCACGGGCGATCTCGATGACATCGTTGTCGTAGAAGTACAGTCCAGGCACCGCGTAGTGGGATTTGGGGACCCGTGGCTTCTCCTCGATCGAGACCGGTTGATGGTCGGCATCGAACTCCACCACGCCGTACGCGGAGGGATTGGCGACCCGGTAGGCGAAAATCGCTCCCCCCGAGACGCTTTGGAACCGACTCAGGCTTGTTCCCAATTCGGGACCGTAGAAAATGTTGTCGCCCAGAACCAGTGCCACCGAACCCGTGCCGATGTGGTCGGCGCCGATGACGAAAGCCTGTGCCAGACCGTCGGGTTCGTCCTGGACCGCGTAGCTGAGATTGATACCGAACGCGGAGCCGTCGCCGAGGAGCCGTTGGAAACCGGGAGCGTCATGGCCGGTGGTGATCACCTGGATGTCGCGCAGACCCGCCATGATCAACGTGGACAGCGGATAGTAGATCAGCGGTTTGTCATACACCGGCAGTAGCTGCTTGCTGACGCCGTTGGTGATGGGGTACAGGCGAGTGCCCGAACCGCCGGCCAGGATGATCCCGCGCATGTGGTGTGAGCCTAGGGGATCAGTCGGTGCGGTCAGCCTCGGTGAGGCCGGTCGCTTCCAACGCCGATGCGAGGTCGGGGTGGCGGAACACCGAGGTGACCTGGTCATCGACCACTTGGAAGGCTGCGGCCTGCACCGGCGCATCGGGGTCGTCGGGGATCAGTTCGGTGACCACCACCCCGTCGTGGATGTACATCCGCCCCAGTTGGGTGATGATCTCCACCGACTTCGCCCATTCCCGCAGGGCGCGATGCCCCTGCCCGGCAGCGTGCGGTTGGGCCACCTCGATGCCTTCGCTGGACAACGACTCCAGCGTGGTCAGCTCCTGGGCGGCCAGCGCGTCGTGCCAGGCCAGAACGGTGGCCATTTCCGATGTCGTCATGTCCTGCAAACTACCCTGTGGCGCCCTCAGAATGGTGTGCGGTCCAGCCACTGCTGCCACACCGCGGCGTCACCGAACATCTCGATGCCGCTGTCAGCGACCGGGATGCGCCGCAGTGTCACCAGCAGCAGGTCGGTGGCGCTGCCGCGCAGTGCCACGCTGCCCTTGCCGTGTTCATGCGACCAGCTCAGCCCGTCGGGTCCGCCGCGGATCGTCCACTCCCCCGCCGAACCGAGGTCGGCGTCGGTGACGTGCAGATGCACGCTCTGACCGTCGTCAAGCGGGGCGGGGCCCTTCGCACGGCCGGCCAGGCCGGCCGCCAATTCCAGCCATTCGGTGACGGCGTCGGCGCTCAACTCCGGTGCAACATCGTCGATCCCGGGCTTCCCGGTCACCGCCAGGGCGGCGTCGGCGCGGTGCACGATCACTTCGTGCAGGCGCCGGCGGATCCACCACCGGGCGGGCCGCGGGCCCACAAACGTCCACACCGGGGTGTCGGGTCCGGTCGCCGCTACCGCGTCGATGAGTTTCTGCGCCCCATCGTGGAGCCAGTCGATCGCTGCGTCCGGGTCAGAGGGCGGCTTGCCGCCGGCGACCGAGCGGGGATCGACCGGGGTGTCAGCGGGGTCGGCGACGATCGCGGCCGCCCACAGGTTGCCCCGCCCGACGTGGCGGAACAGTTGGGTCAGTGTCCACTCCGGGCAGGTGGGCACCGGGGCATCGGGGTCACCGCCGCGGACGACCTCGCCGAAGGCCCGGTTCTGGTCCACAAAAGCCGCAGTGAAATCCACACCGGTCAGGCTAGTGGATTCAGGCCGCCGACTTCAGGCAGTTGCGTGGGCCGGGGCCGCGGTCACAGCCCCGGGATCCCGGGAATGTCCCACTTGCCGCCGCCGCGACCGTGGCCGTGGCCATGACCGCCACCGCCACCGCCGATGATCGGGATCTTGGGTGGACGCCAACCGTCGTCGTCGTGGTCGTGGCCGCCGCCGCGCCGCGGGCCGTCGTGGTCGCGACCGCCGCGGTTGCGGGGCGGTCCGCCGATGTCCGGCAGGCCCGGGATCGGCAGCGGCACGATCACCGGCGGCGGCGGTGGCGGTGGCGGTGCTGCCGGTGGCGGCGGGGCCGGCGCGGGATTGGCGGGCGCAGGTGCCTGCACCACCGGTGCCTGCGGCACGTGGGTCTGTGGTGCGGGAATGTTCTCCGGCGCCGGAGCCGGTGCCTGCGGCGCCGGGGCCTCCGGTGGTGGTGGTGCCGGAGCTTTCGGCGGCGGAGGCTGCTGCGGTTTCGGTGGCGCCGCCTTCTCACTGGGCACCACCCGCGCACCGGGATGGGTGTCCGGCGAGCGCGGCGTGTCGAGGCCGACCACCACCGAGATCACCAGTGCGGTGATCGCCACGGCAACGACGGCCCCGGCGCCGCCGACCAACAGCCGCAGTCGCCCGCGCGGATCCTCCTCGATGGCGCGGAAGTCGAGCATCGCCGAGTCGATGCGTTCGGATTCTCCGGAGCCCACGTCGGCGGCCGCGGCGGTGTCGACGTGTTCGGGATCCTTGCCTTCGACCGCGCCGGGCACGGCGCTGTAGGCCAGCGCCGGGTTATCGCTGTTTCCGTCGTAGTCGACCGTGCTGGGCAGCGCGGCCAACCAGGCCCGCATCGCCCCGGAGTCCAGCGAGCCGGTGCCGAAGTCCTGAGCCCAGGCCATCGCCCGTGTCGACGACGCGAACAGGGGGGCGTGCGCGCTGGCCAGAGCGGCTCCGCGGCCCAGCGCCAGCGCCGGCTCGCCGGGAACGTTGACCGGCAGGCTGGTGGCCGACTCCAATCGGGATTTGACCGCCGGGGTCATCACACCCGCACCGACGACGAACACCCCGGCGGGCGGGTCGGGCACCTCGGCGACGCTGGCGACCAGGTTCGCCAACTCCTCGGCGAGGTCCTCCTCGGAGTCCTCATGGACCAGTCGGTGGCGTCGCACATCGGCGATGGCGCCATCGGAGGACTCGACCGTCGCCAACGTGGCGGTTCCGGATTGCACGAACAGCAGGGCGGTGCGGGCGTGGCCGGTCTCGCTGCCGACGCTCTGGGTCAGCGCGACCGCCGCCAGGAACGCCGAGACGACCATGACGTCGTCGACCTGGTGGCGGGCCAACGCGTCGCGCAGCAGATCGGCCTCGATCGGATCGTTGAACGACACCCCGATCGATGTCAGCCGGTGGCCGGCGTTCACCGCTCCCACGCGGGCGCCGTCGATCGCCTCGACCACCCACTCGGCCACCGATTCACCGGCGGCGACGTCGAACTCGTCACGATCGACGGTCACCCCGTCGGCGGTTTCCCCCTCGATCACGACCATTCGCACGGCCGGTGTCGATGCAGTGGCCAGTGACACCCCTAAAGCGATGTCCACGACCCCTCCCTAACGTCGGCAACGAGCTCGATGATGTTTTCCGCGCAATGGACCGGTCGCGCGCTACCGCGGCGCCCACGGCGTCTGAAGGCCACCCGGCTCTGAATACAGCACCGCAACCGATAAACCGACCCTACGCGGCATCCGTAGCCGAAACTATGTAGGTCGGCAAAGCACCGTTGTGAACTGGCCAAACAGCGGATGTGATTTTTCCGGCGCGGCGTGGCGCGCTGGGAGGAATCTCACGTCCGACGCGGCGGGCGGACCGTCCGCGGTCGTGCCCGTCAGGTGGCGAAGTTCTGGTAGGAGCGCGACGGAGTGGGGCCGCGCTGGCCCTGATATTTCGAGCCGACCCGGCTGCTGCCGTAGGGATGCTCGGCCGGGCTGGTGAGCCGCAGCAGGCACAGCTGGCCGATCTTCATCCCGGGCCACAGCGTGATCGGCAGGTTGGCGACGTTGGAGAGCTCCAAGGTGATGTGCCCGCTGAACCCGGGGTCGATGAACCCCGCGGTGGAGTGGGTCAACAGGCCCAGACGCCCCAGGGAGGATTTGCCCTCGAGGCGCCCGGCGAGGTCGTCGGGCAGGGTGAACAACTCCAGGGTGGCACCGAGGACGAACTCTCCCGGGTGCAGGACGAACGGCTCCCCCTCGACGGTCTCGACCAGGCTGGTCAGATCGTCTTGCTGGCGGGCGGGGTCGATGTGGGTGTAGCGGGTGTTGTTGAACACCCGGAACAGGCTGTCGAGGCGCACGTCGATGCTGGAGGGCTGCACCAAGGTGTCGTCGAACGGGTCGATGCCCAACCGTCCGGCAGCGATTTCGGCGCGCAGATCACGATCGGAGAGCAGCACCCGATGAGCGTAGCCGCTGGCCTTCTCGGGACCTCTTGGGACCAGCGGCAGCGGAGTAACCACCGCGGCACGCGGCGTCGACCAGGGATTTTCTACGGTGATGACCTGCGGTGGGAGCGCAATCTCGGCGGATGCTAGCCTTCGAGGGCACCAGCGCCGATGTAGTTCAATGGTAGAACATCAGCTTCCCAAGCTGAATACGCGGGTTCGATTCCCGTCATCGGCTCCATTGTTTACCTGCGGATTTGGCCCGGTAAGCCCGCCCGGTCGCTGGGATGGCGACCCGCCAGGGCCGACCTGGCCGCCTGACGCGGCAGTGCCGACTGAGATCGACGTCCATATGGACACGCCGCCCCTCATTTCGGGGGGCGTGTCCGCTCCGGTGTCGATTTCAGTCAGTGCCGGGAGTATGGGCACAGCTAGCTCACCTCCCCGGACACGCACATCTGGCTGAACCGCTAACGTCGCTGCCCCGATTGGCTCCTCAGGCCTCGCAAGCAATGCCGGCGCCGTCCCGGTCGAGTTTGTCCCGGTAGCCTGGGTGATCGCGGGTCATGTTCGCGGCACCGTCGGCACGTGCCTCGGCGCAGTTCTTATACAGCGGATCCGCCAGCGTGCCAATCTCCGCACAAACCCGCAACCGCTACACGCTAGCCTTCAGCGGTGACCACTCCCACCGACGTCCCCGATGCCTGGCGGTCCCGGTTCGAGTTCTTCGACGCCTACGGGCTGCAGACCACGACCCTGGCGGCCCGCGAAGCCTACAAAGCCCTACCGATCACCCGCCGGCTGCGGATCAGCAGCAACTTCTTGGCGTTTCTGTTCGGACCGATCTACTTCTTCGTCAAGGGCATGTGGCGCAAGGGGTTGGCCCTGCTAGGCATCACCGTGGCGGTCGGGGTGGCAGGTACGGCGCTGGACCTGCCCGACTCGATGGCCACCGGGATCGGGACGGCGTTGGGGGTGTTGGCGATGATGACCGCTAATTACGCCTATTACCTGCACGTCCGCGCCGACAGCCGATCCTGGAATCCGTTCGAGGGCTGGAGCCGCCAAAGCTGAACCGGTGCTCCGGGACCCGCGCCCCGGCGCACGGGCGGTCAGCGGAAGTAGACCTCGCCGCCGGTCGGGTAGCCCCCGCCGGTGGTCGTGATGTGCACGTGGTCGAAGTGCCCGTAGCCCGAGCTCTGCGGCCCCTCCGGGGTGTAGTAGATCCCCCGCCAGATCACGTCTTGGAGCCCGAACCGCTCGGCGTTCTGCAGCGCGTAGGCGGCGACCTCATTGCCCAGTTCGATGCCCTCGGCGCTGCTGGGGTTGGGGATCATGACGTCGAGGGCCAACCCGTTGGGGTGCCACCGCAGCGCGTCGGCGCGCACTCCGCCGATCTCGTGGATCTCGGGGAACACCACGCTGATGTTGCGCGCGACCAGGATCGTTTTGACCTGCAGGCCGGCCTCGGAAGCGATGCTGGGGCCCAACTGCTGCGGGATCGCGGCTTGGTCGACCACCCGCCACCGGGAGGCCACCTGCTCAGGCCGGGCGATCGGTCCGGACTGGCCGACGAAGGACGCCGCGGTCGGAGCCGACGGGTCCGCGGAGATCACCTGCGGACAGCACAGCGAGTCCTCAACCGGTGCCGCGGCCTCGGCGGTGGTCATCGGCTGCGCGTTGCCGCCGACGGTGAAGCAGGCAGCGGTCGCTGCACTGACCGCCACCACCGACACGAACGACCTCAGCCGTCCGCTGGCTAATGCTTGCCGAGCCACGGACACACCATACGAGCATTTGGGCAAATAGTCACAATTTCATAAACAATCCGTGTCGCTGTCGACGTCGCTGGTCGACGGTGTCCGGGGCCGCTGGCCGGGACCGCGATCCCGGCACCCGGCCCGCGGCCGGTCAGGGCACGCCGAAACCGCCGCCGGAGTTGCCGGGCAGACCGGGGCTGCCCGGCTCCCCGGGGTTGAGGAACGGGTTCCGTGGGGCGTTCTGCCCCTCGGGCACCTGCACCGGGATCGGCACCGGCACGAACGGCACCGTGAGCCACTCGGTGGTCATCGGCGTGGTCGCCGGGGTCGTCGTGGTCGGCGCGTGGGTAGTCGTCGTCGGTGCCGGTGTGGTCGTGGTGGTGGTCGGCGCTTCGGTGGTCGTGGTGGTCGTCGTGGTGGTGGTCGGCGCTTCAGTGGTCGTCGTGGTCGTCGGCGCCTCGGTGGTGGTCACCGGCGCCTCGGTCGTCGGCGGCGGGGGCGGCGGGGCCTCGGAGTGCGCCG
>NZ_NCXO01000035.1 GCF_002104795.1 Mycolicibacillus koreensis
CCCGGTACCCCCGGTGCCCGCGCCCCCGCCGGTGCCGGCACCTCCGCCGGTCCCGCCGGCTCCCCCGGTGCCGCCGGTGCCCCCGGTTCCCGAAGTCCCGCCGGCTCCTCCGGTGCCCCCGGTTCCCGAAGTCCCGCCGGTCCCGCCGGTCCCGCCGGTGCCACCTGTTCCGCCGGTCCCGCCGGTGCCGTCGGTCGGGTACTAGGTCCGCCAAAAGGTCAGCTCCCCGAGCCACACGGCTCGGGGAGCTGATCTTTTCTCGCTGTGGGTAACGGCCTGCGCGTCAGTCGTTGTCCAACCCGCCGGGCGTGGTCTTGGAGACCTGAACCAAGAACTCGTAGTTGTTCTTGGTCTTACGCAACTGGCTCATCAACAGGTCGATGGCCTGGTGGGAGTCCAATCCGGAGAGCACCCGGCGCAGCTTGTGCACGATCCCGAACTCGTCGGGTGAGAGCAGCAGTTCATCCTTACGGGTGCCGGACGGGTTGACGTCGACGGCCGGGAACACCCGGCGTTCGGCAATCTTGCGGTCCAGCTTCAACTCCGCGTTGCCGGTGCCCTTGAACTCTTCGAAGATCACGGTGTCACCGGTCGAGCCGGTTTCGACCATCGCGGTCGCGATGATGGTCAACGATCCGCCTTCTTCGATGTTGCGCGCCGCGCCGAGGAATCGTTTCGGCGGGTACAACGCCGTGGAGTCCACACCACCGGAGAGGATGCGGCCCGACGCCGGGGAGGCGTTGTTGTAGGCGCGACCCAGACGAGTGATCGAGTCCAGCAGCACCACCACGTCCTTGCCCTGCTCGACGAGGCGTTTGGCCCGCTCGATGGCCAGTTCCGCCACCGAGGTGTGGTCTGACGGCGGACGGTCGAAGGTCGAGGCGATGACCTCCCCCTTGACCGAGCGCTGCATGTCGGTCACCTCTTCGGGGCGTTCATCGACCAGGACGACCATGAGGTGACACTCGGGGTTGTTGACGGTGATCGCATTGGCGATGCTTTGCAGGATCGTGGTCTTACCGGCCTTCGGCGGCGACACGATCAGGGCGCGCTGGCCCTTACCGATCGGCATGATCAGGTCGATGACCCGGGTGGTCAGCAGATCCGGGGTGGTCTCCAACCGCAGGCGCTGGTTGGGGTAGAGCGGGGTGAGTTTGCCGAACTCCGGGCGCTTCTTCGCGTCCTCGACCGGCCCCCCGTTGACAGTGTCCAACCGCACCAGCGGGTTGAACTTCTGTCGAGAATTCTGGTTGCCGCCTTCGCCTTCGCGCGGGGCACGCACCGCACCGGTGACGGCGTCACCGCGCCGCAGGCCGTTCTTGCGCACCATGTTCATCGAGACGTACACGTCGTTGGGCCCGGCGAGGTACCCCGACGTGCGCACGAACGCGTAGTTGTCGAGCACGTCGAGGATGCCGGCCACCGGCTGCACGACGTCGTCGTCACGCAGCTCGGTATCGCCGCCATCACCGGAGCGATCGCGGCGACGCCGGTCGCGGAACCGTCGGCCGCGTCGGCCGCCGCGACCGTCGCCGTCGTCGTCGCCGCGGTTCTGCTGGTTCTGGTCGCCGCGGTTCTGCTGGTTCTGCTGGTTCTGCTGGTTCTGCTGGCCGGAGTCGCCGCCGCCGTCGTTCTTGTCGCGCGGCTTGTCGTTCTTGTTCTGGCCCCGGCCGTCGTTGGGGCCGTCCTGCGAGCCGCCCTGGGCGTCTTTGGAGTCTTTGGAGTCTTTGGCGTCTTTTCCGGCACCCCTGGCGTCGCCACCGTCGCGGGGCTCGCGGGCCTGCTTCGGACGGTCGCTGCCCTGCGCCGCCGGCGCCTCGGTCTGGCCCGGCGCGCTGTCGGATCCAGCGCTCTTCGCCGGTTCCGACGCCCCGGTCGCGTCACCGCCGTCGGTTGCCGCGGCGGCACCGCTGTCGCGGCTGGCACCACGCCGTTCGCGCCGCGGCGCATCGGCGCCGCCGGCGTCACTGTCCTGCGCCTGGGGGTTCGCCGTCGAGGGCGTTGTGGGCGCCTCGTGTGCTCCGCCGTTCTTGTGGTCACGACTTTCGTTGATCGCGGCGATCAGTTCGCTTTTTCGCATACCGGAGGCTCCCTTGACGCCGGATTGCACGGCCAACACCCGCAGCTCAGGCAGCACCATCGACGACAGCCCACCGCGCTTGTCTTTTTTGGTGTCGGCCCCGCCGTTGTCGTCAGCTGTGATCAGGTCCGTATCGGTCACGGATTTCCTTTCTTCCCCCGCAAGCTTCATCAGGCGAGGGGTCAGTGGCATTCAGCTCATTCACCGAACGCGTGCTACCACGACATTCCCGCGACGGTGACCGCCATGGTGGCGGTCGCTAAATGATCCCCGAGAAGAATTTGGTAGGTGTCCTTGTGTTCAGCGCAGACGTAGATGCTGCGATTACCGGACGGCTCCGAGAATAACCCGCCTGACGATTGTGCGCAACCAAACCCGCCGCGCGCGCCGCCGGCGGGTCGCGCCGTCAACTCGACAGCAATGCCCCGGCACCCCAGCGCACCGGCTCCCCGATCGCCATCTCACCGACGGTGAACCCGTGTTCGCGACCGAAGTCCACGGCCTCCGCGGGCAGATGGTCGTCGGTGCTCAACGCGATCACCGCAGGTCCCGCACCGGAGAGCACCGCGGCGACACCGTGATCGCGCAGCAGTTGCAGATACTCCGCGGAGGCCGGCATCGCCGCGGCCCGCTGCGGCTGGTGCAGCACATCCTCGGTGGCCGCCATCAACAGGTCGGGGCGCTCTGTCAGCGCCACCACCAGCAGTGCGGCCCGACTGACATTGAAGCGAGCGTCCTGGTGGCTGACCTGCGCCGGCAGCAGCACCCGGGTCTCGGCGGTCGAGGACCGCTGTTCGGGGATCGCCGGAAACAGCCGCAAGTCGGGGTGCAGCCGCAGCGGCACCGCGGCGTAACGCGGCGGGTTGGCGTCGCTGTCGATCCACGACACCACCGCACCGCCGAGCACCGACGCCGCCGCGTTGTCGGAGTGCCCCTCGAACTCCGAGGAGAGCTGAATCAACTGCTGCTCACTCATCGTCGCGGTATTCGCTTGCGCTACAAGCCCATTGACGACAGCCAAACCGCCGACAACCGCGGCGGCTGAGGACCCCAGGCCCCGCGAGTGCGGGATGGCGTTGCGACACCGCACCACCATTCCGGGTGCGCGCACCCCACAGGCCGCCAATCCCCGCTGGATGGCCTGGACCACCAGGTGCTCGGCGTTGGACGGCACCTGGCCGGCGCCTTCACCCTCGACCTCAACGATCAGACCGGAATCGATTGTCTCCACGAGGATTTCGTCGTAGAGACTCAACGCCAGTCCGAGACTGTCGAAACCGGGGCCCAGGTTGGCGCTGGAGGCGGCCACCGCGGCGGTGGCCGACAGGCCGACGGGCAGCGTCGGGGTCACCGGAGACATCTAGCCCAGCCCCAACTGCTCGACCACGACACCGGCGTCCACGGGAACCGGCGTCACGGTGGGCAAGTCCCGCAACGCGGTGTCAGGGTCCTTCAGCCCGTTGCCGGTGACGGTACAGACCACCGTCGAACCGCGCGCCACCCAACCGTCGTCGATGGATTTGAGCAGGCCCGCGATGCTCGCCGCCGAAGCCGGTTCGACGAACACCCCTTCGGCCTCGGCGACCAGGTGATACGCGGCGAGGATCTCCTCGTCGGTGGCCGCCAGAAAGCGTCCTGCGGAGTCCTGTTGGGCTTCCACCGCCGATGCCCAGGACGCGGGTGAGCCGATCCGGATGGCGGTGGCCACCGTCTCGGGATCGCTCACCGGCTTGCCCGTGACCAGCGGCGCGGCCCCGGCCGCCTGGGTGCCCAGCATGCGCGGCAACCGGTCGGCCAGCCCATCGGCGTGGTACTCGCGGTAGCCGCGCCAGTACGCGGTGATGTTGCCGGCGTTGCCGACCGGCAGGGAGTGGACGTCGGGGGCGGTGCCCAGCGCGTCGACGATCTCGAACGCGGCGGTCTTCTGGCCCTCGATGCGCACCGGGTTGACCGAGTTGACCAATGCGATCGTCGGGAAGTCGGTGGTCATCTTGCGGGCCAACTCCAGACAGTCGTCGAAGTTGCCGTCGACCTGGATGATCTTCGCGCCGTGCATCACCGCCTGGGCCAGCTTTCCCATCGCGATCTTGCCCTGCGGGATCAGCACCGCGCAGGTGATCCCGGCCCGGGCGGCATAGGCCGCCGCCGAGGCGGAGGTGTTGCCGGTCGAGGCGCACAACACCGCCTGCTGCCCGCGGGCCAAGGCGTCGGTCACCGCCATCGTCATACCGCGGTCCTTGAACGACCCCGTGGGGTTGAGACCCTCGACCTTCAGATGCACGGTGCATCCGGTCCGCTCGGAGAGTCGCACGGCGTGGATGAGCGGGGTGCCGCCCTCCAGCAGGGTCACCGGGGTCCAGTCGTCGCCGACCGGCAACCGGTCGCGGTACGCCGCGATCAGACCGGGCCAGGGCTGATGCGGACTCGTCGAGGCGGGGCTCATGGGTTGGTTCCTTCCAATCGCAGCACGCTGGCCACACTGGCGACGGCGTCGAGGTCTTCGAGGGCGCGCACCGTCTCCGACAGCGCGGCGTCGGTGGCGCGGTGGGTGACCACCACGATGCGCGCGCCGACCCGTTGACCGCCGTCGTCGACCACGCCCTCCTGGCGCACCTCGGCGATGCTGACTTCGCGTTTGGCGAATTCGGCGGCGACCGCGGCCAGCACGCCGGGCTTGTCGGCGACGTCCATGCTGACGTAGTAGCGGGTGGAGACCTTACCGATCGGGGCGATCGGCAACTGGGCGTACTTCGACTCCCGCGGCCCGCGCCCGCCCTGCACCCGGTTGCGCGCCGCCATCACGATGTCGCCGGCGACCGCTGAGGCGGTCGGCGTTCCGCCGGCGCCCTGCCCGTAGAACATCACCCGGCCGGAGGCCTCGGCCTCCACCACCACCGCGTTGAACGCCCCGCCGACGGTGGCCAGCGGGTGGGTGGCCGGCACCAGCGCCGGGTAGACGCGGGCGGAGACCATCTCCGTGCCGTCGGCGTCGGTGATGCGTTCACAGATCGCGAGCAGTTTGATCGTGCAGTTCAGCGCCCGCGCCGACACGAAGTCGTCGGGGGTGATCGCGGTGATCCCCTCCCGGTACACGTCGTCGGCGGTGACGGTGGTGTGGAACGCGATCGAGGCGAGGATCGCGGCCTTCGATGCCGCGTCGTAGCCGTCGACGTCAGCACTCGGGTCGGCTTCGGCGTAGCCGAGCACGCTGGCGTCGGCCAGTGCGCTGGCGTAGTCGGCGCCAGTGGTCTCCATCTCCGAGAGGATGTAGTTGGTGGTGCCGTTGACGATCCCGGCGACCCGCTGCACCGTGTCCCCGGCCAGCGACTGGGTCAGCGGCCGGATCACCGGGATCGCGCCGGCGACCGCGGCTTCGAAGTACAGGTCCACGTGGGCGCGTTCGGCCGCGCGGGCCAGGTCACCGGTGGAGCTGGCCAGCAGCGCCTTGTTGGCGGTCACCACCGATTTGCCGTGTTCGATCGCGGTGAGGATCGCCTTGCGGGCCGGCTCCACCGGGCCCATCAACTCCACGACGATGTCGACGTCGTCGCGGGAGACCAGCCCGTCGATGTCGTCGGTGAGCAGCCCGATCGGCACGCCGCGGTTGGCGTTGACCCGCCGCACTCCCACACCGCGCAGCACCAGGGGCGCACCGATGCGCGCGGCCAGATCGGCGGCACTGTTCTCGATGATGCGGACAACCTCGCTGCCGACGTTGCCGTACCCCAGTACCGCAACACCGACCGGTTTTTGCTCAGTGGCCACCGCCCACCTCCAGGCTCAACAAATCATCCATGGTCTCCCGACGCAGCACCAGCCGGGGCTGACCGTCACGGACCGCCACCACCGCCGGGCGGCACAGCAGGTTGTATCGGCTCGACATCGAGTAACAGTAGGCGCCGGTCGCGGCCACCGCGAGCAGGTCCCCCGGCTCCACGTCACCGGGAACCCAGGTGTCCCGCACGATGATATCGCCGCTCTCACAGTGTTTTCCGACGATTCGCGCCAACACCGGCGGCGATTCGCTGCGTCGGGAGACCAGCCGCACGTCGTAGCGCGCCCCGTACAGCGACGGGCGGATGTTGTCGCTCATCCCGCCGTCGACGCTGATGTAGCGGCGGCGCGCCGAGGCGCTGACGTCGACGTCTTTGACCGTGCCCACCTCGTAGACGGTGACCGTCCCCGGCCCGGCGATCGCCCGGCCCGGCTCCACCACCAGCTTCGGGGCGGCCAGCCCCACGGCGGCGGACTCACCGGCGACGATGTCGGTGAGTTTGGTCGCCAATTGCTCCACCGGCGGCGGGTCGTCGTCGGGCAGGTAGGCGATACCGAATCCGCCGCCGAGGTCGACGGTGCGCAGCTGGGCGGTCCGGTCGACCCCGAATTCGGCGACGATGTCGCGCAGCAGGCCGATCACCCGGTGGGCGGCGATCTCGAATCCGGCCACGTCGAAGATCTGCGACCCGATGTGGCTGTGCAGCCCGACCAACCGCAGGTGCTCGGTGGCGAAGACACGGCGGATGGCGTCCATCGCCGCTCCCCCGGCCAGCGACAGCCCGAACTTCTGGTCTTCGTGGGCGGTGGAGATGAATTCGTGGGTGTGCGCCTCGACCCCGACGGTGACGCGCACCAAGACGTCTTGGACCACACCGGCCTCGGCGGCGACCGCCTCGAGTCGGTCGATCTCGATCAGGGAGTCGAGCACCACGTGCCCGACACCGGCTTTGACCGCAGCGCGCAGTTCCTGGACGGATTTGTTGTTGCCGTGCACCGCAATTCGTTCGGGCGGGAATCCGGCATGCACGGCGACGGCCAACTCACCGCCGGTGGCCACATCCAGCGACAGGCCCTCCTCAGCGACCCACCGGGCGACCTCGCTGCACAGGAATGCCTTGGCCGCGTAGTGCACGTGGTCACCGCCACCGAAGGCGGCGGCGATCTCGCGGCAGCGACTGCGGAAGTCGTCTTCGTCGATGACGAACAGCGGGGTGCCGTACTGCTGGGCCAGGGTGTCGACGCCCACACCGCCGATGCGTGCCACCCCGTCGTCACCGCGGGTGGTGCCCCGCGGCCAGACGTGCGGCGCCAGCAGCAGGGCGTCGTCGGCACTGTTCGGGCGCGGCGGCGCCCCGGCGGAGTGGGTGCTCACATCCGCTCCGGTGCGCTCACGCCCAGGATTCCCAGGCCGTTGGCGACGACCTGGCGGGTCGCCTGGCACAGCGCCAACCGTGCGACGTGCAGGTCGGTGGGCGTCTCATCACCTTGGGGCAGCACCCGGCACGAGTCGTAGAACCGGTGATAGTCGCCGGCCAACTCCTCGAGGTATCGGCAGATGCGGTGTGGTTCGCGCAGGGCCGCCGCGGCTTTGAGCACCCGGGGGAACTCGCCGAGGCTGCGGATCAGCGCGCCCTCTTTGTCGTGGGTGAGCAACTCGAGGTGGCCGGTGTCACCGATGATGCCGAGTTCGGCGGCGTTGCGGGCCAGCGCCGAGAGCCGAGCGTGCGCGTATTGCACGTAGTAGACCGGGTTTTCGTTCGACGCCGACGACCACAGGGCCAGGTCGATGTCGATCGGGGTGTCCACCGAGGAGCGGATCAGGCTGTAGCGCGCCGCGTCGACGCCGATCGCCTCGACGAGGTCGTCGAGGGTGATCACGGTGCCGGCGCGTTTACTCATCTTCACCGGCGCTCCGTCGCGGACCAGGTTGACCATCTGGCCGATCAGCACCTCGACGGTTGCCGGATCCTCCCCGAACGCCGCGGCGGCGGCTTTGAGCCGGGCGATGTAGCCGTGGTGGTCCGCACCGAGCATGTAGATGCACAGGTCGAAGCCGCGCTGCCGCTTGTCGAGGTAGTAGGCGAGGTCACCGGCGATGTAGGCGGGTTTGCCGTCGCTTTTGATCACGACACGGTCCTTGTCGTCACCGAACGCGCTGGTGCGCAGCCAGGTGGCGCCGTCCTTCTCGTAGATGTTGCCGTTGTCGCGCAACTTGGCGATGGCTTCGTCCACCCGGCCGGAGGTGTGCATGGAGTCTTCGTGGGTGAAGACGTCGAAGTCGGTGCCGAACTCGTGCAGAGAGGCCTTGATGTGGGCGAACATCAGGTCCACCCCGATCGCCCGGAACGTCTCGTGGCGCTCGGCGGGCGGTTTGCCCACCGCGTCGGGGGCTTTGGCCTGCACGGCTGCGGCGATCTCGGTGATGTAGGCCCCGGCGTAGCCGTTCTCCGGGACGGGCTCGCCGGTGGCGGCGGCGATCAGCGACTCGGCGAACCGGTCGATCTGGGCGCCGTGGTCGTTGAAGTAGTACTCGCGGGTGACCGCGGCCCCCTGGGTGGACAGCAGCCGGCCGAGCGCGTCGCCGACCGCGGCCCAGCGGGTACCGCCGATGTGGATCGGCCCGGTGGGGTTGGCCGAGACAAACTCGAGGTTGATGGTCTGGCCGCCGAGATCGGTCGAGTGCCCGTAGCGGGGTCCGGCGTCGATGACGTTGTCGATCACCACGCCCTGCGCGGAGGCCTCGAGACGCAGGTTGACGAAGCCGGGCCCGGCGACCTCGGCCGCACTGATGCCGTCGGCCGCATTCAGGGCCTCGGCCAGCCATCCGGCCAGCTCACGGGGGTTGGCGCCGACCTTTTTGCCCAGCTGCAGTGCGAGGTTGGTGGCGTAGTCGCCGTGCTCGGGGTTGCGGGGGCGCTCGACGGTGACCGTCGCGGGCAGGGCGGCGGCGTCCAGGCCATGGTCGGCCAGCACCGCGGCGGCGGTCGTCTTGAGCAGGTCAGCCAGGTCGGCGGGGGTCACGAGGCTCCATCCTATGGTCTGGCGTGGTCAGCCCCCGAATCCGTTCCGGTCATCACCCGGCGGTGGCCATGCGTTACGCTGGGCAAGCCCATTGGCGCGAGATCTCTTGATCGCTGCGCCCCCGTAGCTCAGGGGATAGAGCGTCTGCCTCCGGAGCAGAAGGCCGCAGGTTCGAATCCTGCCGGGGGCACCACCATAAGCCCAGCCCAGATGCTATTTCCACGGCTAGCCAGCAAACCGTGCAGCATCCGTGACTCTCGGGCTGGCACTACCGGCCGCCAGACCGGTGGACGCGGACGGCCCCGTTGGCTGAAAAAATGCCCGGATGCCCCTCCCCGCGGGAACACCCACCCGCCTCTGGCGCATCGTGCGCACGTCGATGATCCCGATGAACGTGGCGATCCTGGTCTGGCTGCTACCGGCCCGCTTCGTTCTCGGTGTCGACGGGTGGAACACGGTGATCTTCGGGGTGATTGGTCTACCGATCGCGGCCGGTGCGTTGACCGCGACCACGCTGCTGGCGCGGGCGGTCGACCGCGGACCCTCCCCTGCGCCACCGGCGCCGTGGGTGGCGGCGGTCGCTGCGACCAGCCAGATCACCGTATGGGTCGCGCTGATCGCCTTCGGGGTGGGTTGGGTCGACGTCGATGACCCGTCCACCTCTCAGACGGAGCCGGAGAAGTCGGTGCTGATCAACCTGGCCGGGTACAGCGACCACACCCTGGAGCTGAGCAATCGGGTCGCCGAACTGTCGTACGTCACCGCACTGGGCTCGTGGGGGATCCTGCTGATCACCCTTGCGTTCGCGCGGCGCAGTACACGTCGGCACGGCTACCAGAGCACCCCGTAAGCGTTCGACAGCACGAACCCGTGCTCGCCGTAGGTCTGACACGTCACCGCCCCCTGATAGCCGACGGCGCAGCTGGCGCCCCAGTTCTCCAGCCGGTGCCCCTCGGGCAGCACGTCGACGTCGCGGGTGAACCGCGCGGTGTCGGAGTGCCGGTATTCGGCGGCTTGATAGGAGGCCACGATGGTCTGGTTGGTGCCCGCCGGGGCGTCGTAGGGCACCGCGTCGCAACCGACCGGCCCGCCGTTGGGGCCGATTCCGCAGTGACGCCCGTCGGGGGTGCGGAAGAATTTCCAGTAGAAGTCCTCCGGCGCCTCAGAGCTGAAGTGCCCTTCGGCGATCGGGTAGGCGCCGATGTCGGGGAGGTCCGGGGGCGGGTCGGCGCCGGCCTCCGGTGTCACCGTCAAAGCCAACGCCGCGACCGCGGCCGCTATCGATGCCGGATACCTCATGACGGTAAATCTAACGGCCCGAAGCGCTCCCCTGCAGCACTAACCGAGCTTGGTGTGCATCAGGATCACGTTGTAGGCCGACCACAGCGACAGGTTGTAGTAGATGTCCTGGCCGCTCGCCCACGGGTGCAGGAACGGTGCGTAGATCCCGCCGGGGATCTGCGGTGAACGCACCAGCACGCTTTCCGGGCTCCACGGGCCCTGCGGTGTCGGCGAGGTGCGCGCGACGACGTCGTTGGAGGCGCCGTTGGTGTAGAGCATCAAATACTGCTGCAGGTAGTCGTTGTACTGCACCGACATCTCTCCGGCCGGGCCGGGGACGATCGGCGTGGCGGTTGCCGGGTCGGCCGCAGCCCAGTCCGAGTTGCTCCAGTACTGGTATTTCCTCAGGTCCGGCAGCGCGTTCTGCGGGACCCGCGACAAAAAGATCGGGCCGCCGCGCCCCGACGGGGTTCCGTAGGAGTACACGTAGCCATCCCCGGGCTGCAGGAACGCGCCCTGCTGGAAGTTCTGGTTGCCGGGGATGTGGCGGGCTTTGGAGGTGGTGCCCGGCTCCGGGGTGCGGATCGTGGTGGGCAGGATGCCCCACGTCTCGCCGTTGTCGCGCGACATGGCCAGCGCGGAGTAGTTGGTCGACCACTCGCCGTCGCGCCCCCAGTTGCGGATCGACATGAAATTCATGTACTGCACCCCGCCGACCGAGGTGCCGGCGGTGGGGATCACCCCTTTCTCCGTCGGCGCCCACCGGATGCTGTTGACGACCTGCTTGGCGATCCCGGAGCGGTACACCGGGGCCCCGGAGAACCGGTTGCCGGGAACCCCCTGGGGCACCGCGAGCCCCCCGGAGAGATCACGTGCCTGGGTGCGGAACAGCACGTTGTAGCGCCACTGCTTGCCCTGCACCCGGCAGAAGCCGAACGTGTCGCCGAACGCCATCAGCACCTGACGGTTGCCCGGGTTGCCGTTGTCCCACATAATGCCGAGATCGGTGCCGGAGATCCCGAACCGCTGCAGGGTGCTGTTGGGGCTGTGCGGTCCACTGACCCAGTTGATGATCGACGTGCGCGCTCCCCCCAGTGCCGCGCCCGGGTTCGGCGCCGCCGGCGCCGGCTCGGCGGCCTGCGGCTGGGGCTGGGGCTGCGGGGCGGCGCCGGGATCGGGCTGCTGCGGCTCGGGGGCCGGTGCCGGCGGCACAACCCCAGCCTGCTGATGCACGGTGTTCTGCGCACCGGCGAGCAATGCACCGATGTCCGGCAGGGGCGCGTTGTCGTTGGTGCCCGGCGGCCGGTGCCCGGTCGGCGGTTGCACTGCCGGTCCCGGTGCCGGAATGGCCGGTACTGCGCCGGGCACCGCGTTGGCCGCGGGATCCGTGCACGGCTCGGCCGCCGCGTGCGGGGCGAGCCCGATCGCGACGACGAGTTCGAGGGCGGTCACCACCGCCACCGACATCGACGCAATCCGGATAAACGGCGACATGTCACACCTTTCCACGGCCGGACGCCGTGGGACGCCCATCACTGGCCCGTGTGACGTTAGCGGCAATTGTTATTCATGTGACCAATGATGCGTAAAGGGATGCGTGTTCGTGACCGTGTCGCAACCGGCGGCATTCACCCGGTTGCGGCCAGGTCGGCGACCACGGCGGCGGCACGCTGCAGCTGCGTGATGTCGTCGCTGGTCGGGATGAGATACACCTCGTCGGTGCCGATGTCGGCGAAACCGCGCAGCACGGCCGCCAGGTCCTCGTCGGTGCCGGCGAACCCGGTGTGCGGGGCGAGCTCGTCGACGGCGCTGCGCGGTAGCCAATTTATGTAGTGGCGCAGGTGCCGGTGCATCTGGGCGCGCGCCGCGTCGGGTTCCCCGAGGGCGTACCAGAACGACGTCGCCAGATGGGGCTTGTCCTTGCCGGCGGCGGACCAGGCGCTGTGAGCCACCTCGAACAGCGCACGCTGCTTCTCCCGGTCGAGGTCGAGGGTGATCCCGGCCAGCCCGTCGGCCCAGCCGGCCGCGCTGCGCAGGGTTTTCTCGCCGGTCGCGCCGACCAGCAGCGGCGGGCCGCCGGGTTGGGCCGGCGCGGGACCGACGGGCTCGACCGCGTCGGTGACTCTGCGGCCCGCCCAGACCGCTTTGAGTGTCGCGGCCCGCTCCGCCAGCACCGCTCTGGTCTGGGTGGCCGGATCGGCACCGACCGCGCGATAGTCCTCGTGGCGTCCACCCACGCCGAGACCGACCGTCAGCCGGCCACTGCTGAACTGGTCGGCGGTGGCCAGCGCCTTGGCCAACAGCACCGGATCGTGCAGTTGCGCCACGATGACGGTGGCTACCAGCCGGACTCGCTCGGTCCAGCCCGACAGCGCCCCGAGCAACGTCAGGCTGTCAGGGTTGGCGAAGGCGATGCGCTCCCCCCAGCACAGCGACGAGAAGGGTCCCTCGTCGACCGTCGCGGCCCAGCGCCGCAGTGTCTGCGCCGACACGTCGGACTCCATCACCGGTAGCGTCATCCCGATCTGCATGGTCCCGATGGTCCCATGGCCGCGGTGGCACCATGGGGACATGCCGATCACCAGCACGTCCATCGCCCACGTCCGGCTGACGGTCACCGACATCGAACGGTCACGGCGGTTCTACGAGTCGGTGTTCGGCTGGCCGGTGCTGCTGGAGGTGCCCTCCAACGCCGACACCGCAACCCGCCAGCAGCTGAGTTTTCTGTTCGGCGGGGTCATCTACGACCTCGGCGGTGCGCTGCTCGGGTTGCGGCCGGTGGCCTCCGACACCTTCGACGAGAACCGGGTCGGCCTGGATCATCTGGCGCTGCGTCTCACCAGTAAGGCCGAAATCGATTCGGCCGCCGTTCATCTCGATGACCTCGGCATCGACCACGGCCCGGTCAAGGATATCGGGCCGTCCTACATCCTGCAGTTCCGCGATCCCGACAACATCGCCCTGGAACTCACCGCACCCAAATGACCCGATCCGGGAGGCCGCCATGTCGATCAGCTTCAACCACACCATCGTCGCCGCCCGCGACAAGGAACGGTCGGCACGCTTCCTCACCGAGTTGTTCTCTCTGCCCGACCCGCAGCCCTACGGTCGTTTCCAGGTCGTCACCCTGGCCCACCAGGCCAGCCTCGACTACGCCGACGTCGACCCCGACGAGCCGATTCACCCGCAGCACTACGCATTTCTGGTCTCCGAGGAGGAGTTCGACGCCATCTACGGGCGGATCCGCGCCAACGGGATCGACCACTGGGCCGATCCGCACCATCAACGCCCCGGCGAGATCAACCGCCGCGACGACGGCCGCGGGGTGTACTTCCGCGACCCGGTGGGACACAACCTGGAGATCCTCACCCGCCCCTACGGCTCAGGCGGATAGCGCCGGGCGCCGCGCTCAGCCGCGGCGGCGGCGCTCCTGGGCGCGGTAGTCGTCGGCGAGGCTCCCGACGTGGGTGGGCAGCGCGCCGGAGGCCACCGCCGCCAGCGTGGTCTCCTCGAGCACCGAGCGCATGCTGGCCCGCAGCGCCCGCCACACATCGGTGAGTGCGGCGGTCGGCCCCGAATAGGGCAGGTCCCCCAGGCCGATGTCACGCACACTGGCCAGCGGACCGTCGATACAGCGCAGGACGTCGGCGACGCTGATCTCGGTGGCGGGTCGCGCCAGCGCGTAGCCGCCGTCACGGCCGCGGTGGCTGCGCACCAACCGGTCCGACCGCAGCGCGGCGAGGATGTCGACCAAAAACTGCGCCGGGATGCCCTGGGCGTGCGCCAGATCGTCGGTTTTGATCACGGTGCCGGGCTCGACGGTGGCCAGGTGCACCATCGCGCGCACCGCGTACTCCGCCTTGGCCGACATCCGCATGCCGCGAATTGTGCCACCCGCACGCCCCGCGCACGCCCGTGTCATCGCCAGCGCGGGTCGGCCGGCGGGTGGACCGGCCGGCGGGTCAGGACCCGATGTCGAGCAGCGCGATCACCTGCTCGGCGAGTTCTTCGACGCTGCGGTCGGGCACCAGCCGCAGGTCCGGGTTCTTGGGCCGCTGGTAGGGACTGTCGATCCCGGTGAAGTGGGTGATCTCCCCGGCGCGGGCCTTGGCGTAGAGCCCCTTGGGGTCGCGGCGTTCGCAGTCTTCCAGCGGGGTGTCGCAGAACACCTCGTAGAACTCCACGCCGGCGTCGACGTGGACCTGCCGCGCCAGCTGGCGGTGCTCGGTCAGCGGGCTGATCGCCGGGACCAGCACGATCTGACCCGAGTCGGCCATCAACGTGGCGACGTGGGCCAACCGGCGCAGGTTCTCCGCACGGTCGGCCATCGAGAAGCCCAGGTCGGCGTTGAGGCCGTGGCGCAGGTTGTCGCCGTCGAGCACATAGGCGGCCACACCGAGTTCGAGCAGGCGGCGCTCGACGTGGACCGCCACCGAGGACTTGCCGGAGCCGGACAGGCCGGTGAACCACACGGTGCGCCCGCGGGCAAGCCGGTCCTCGGCGTTGACCAGCGAGGCGTGCCGCACCGCGTTGGGACTCGCGGTGCGCGCCGAGGTGTCGCGCAGCACCATCCCGGCGGCCACCGTGGCGTTGGTCTCCGGGTCGATGAGGATGAACGACCCGGTGGCGGTGTTCCGGGAGTACTCGTCGAGCAGCAGCGGCACCTGCGCCCGCAACGCGATGCGTCCGAGCTCGTTGAGTTTGAGCGCGGTGGCGGTCTTGTCGCGGTGCAGCGTGTTGACGTCGAGGCGGTACTCCAGCGCGGCCACCCGCACCCGGGTGGTTTTGGTGGTGTGTTTGATGACGTAGCTGCGCCCGGGCTCCAACGCCGAGGAGTCCGACATCCAGCACACGGTGGCGTCGAAGTCCTGCGCGATGCGCGGCTGGTTGTTGGTCCGGGCGATCATGTCGCCGCGGGAGATGTCGATGTCGTCGGCGAGGCTGACCGAGACCGCCATCGGCGGGAACGCCTCGGCCACCGGACCGGTCGGCCCGTCGATCGCGGTGATCCGGGTGGGTTTGCCGGCCGGCAGCACCACCACCTCGTCGCCGGGGCGCATCACCCCGCTGGCCACGGTCCCGGCGTAGCTGCGGTGGTCCCAGTGTTCGCGGGTCTGCGGACGGATCACATACTGCACCGGGAACCGCACGTCGACGAGGTTGCGGTCCCCGCCGATGTAGACCTCCTCCAGGTGCGACAGCAGCGAGGTCCCCTCGTACCACGGCGCCCGGTCGGATTTGGTGACGACGTTGTCGCCGTGCAGCGCCGAGAGCGGGATCGTGGTGACGTCGTGGACATCCAGGCGGGTGGCGAACGCGTGGAAGTCGTCGCGGATCGCCTCGAACCGCTGCTGGTCCCAGTCGATGAGGTCCATCTTATTGACTGCGAGCACGATGTGGCGGATCCCCAGCAGCGCGGCCAGAAACGCGTGCCGGCGGGACTGCTCCTGCAGCCCGTGGCGCGCATCGACCAACACGATCGCCAACTGCGCGGTCGAGGTTCCGGTCACCATGTTGCGGGTGTATTGGATGTGCCCGGGGGTGTCGGCGATGATGAATTTGCGCTTGGGGGTGGCGAAGTAGCGGTACGCGACGTCGATGGTGATGCCTTGTTCCCGCTCGGCGCGCAGCCCGTCGGTGACCAGCGCCAAGTCGGTGTAGTCGTTGCCGCGTTCGGCGGAGGTGCGTTCCACCGCCGCCCACTGGTCTTCCATCACCGCCTTGGAGTCGAACAGCAGCCGACCGATCAGGGTGGATTTGCCGTCGTCGACGCTGCCCGCGGTGGCGATGCGCAGCAACGTGGTGGGGGTGCTCATCAGAAGTAGCCCTGTCGTTTGCGGTCTTCCATGCCGGCCTCGGAGATGCGGTCGTCGGCGCGGGTGGCGCCCCGCTCGGTGAGCCGTGAGACCGCGGTCTCGGCGATCACCTCCTCGACGGTGGTCGCGGCCGACTCCACGCACCCGGTGCAGGTGACGTCACCGACGGTGCGGAAACGCACCATCGCCTCGAACACCTCCTCATCGGGTCGCGGCTGCATGTGCCGGTGCACCGCCAGCAGCATGCCGTCGCGGCGGAACACCTCACGGCGGTGCGCGTAGTAGATCGGCGGCAGCGTGATGTTCTCCGCACCGATGTAGGACCAGATGTCGAACTCGGTCCAGTTCGACAGCGGGAACACTCGGATGTGCTCGCCCTTGCGGTGCCGACCGTTGTACAGGGCCCACAGTTCGGGGCGCTGCGCCTTAGGGTCCCACTGCCCGAACTCGTCGCGGAAGCTGAACACCCGCTCCTTGGCGCGGGCCTTCTCCTCGTCGCGGCGGGCCCCGCCGAAGGCGGCGTCGAAACGGTTCTCCCGGATCGCGCGCAACAGCGTGACGGTCTGGATGGGGTTGCGCGACGGGAAGGACTCGGCGACCCGGCCGGCGTCGATGTCCTCCTGCACCGAGGCCACCACCAGCCGGATGCCGGTCTCGGCGACCAGTTGGTCGCGGGTGGCGATCACCTCGTCGAAGTTGTGCCCGGTGTCGACGTGCATGACCGGGAACGGCAACCGACCGGGGTGAAACGCCTTGAGCGCCAGATGCAGCATCACGATCGAGTCCTTGCCGCCGGAGAACAGCAGCACGGGGCGCTCGAACTCGGCGGCGACCTCACGGATGATGTGGATCGCCTCCGCCTCCAGCGCCCGCAGTTGGCTCAGTTCGTACTGCCCGGGCACCGGCCGGGTCGTGGCCGGCGCGCTCACGATTTCCCGGTTAAGTTGGTTGATTTGACCCGATTAATCCGCATAATCGCCCATGCAACCAAGAGTGGCGGTGATTGTCAAAACGCCGGCGGCCCGCACCGCACGCGCCCGGCGCGCCGCGGTGCGAGGTCCGGCTCAGAGGGTGATCTCGGCCAGCTTTCCGGTGGCGACATCGAAGACGAAGCCGCGCAGCGACGCGTGCGAGACGAACGCGCTGGCCTGCACCCGGCGGATGGACTGCCGGACGTCCTCGGCGGGGTCGGGGAACGCCTCCCCCGCCCAGGAGGGCCGGATGCCGGTGTCGGCGGCGATGTCGCGTTTGAAGTCGTCGTCGGTGAACGTCAGCATGCCGCAGTCGGTGTGATGGATGAGGATGATCTCGCGGGTGCCGAGCAGCCGTTGGCTGATCGCCAGCGACCGGATGACGTCCTCGGTGATCACCCCGCCGGCGTTGCGGATGCAGTGCGCCTCGCCCTCGGCGATGCCCAGCAGGCGGTAGACGTCCATCCGGGCATCCATGCACGCCACGATCGCGACCTGTTTGCTCGGCGGCATCGGCAGCGGGCCGGAGAACCCCTGCGAGTACTTCTCGTTGTTGGCCAGATAGTCGTCGGTTACGGTCACGCCGATCTCCTGAACTCTCGTCTGCCGCCGGTTTGCCCCGCCTGCGCAGCTTAACAACCCGGCAGCCAACCGTGCGCCACGCGCAACCACCCTGCGCTGGATCGGCGCGCCATCTCCTACCCTGAGCCCATGCAACGCGGACAGACCCGGGCATGACGCGTTTCCTGGCGGGCCGGCTCCTGAACTATCTGGTGCTGTTGGCGCTGGCGTCGTTCCTGACGTTCTGTCTGACCTCGGTGACCTTCGCGCCGCTGGATGCCCTGATGCAGCGCAACCCGCGGCCCCCACAGGCGGTCATCGACGCCAAAGCCGCCGAACTCGGCTTGGACAAACCGATTCCGCTGCGCTACGCCCATTGGGCGAGCAACGCCGTGCGCGGTGATTTCGGGGTCACCGTCACCGGCCAGCCGGTCTCGGAGGAACTGTGGCGCCGCGTCGGGGTGAGCCTGCGGCTGCTGGTCATCGGCTCGCTGGCCGGCACGGCGCTCGGTGTCGTCGCCGGAGCGTGGGGGGCGGTGCGCCAGTACCGGCTCAGCGACCGGGTCATCACCATGGCGTCACTGCTGGTGTTGTCGATCCCGACGTTCGTGCTGGCGAACCTGCTCATCCAGGTGGGCCTGCACACCAACTGGCTGCTCGGGGCGCAGGTGTTCGAATACGTCGGGGAGACCTCACCGGGCATGCTCGCCGGCGGCTGGGCGGCGCTGCTGGACCGCCTGCAGCACCTGTTTCTGCCCACGTTGACGTTGGCGCTGGCCGCCGCCGCCAGCTTCAGCCGCTATCAGCGCAACGCCATGCTCGACGTTCTCGGCCAAGATTTCATCCGCACCGCCCGCGCCAAGGGGCTCACCCGCCGCCAGGCGCTGTTCAAACACGGTTTGCGCACCGCGCTGATCCCGATGGCCACCCTGTTCGCCTACGGGGTGGCCGGGCTGGTCACCGGTGCGGTGTTCGTGGAGAAGATCTTCGGCTGGCACGGCATGGGCGAATGGGTGGTCTCCGGCATCGCCACCCAGGACACCAACATCGTCGCCGCGATCACGGTGTTCTCCGGTGCCGCGGTGTTGGCGGCCGGGCTGCTCTCCGACGTCATCTACGCCCTGCTCGACCCGCGGGTGCGCGCCTCGTGAGCGCCGAGCGGACCGACCCCGCCGACGGCGGCGACGGTGCCGGTGGCGGCATCGGTGGTGGGGATGTGCCGGTGTTCGCCTCCCGGCGCACCCTGGTGCTGCGCCGGTTTCTGCGCAACCGTGCCGCGGTCGGCTCCCTGACGGTGCTGGTGCTGCTGTTCGCCGGGGCGTACCTGCTGCCCGGATTGCTGCCGTACTCCTACACCGACCTCGATTACGACGCCCTGTTGCATCCGCCGAGCGCGCGGCATTGGCTCGGCACCAACGCTCTCGGCCAGGATCTGCTGGCCCAGACGTTGCGGGGCATGCAGAAATCGATGCTGATCGGTGTCTGCGTGGCGTTGATCTCTACCGTCATCGCCGCGACCGTCGGCGCGATCTCCGGGTATTTCGGGGGGTGGCGCGACCGGGTGCTGATGTGGCTGGTCGATCTGCTGTTGGTGGTGCCCAGCTTCATCCTGATCGCGATCGTCACGCCGAGGACCAAGAACTCCGGGAACATCGGCGCACTGATCGTGCTGTTGGCGGCGTTCAGCTGGATGATCAGCTCCCGCATGGTGCGCGGTTTGACGATGAGCCTGCGTGATCGTGAATTCGTCAGGGCCGCACGGTATATGGGCGTGCCCAATCACCAGATCATCACCCGCCACATCATCCCCAACGTGGCGTCGATCCTGATCATCGACACCGCGCTGAACGTGGCGGTGGCGATCCTGGCCGAGACCGGTCTGAGCTTCCTGGGGTTCGGGATCCAACCGCCGGACGTCTCCCTGGGCACGCTGATCGCCGACGGCACCGCCTCGGCGATCACCTTCCCGTGGGTGTTCCTGTTCCCCGCCGGGATCCTGGTGGCGATCCTGGTCTGCGCCAACCTCGCCGGTGATGGCCTGCGCGACGCGCTGGACCCGGCGAGCCTGACCCTGCGCCGGAGCCGCCGATGACCCCCCTGCTGCAGGTGCGCGATTTGACCGTCACCTTCCCCACCGACGCCGAGCAGGTACATGCGGTGCGCGGTGTGAGCTATCGCATCGACCCCGGTGAGGTGGTCGCGATGGTGGGCGAATCGGGATCGGGCAAGTCGGCGGCGGCGATGGCGGTGATGGGACTGCTACCGGAGTACGCCACCGTCACCGGGTCGGTTCGCCTTGACGACCGCGAGCTGCTCGGCATGAGCGACAAGGCGCTGTCGGCGCTGCGGGGCAACACGATCGGGATGGTGTTCCAAGACCCGATGTCGGCGCTGACCCCGGTCTACACCGTCGGCGACCAGATCGCCGAGGCGATCCGGATCCACCAACCACGACTCGGCCGGCGGGCGGCGCGGCGGCGCGCGGTGGAGCTGCTGGAGCTGGTCGGGATCGCCCGACCCGGCCAGCGGGCCCGGGCGTTTCCGCACGAGCTCTCCGGCGGCGAGCGCCAGCGGGTGGTGATCGCGATCGCGATCGCCAACGATCCGGACCTGCTGATCTGCGACGAGCCGACCACCGCGCTCGACGTCACCGTGCAGGCCCAGATCCTCGACGTGCTCAAGACCGCGCGCGACGTGACCGGCGCGGGGGTGTTGATCATCACCCACGATCTCGGGGTGGTGGCCGAGTTCGCCGACCGGGCGCTGGTCATGTACGCGGGTCGGGTGGTGGAGTCCGCGCCGGTCGACGTGCTCTACTGCGACCGTCAGATGCCCTACACCGTCGGGCTGTTGGGATCGGTGCCGCGGCTCGACGCCGCGCAGGGCACCCGGCTGGTCCCGATCCCCGGGGCACCGCCGTCGCTGACCGAGTTGAGTCCCGGCTGCCCGTTCGCGCCGCGCTGCCCGCTGGCGACCGACGAGTGCCTCGGCGACGAGCCGGCCCTGCGCGAGGTGGCCGCCGCCCACCGGGTGGCCTGCATCCACACCGATCAGGTGGCCGACCGCAGCGCCGCGGAGGTCTACGGGGTCAGCGCCCCGCCCACGCCGCCGCCACCGGCCGACGCCCCCGCCGTGGTGCGGGTGCACGATCTGGTGCGCACCTACCCGCTGACCACCGGGGTGGTGTTCCGTCGCACCGTCGGCGAGGTGCGCGCCGTCGACGGGGTCAGCTTCACCCTGACCGAGGGGCGCACCCTGGGAATCGTCGGCGAATCCGGGTCGGGGAAATCGACCACGCTGCGCCAGATCCTCGAGCTGCGCGCCCCGCAGTCGGGAACGATCGAGGTGCTGGGCACCGACGTGGCGACACTGACCAGCCGTACCCGCCGCGACGTGCGCCGGAACCTCCAAGTTGTCTTCCAGGACCCGGTGGCCTCCTTGGATCCGCGGCTGCCGATCTTCGAAGTGTTGGCACAGCCGTTGCGCGCCAATGGGTTCGATGATCGAGCACTTCGAGTCCGGGTGGCGGAGTTGCTCGACATCGTGGGGCTTCGCCGCGCCGACGCGGCCCGCTATCCGGCTGAATTCTCCGGCGGGCAGAAACAGCGGGTGGGTATCGCGCGGGCACTGGCGCTGCACCCGAAGATCCTCGCCCTCGACGAGCCGGTGTCGGCACTCGACGTCTCCATACAGGCCGGAATCATCAACCTGCTGCTCGACCTGCAACAGCAGTTCGGGTTGTCGTATCTGTTCGTCTCCCACGACCTCTCGGTGGTCAAACATCTGGCCCACGACGTGGTCGTCATGCACGGCGGACAGGTCGTCGAGCACGGCCCGGCAGAGGAGGTGCTCGCCCATCCGCGCGAGGAATACACGCGCCGCCTGTTGGCCGCTGTCCCGCTCCCCGACCCCTCGACAAGGAGGTAACCGGTGCGCGCCAACCGCCATCTCGTCCGCCTGGGCAGTGTGTTGCTCGCCGCGACGGTCCTTGCCGGCGGCTGTGCCGTTCCCGACGAGGCCGCGCTGCCGGAGACGTCGGCGACGATCGGCGCCAGTGACATCAACCCGCACGACCCGGCCACCCTGCGCGACGGCGGGGATCTGCGGTTGTCGTTGGCGCAGTTCCCGCCGAACTTCAATCCGCTGCACATCGACGGAAACCTCGCCGACAACGCCGCCATGCTCAAGGCCACGATGCCGCGGGCCTTCATCATCGGCTCCGACGGCTCCACCACCGTCGACACCGACTACTTCACCTCCGTCGAACTGACCGGAACCGACCCGCAGCAGGTCACCTACACCATCAACCCCGATGCGGTCTGGTCCGACGGCACCCCGCTGAGCTGGGAGGACATCGCCAGCCAGGTGCACGCCACCAGCGGTGCGGACCCCAACTTCGCGATCGCGAGCACCAACGGCGCCGACCGGGTGGCGTCGGTGACCCGCGGTGTCGACGAGCGCCAAGCGGTGATGACGTTCGCCAAGCCCTACGCAGAGTGGCGTGGCATGTTCGCCGGCAACGGCATGCTGCTGCCGGCATCGATGACCGCGACCCCCGAGGCGTTCAACAAAGCACAGCTGAACCGGCCGGGCCCCTCGGCCGGTCCGTTCATCCTCTCCGCACTGGACCGCACCACGCAGCGCATCGTGTTGACCCGCAATCCCCACTGGTGGGGCCGCACCCCGCGGCTGGACTCGATCACCTATCTGGTGCTCGACGATGCCGCGCGCATGCCCGCGCTGCAGAACCACACCATCGACGCCGCCGGGGTGTCCACCCTGGACCAGTTGACGGTCGCGCGGCGCACCGACGGGATCGCGATTCGGCGCGCCCCCACCCCCACCTGGAGCCATTTCACGTTCAACGGTGCTCCCGGGGCGCTCCTCGCCGACAAGAAGCTGCGGTTGGCGGTCATGCGCGGCATCGACCGCGCCACCATCGCCAAGGTGACCCTGCGCGGCCTGACATCCGACCCGGTCGCGTTGAACAACCACATCTTCGTTGCCGGCCAGGAGGGCTACCAGGACAACAGCGCCGTGGTCGCCTACGACCCGGAGCGCGCCGGCCGTGAACTCGACGAGCTCGGCTGGGTCCGCCGCGGGGCGTACCGGGAGAAGGACGGGCGAACGCTGGTGCTGCGCCATCTGCTCTTCGACGCCCAGAGCACCCGGATGTTCGGCCAGGTCGCCCAGCACAGCCTGGCCCAGATCGGGGTGAAGCTGGAATTGGAAGCCAAATCCGGCGGCGGGTTCTTCCGCGACTACGTGGTCCCGGGCGATTTCGACATCGCCCAATTCGGGTGGGTCGGTGACGCGTTCCCGCTGTCCGGGCTTACCCAGATCTACGCCTCCTACGGCGAATCCAACTTCGGTCGGATCGGCAGCCCGGCCATCGACGACAAGATCGAGCAGACCCTGGCTGCGCTGGATCCGCAGGTCGCCCGCGACCGCGCCAACGAGGTCGACGCGTTGCTGTGGGCCGAGGGGTTCAGCCTGCCGCTGATCCAGACCCCCGGCAACGTCGCGGTGCGCAGCACGCTGGCCAACTTCGGGGCGCCGGGACTCGCCGACCTCGACTACACCGCGATCGGGTTCCTCCCGAATTGACCGGGGACGTCGACGGTCAGTCGGCCAGATCGATGCGGTGCGCCCCGTCGACGCTGTCGTAACGCCCCGGGGTGCAGGTCAAAACGATCACCTGGCCGCTCGTTCCCACCGTGGCGAACACCGTGCCCATCGTCACGAGCCGGTCGGGGTCGGTGAAACCCAACGCATCGTCGATGAGCACCGGTACCGCGTCGCCCTCGGCGACCAGCGCCGCCCCGGCCAGCCGCGACAGGATCCCCAGCTGTTCTTTGGCGCCGCCGGACAGCGAGTCATACGGGACGGTCCGCCCGTCGAGGGTGCGGCTGCTGATCGTCAGGTCGATGTCGATCTCGACAGCGAAGTCCGCGCCGAACACCGGGCGGGCGAGCCGCTCGATCTCGGTGCGAAACGGCGCCACGTAGCGGCTGCGGCTGTCGTCGCGGTGCCGGGTCATCACCGTGTGCAGCAACTGTGCGGCGCGCGCGCACCGCTGGATGCGGCGGTGCTCGGCGACCGCGTGCGCGTGGTCGGCGTCGGCGACCTCCAGTGCGCTGTAGCGCCCTTCGCCGCCAAGCATCTCCAATTGCGCCTCGACGTCACGCAGGCCCAGCGCGATCTGTTCGCGGCGGCTGCCCGCCTCCCGGGCGGCCGCGCCGGCCGCCTCCAACTCGGCGGCCACCGCATCGGGCTGTGCATCGGCGAGCCGGGCGGCGGACTCAGCCGCCCGCCGGTCCGCCTCCTGCACGACGGTGTGGGTGGCGGTGGCGGCGTCGGCGAGCGCCGCATCGCCGGTGAGTGCGCGGGCGGCGGCCAGCCGGTCGGTGAGCTCATCGATGACCGCGCGGTGGGACCGCGCCTGCTCGGCCAGCATGTCGGCGCGGCTGGTGTGCTCGATGAGCCGGCGATCGGCGCTCGCGGTCACCGCGCGGTGCTGCGTCTGCACCTGCAGGGCGGCCCGGTGGGCGTCGTGGGCGGCGGTCAGCTCGGCGCGGGCGGTCTCGGCATCGCCGTTGGGGGTCTGCTCCGGAAGGTCGGCGCTGAGTTGTTTGAGGTGCTTGCGCAGATCATCGATGAGGTCGGCACCGCAGACCTCGGTGATGACGGCCTCGACTCGGGCGCGTTCGCTGAGCAGGTTCTCGCGCCGGTGTGCGAGGCGGCGCGCCTCGGCGACATCGGCGACCCCGGCGTCGGCCAGGGCGGCGTCGAGGCGCTGGCGGGTGGCGGTGTGCTCGGCGGCGGATTCCCGGGCGGCGGCGCCCGGGTCGACGCGCACCCGGACCAGCTTCGCCAGCGCGATCTCGATGGGCGCGGCCGCAGAGTGCTGCTGTCCGGCTCGCAGCGACAGCGGTGCGCCGTCGACGACGAGGTCCACATCCTCGACGGCGGTGACCGCGACGGTCGCCGCCGCCAACTGCCGCGCCGCCGCGGCCACCTCGAGCCGGCCGGCGAGATCCTCGATGCGGTCGACACCGTCGCCGGTGAGCGTGATCGCCGCCAGTTCGCCGTCGATCCGGTCACGGTCGGCCTCGAGGGCGTCGATGCGGGCCAGCCGTGCGGCGAGGCGTTCGGCGTCCGCGCAGGCGGTGAGGTCGTCGATGAGCCGGCGGGCCTTCTCCACGGTCGCCGCGGCGGCATCGACCGTGGCGGTGGCGCCGGCCTCGGCTGCCTCGGCGGCGGCAGCGGCCTCGGCGGCCTGAGCACAGTCGGTGCGTGCGGATGCCGCAGCGTCGTCGAGCTCGACCAACTCGGTTGTCTTGCTGTCGAGTTCACCGGCGAGGCGCAGTCGTTCCGCGTGGGCGTTGTGGGCTTCGGTATACGCCGTCTTCGCTTTGAGCGCCGCCAGTTCGGCCTCCCCCAGCTCCGTGCGGAGCCGGTCGACCTCCGCCGCGGCTGCACGGGCGTCGACCAGCCGGTCCTGCGCCGCGTCGTCGACGGTGACCGCGGCGGCCAGCTGTTCGGACAGCTCGGCGTGACGGCGGGTGCGCTCGTCGACGTCCGCGACGGCATCGCCACACCGGGCCAGTTCCGCCTCGGCGGCGGCGAGTCGCTTGCGGGCTGCGGCCCACTGCCCGGTGGGACGCCCGGTTGCGGTGAAATACCGGCCGAATTCGGCGGCGATGCGATCCATCAGCGGGGTCTCCGCACCACCGGAGTCGGCGGCCTCTCCGGCGGCGACGTCGAGCGCGCGGGACAGCGCATCGCAGCCGGACAAATCCACCGTGGCGGTCGACCCGGACTGCAGCACCCGCAGGGCGTGCCACAGGTCGGTGTCGAGGGTTTCGGCGAGGATCGCCTCGACACGTTCATGGGCCTGGTCGCCGGTGAGCTGTTCGTGGCGCGGCGCCGTCACCGTCAACGCCGTCTGCGGGTTCTTGTTGAAGCGTTTGAAGTATTCGAATCGGTAAGGGCCGCTGCTAATTTCGGCGGTGATCTCCGATCCGACGTCGGCGTGTGTCGGTTTGATCGCCTTGACCTCTTTGCGCGAGGACCGGTCTTTGACCTCCAGCAGCAGGTCCAGCGCCTCGATCATCGACGACTTGCCGATCTCGTTGGGGCCGCAGACGACGATCACCCCGCGGTCGGGGAAGGTGATTTCGCGGTGGGCGATGCCGCGGTAATCGGTCAGGGTCAGCCGGTGCAGTTTCATGCCGCACCCCGGTCGTGTCCGGCGAGACGCAGCAGCAACCCCAGTGCCGCCTGCGCATCGGCGGCGGCGGTCTCGTCATCGCCGCGCGCCGTGGCGATGAGTTCCTCGACCGCGGCGTCGGCGAATCCCCCCAGGCCCAGGTCGTCGAACTCACCGTCGGCGGGCACCACCACCAGGTCGGTGTGTCGCTGCCACGGGTAGAGCGCGGCGAACCGCCGGCCCTGTCTGTCCAGCAGGTCATCGAGGGCGGCGTGCTCGGTGACGCTGAGCGCGCCGGTCAGCCCGATCCGGACCATGGTGCGGTCCTTGTCGCGCAGCGCGTCGAGTTCCTCACCGAACGCCGCGACGTCGGCGGCGGTGTCGAGTTGGCGGCGCAGCGTGCGAAAACGCCACCGCCCGACCCGCCGCGACGCGACGGTGACCGGGTGGCGCGGATCGGTCTCGTCGATGTCGACGACCAGCACGTGACCGGAGTCGGCCTCGACGTCATCGAAGTTGGTGACCTCCGGCGACCCGGAATACCAAACCCGGCCGTCCCCACCGACGTCGGTGCGGGAATGCTTGTCGCCCAAAGCGACATAGTGCACCGCTGCCCGGTCGAGTGCGTCCTGCAGCCCCGCCATCCGGATCAGTGCCGGATTGGTCGGATCGGGATCGAGCACATCGACCCCGCCGTGGGCGACGAGTACGCGGATCGCACCGGCGGGATCGGGAAGCGCCGCCAGGGCGGCACCGGCCAGGTCGGTGGTGGGGCGTTTACCCGCCCACGGCGCGGCGACGAGTTGGACACCGGTGGCCACGGTGTGCACCCCGGCGGTGTCGAGCACCACCACGTTGTCGGGGCATTCGTCGCGGAACAGGGCACTGGTGTACACCGAGGCGGCATCCAGCGGGTCGTGGTTGCCGGGCAGCAGATACACCGGCACCCCGATCGCGCGCATCGCCTCCAGCGACTGGCTGATCACCTGCGGGTCGAGCTGGTTGTGCTCGAAGACGTCGCCGGCGACCACCACGAACGCCGCTCCCTCCGCGGCGGCCAGCGCACCCAACCCGGTGACCGCGTCGCGCCGCGCCGCCGAATACCGCGCCTGGGCGTCCTCGCCGAGACGGCGGCGCGTCATACCGAGCTGCCAGTCGGCGGTGTGGATGAACCGCATCGTGGTGGCCTCCCTTCACCGTCGCCGCCGAACCCGATCATTCGGCACCGCGAGTGTAGGACCCCGGTACGACACAGCCGGGGACCCCAGACGGCCCGGTCGGGCTGAGCGCCGCCGACGGGCCTACCGTGGGGGCGTGTCGCACGCCAGTCCGCCCCGCACCCTGATCCTGCTGCGGCACGCCAAATCGGACTACCCACCCGGCGTCGACGACCACGGTCGGCCGTTGGCCGCGCGGGGACGCCGTGAGGCCGGAATCGCCGGGCGGTGGTTGCACGCGGAGTTCCCCGTCATCGACGCGGTGCTGTGCTCGACGGCGGTGCGCACCCGTCAGACGCTCTCGCGCGCCGACCTCGCCGTGCCCGTCGCCGCGGTGCGCTACGTGGAGCGGCTCTACGGCGCCACCCCCGGCGCCGTCATCGCCGAGATCAACGCGGTTCCCGAGACGGCGGCCACGCTGGTCGTCATCGGTCACGAGCCGGCGATCTCGCAGGTGGCGCTCGGACTGGCCGACCCGGCTACCAGCGACCGCGACGCCGCGGACCGCATCGCCACCAAGTTCCCCACCTCGGGGATCGCGGTGCTCACCGTGCCGTGCCCGTGGAGCCGGCTGGAACTCGGCGGTGCCACGTTGACCCGGTTCCACGTGCCGCGCTGAGCGCGCGCTCAGTAGGCCGCGCTCAGTAGTTGCGCGCCAGGGTCATCTGCATCAGCTTGATCGCCTGCTCGCAGGCATCCACCCCCGGCGACTGCGGGTTGACCCACCAGCCCACCGCACCCTCGGCGCCGCTGGCCACCCCGCACGCGCCGTTGGGGTCGGCGGTGCGCAGCACGATCGACTCGATGCCTTCGATCTGGCGTTCCTCGATCCGGTAGTTCAACTGCTGGGCCACCGACCGTTCGTTGTCCAGGCTGCCCTGCTCGAACCAGAACCGGGTGATGTCCACCAGGCCCGACGGGGTCCCGGCCTGCCACCGGCAGATCGCGCCGACGAACGTGCCCTGGATATCCAGCGGGTCCGCCCCGACGGTTTTGGCCAGGATGTCCTCGCCGAGCACGTCGCACTCCTTGAGCAGGTTGGGGAACTGCTGCTCGGAGTGGTCGTTGCGGGTCACGCTGTGGGTGCCCGGCTTGACCGCGGTGCCCCCGACCGTGCGGGTGCAGCCGGCGACGCCGCCGAGGACGGCCAGCAGTGTCACCAGCACCACGGCGGTGCGGCGTCTCGCGGTGGTCGGTCGGCTCATCGCGCGTTCGCAATCGATCGGCTGGTCAGTTCCTTGGCGACCTCGCACGGGTCCGGATAGGGGTCGCGGTCGAAGCTGATCGACCATTCGATGAAGTCGTCGTCGAACTGGATGCCGATCTCGCACAGCGAGTCGCCGAGCATCGGCACGGTGCCCACGGCGATGAACCCGTCGTTGCCGTCGATGGTGATGTCCTCGACGCTGGTGCGGGTCAACTCCTCGGTTTTGCGTTCACGGCCGATCGGGCTGCCGCGATACCAGGAGAACGAGAAGTGCGGGCCCATGATGCCGCCACCGGCCAGCCACTGGCAGCCCACCGAGTTCTGCGCGGTGTTCACCAGCCCGCTGACCCGGGTCAGCTGCGCGATCTCTTCGTCGCTGATCCCGCCGCACTGCGGGAAGGTGGGCCCGTGCTCGGCGACGCTGGGCTCAGGGCCAGGGACCTGCCCCGGCGTGGTCTTCTCCGAGCCCGACGTGCTGCAGGCGACGGCCAGCGGAAGCACCATCGACGCCGCCAGCGCCGGAAGAATCAGGGTCCGCCCCACGGTCATGCACACCTACCGCTTGTCACATCTTGCACTGTAGCGGCACCGTCGCCGCCGATCGCTGCGCTGCGGCGACACCGCACGTGACCAGGGCGAGTCGCAGCGGCGGTGTGTGCGACAGTTACCTGATGCTGCTGGCGCTGCTGCGGTGTTACCTCCGGCCGTACCGCGCACCGGTGGCGGTACTGCTGGCGGTGCAGGCGGTGAGTTCGCTGGCCTCACTGGCCCTGCCGACGATCAACGCGCGCATCATCGACGACGGCATCGCGGTCGGCGACACCGCGGTCATCGTCGAGTACGGGGCGGTGATGCTGGCGTTCGCCGCGCTGCAGGTGCTGTGCGCGCTGGCCGCGGTCTACGTGGGGGCCCGCTCGGCCACCGGGTTCGGCCGTGACCTGCGTGCCGCCGTCTTCGACCGGGTGATCGGCTTCTCCGAGCCCGAGACGCTGCGGTTCGGGACCCCGTCACTGCTGACCCGCTCCACCAACGATGTGCGCCAGATCCAGGTGCTGGTGCAGTTGATCGCCACCGTTCTCGTCGCCGCGCCGATCATGAGCATCGGCGGGATCGTGATGGCGCTGCGCCTCGACGCGGGGCTGTCGTGGCTGCTGGTGGTCAGTGTGCCGCTGCTGGCGCTGGCCAACTATGCGATCGCCGCCCGGATGCTGCCGATCGTGCGGCGCCTGCAGCGGCTGATCGACGCTGTCAACCGGGTGCTGCGCGACCAGTTGAGCGGGGTGCGCGTGGTGCGCGCCCTGGCCCGCGAGGACGCCGAACGGGACCGCTTCGCCGACGCCAACCGGGCCCTAACCGACACCACGATCGCCGCCGGCAACTGGCAGGCGCTGCTGCTGCCGGCCACCACCGTGATCATCAACGGCTCCAGCGTCGCGGTGATCTGGTTCGGTGGGGTGCGCATCGACGCCGGGCAGATGCAGGTCGGGGCGCTGGTGGCGTTGCTGTCCTACTTCACGCAGATCCTGATGTCGGTGGTGATGGCGACGATGGTGCTGATGGTGCTGCCGCGCGCCACGGTCTGCGCCGAGCGGATCCGCGCGGTGCTCGACACCCGCACGGCGATCACCAGCCCGCCGCGGCCGCGCGCCGCGCACGTCGCCCCCGATCCCGCCGCCGGGGTGGTGGAGTTCCGCGACGTCAGCTTCTGCTACCCGGGTGCCCAGCGCCCGGTGCTCGATGAGGTGTCGCTGATCGCCCGGCCGGGCACCAGCACCGCGATCGTCGGTGGCACCGGGTCGGGCAAGTCGACGTTGGTGTCGCTGATCTGCCGGTTCTACGACGTGACCGGCGGGTCGGTGCGGGTCGGCGGGGTCGACGTGCGCGACCAGGACCTCGAACGGCTGTGGGCGATGATCGGTCTGGTCCCCCAGCGCGGATACCTGTTCTCCGGCACCGTGGCCGACAACCTGCGTTACGGCGCGCGCCGGGGCCGCGAGGTGAGCGACGCCGCGCTGTGGGAGGCGCTGGCGGTGGCCGCCGCCGACGATTTCGTCGCCGACCATCCCGACGGCCTGGCGCGACCGGTCGCCCAGGGCGGCGTCAATTTCTCCGGGGGGCAGCGCCAGCGGTTGGCGATCGCCCGGGCGGTGCTGGCCGACCCGGCGATCTATCTGTTCGACGACGCGTTCTCCGCCCTCGACGTGCACACCGACGCGCGGGTGCGCCACGCGGTGGCGCAGGTGGCGGCCGCTGCGACGACGGTGATCGTCTCCCAGCGCATCGCCACGGTCAGACACGCCGATCAGATCATCGTGCTCGACGGCGGCCGGGTCTGCGGGGCCGGCACGCATGCGCAACTGCTCGACACCTGCGCGAGCTACGCGGAGTTGGTCGACTCGCAGACGATCGGGGCGCGGCGGTGAGCGCGCAGACCTCGGCGTTGCGCCAGGCGCTGGCCACCCCACCGGCGCGGTCGCGCGACGTCCTGGCGACCGCGGCGCGGGTGCTGCGCCGGCTGGCCCCGCACCGACGGCTGATCGTCGTCTCGGTGCTGTTGTCGCTGGGCGGAATCGCCACCGGCGTGGCCGCCCCCCGGATCCTCGGGCACGCCACCGATGTGGTGTTCACCGGGGTGATCGGGCGGCGCTTGGACCCGGCGATGAGCCGCGGCGAGGCCATCGCGGCCGCCCGCGCCCGCGGCGACACGACCTTCGCCGATCTGCTGTCGGGGATGGCGGTCTCCCCCGGCCACGGCGTCGACTTCACCGCCTTGGGGCGCACCCTGGCACTGGCGTTGGGGGTGTATCTGCTCAGCGCGGCGATGGTGTGGCTGCAGGCCCGGGTGCTCAACGTGACGGTGCAGCGCACCATGTCCGCGCTGCGCCGTGACGTCGAGGACAAACTGCACCGGCTGCCGGTGTCCTATGTCGACACCCGCCAGCGCGGTGAGCTGCTCAGCCGGGTCACCAACGACGTCGACAACATCTCGGTCTCGGTGTCGATGACGATCAGCCAACTGCTCACCGCGGTGTTCACCGTGGTCGCCGTGCTGGCGATGATGGTGTCGATCTCGCCGCTGTTGGCGGGCATCACGGTGCTGGCGGTGCCGCTGTCGCTGCTGACGGTGCGCACGGTCACCCGACGCTCCCGGCGGCTGTTCGCCGCGCAGTGGGCCGCCACCGGGGCGCTGGGCGCCCACATCGAGGAGACCTACAGCGGGTTCACCGTGGTGCGCACGTTCGGGCACCGCGATGCCGCCCGCGCGGAGTTCCACCGGCGCAACGACGAGCTCTACCGCGCCAGTTTCGGCGCCCAGCTGTTCTCCGGGCTGATCTCGCCGGCCGCGGGGTTCATCGGCAACCTCGCCTACGTCGCCGTCGCGGTGGTCGGCGGGCTGCAGGTCGCCACCGGCCAGGTCAGCCTCGGCAGCATTCAGGCGTTCATCGTCTATGTGCGCCAGTTCAATCAGCCGCTGACCCAGCTGGCGGGGATGTACAACACGCTGCAGTCCGGAATGGCCAGCGCGGAAAGGGTTTTCGACTTCCTCGATGAGCCGGAAGAGCAGGACACCGAGGTCGGCGTCGCGGATCACGTGCGCGCCGAACCACCGGCGACCGCGGCGCCGCAGGTGCAGTTCCGCCACGTCGGCTTCGGCTACCGGCCGGGCCGGCCGGTACTCACCGACGTGTCGCTGACCCTGCCCCCCGGCAGCACGGTGGCGCTGGTCGGGCCGACCGGCGCCGGCAAGACCACCCTGGTCAATCTGCTGCTGCGGTTCTACGACCTCGACGACGACGCCGGACAGATCCTCATCGACGGCGTCGACATCACCACCCTCGGCCGTCGGGCGCTGCGGTCGCAGATCGGGGTGGTCTCCCAGGACACCTGGCTGTTCGACGGCACCATCGCCGAGAACATCGGTTACGGCCGGCCCGGCGCCGGTCATGAGGAGGTGGTGGCCGCCGCCCGGGCCGCCCACGTCGACCAGGTGGTGCGGTCGCTGCCGGAGGGCTACGCGACCCGCGTGGGCAACGACGGTGGCACGCTGAGCGCCGGGGAGAAACAGTTGATCACCATCGCCCGCACGATGCTGAGTCAGCCGCGGCTACTGGTCCTCGACGAGGCGACCAGTTCAGTCGACACCCGAACGGAACTGGCTGTCCAGCAAGCGATCACCGCGCTGCGCCGGGGTCGGACGACTCTGGTCATCGCCCACCGCCTCTCCACGGTGCGCGACGCCGACCGCATCGTCGTCCTCGACCGGGGCCGAGTCGTGGAGCAGGGCAGTCCCGCGGAGTTGCTGGCCCGCCGCGGCGCCTACTACGCGATGACGCAGGTCTGAGGACGCGGCGTCACGGCACCTCGATGATCAGCACCTCGTCGACCGGGTGCCGCGGGGTGGGCGGGGGAGGATTCTCGATGGCCGGTGCCGTGCCGACCCGGATGAGCACCTGCGGCACCGCGTCGCCACCGATCAGCGCCGCCACCATGGCCCGACTGGTCGCCACCTCGGTGATGTGGGTCAGCGGGCAGGTCGCCAACCCGGCGGCCGCGCACTCCAGCAGCACCGTCGAGAGCGCCTCCCCGCAGCCCAATGCGTCCCCCGGCCCGTCGCCGGGCGTGGACAGCACCGCGATCGCGGCGCGGTCGTCGCCGATGTCGGCACGGCGCTGCCCGGCGCGGGTCACCGGGAACACCCGGCCCACGTCCACCCGGTCGCTCTCCGACGCCGAGATCAACGCGCTCTGGGGTATTCCGTCGGCAACCTCGAACGGCGCGGTCCACCAATCGAGTTCGGCGTGGTACTCCCCGTCGTAGAGCCGCAGCGTCTCGCTGTACTGCGAGGCCTCGGCCAGGCGGGTGCGTTCGGCGGTGGGCACCGTGTCCAGGCGCACCGGGCCGGACGCCAACTCCGCCGACAGGATCGCCTCGACCACCGACCAGTTCCGCGGTGCGGCCAGCGGCAGCCGGTCGGTGCGCCGCAGCAGGATCGCGTCGGCGCGGCGCCGTTGCGCCGCGGTGACCTCGCCACCACGGTCGAAGGTGACGGCGGCCAGGTGGGTGGGGTCTGTCGGGTCGGAGAACCGCTCGATCAGCGTGTGCCATCCGGCGGCGGCCAACGCCACCCGCAGGTGATCGAGCGCCGCACCGCAGGAGATCAGCGCCTCGCGCGCGGTGTCGTCGGTGTAGACCGCGCGACTGGGGTCGAGGAACAGCTGCAACCCGGCGCGGTCACGCACCCACCGCCAGGGCTGGCTGTTGTGCAGCGACGGCGCACGGCAGGCCAGCGAGACAGCGTCTTTGATGATTTCGACATCCAGCAGCGGCGCCGACGTTGCACTCACGGCGCACCCCCTTTCAACCGTCGGTGACTCGACTCCAGGGTGGCCCAGCACCGCCGATGTCCGACAGGGCCGGAAGACCCTGGTTCCGACCGAGGCCGAAAGCCCGCCTGACGCCCGCCTAACGCGGCGGATCGCTGGGCCGGGCGCGGAACAGTTTCACGTCACCGCCGATGCCCTTGAGGCGGCGCGGCCCGGCGAACGACCAGCGGAACGCCGCGTCGTCGGCTCCGATGGCGTCCCGGACCTCCTCGGTGACCAGCACCGACCCCGGACGGGCCACCCCGGTCACCCGGCTGGCCAGGTTGACCGGGCTGCCGAACCAGTCGCCGGCCCGGCTGACCGCAGGGCCGGCGGCCACCCCGGCGCGCAGCCGCAGCAGCTCGTCGTCGTCGTCGGCGAGGGCGACCAGCCGCAGCACCGCCCGAACCAGCGGCGCCGGGTCCGGACACACCAGCATCACCGCATCACCGATGGTCTTGATCATCCGCACCGGCGGGACCGCCACCTCATGGCCCAGTTCGGCGAGCCGGTTAGCCAGACGCTCGAGTTGTTCGGGCGGCACCGTCTCCCCCAGCCGGGTGAAGCCGACCAAATCGGCGAAGGCGACGGTGATCTCCCGGGCTCCCGGCAGCGGCGTGCCGGCCGCGCGCTCGCTGGCGGTGACCGCCTCGGTCTCCATCAGTTGGCGCAGCTGCACCAGCAGCAGCTCCGACACCGTCGAGCCCAGCAGGGGCGCGACCTGTTTGAGCAGCGCGGTGGACCGCTGAGCGGTCTCCAATTCGGTGGCCCCGGGGGTCAGCACCGCACCGAGTGCGGTGTGGCGCATCACCTCGGCGGCATCGGCGAGCCCGTCGGCGAGGACGCGGGCGGCCAGCACCAGATCATCGGGGTCCAGGCCGAGCTCGACGAAGGGCTGCACCGCGGCGGCCGCCTCGGCGTCGGCGCGGGTGAACACCGCCGCATCCGGGTCGTCGACACGGGCGAGCCCGATGGCACGCTGCACCCGCTGCAGAAACGCCAGATCCATTCCGTGGGCGTCGGCGATCTCCCGCGTCGACACGTAGTGGCCGTCGTCGCCGATCTGACGGCGCATCGCCAACAGCATCGGGGCGACCGTGCTGCCGATCTCCTCGGGCGTGACGCCCTGCTCGAGAAGCCACGAGACCAGCTCGGCGCGTTCTTCGCGGGCCTGGCCCGCCAAACCGTCGAGCAGGCCGTCGTCACTCGGATCGGTCACCCGGTCAACGTACCGCGAGGCCGAGGCGCCGCGCGCTCGATCACGGCACGCCGTGGCCACCGCCGGTGATGCGCTACGGTGCCGACTATGTCACCCGCGCCGTCGTCACCCGCGCCGTCGTCACCCGCGCCGTCGTCACCCGCGCCGTCGTCACCCGCGCCGTCGCGATCGTGTGTGTTCTGCGCCATCGTCGCCGGGGACGCCCCGGCGGTGCTGATCCACGACGACGACCGGTATCTGGCCTTTCTCGATGTCCGGCCGTTCACCCGCGGTCACACCCTGGTGGTTCCCAAAGTGCACACGGTGGACCTGACCGACACCCCGGCGGCGACGCTGGCGGGCATGAGCACCCTGGGCCAGCGCATCGCCCGTGCGGCGCGTCTGTCCGGACTGCACGCCGACGGCAACAACATCGCGATCAACGACGGGCGGGCCGCTTTTCAGAGCGTGTTCCACATCCACCTGCATGTGGTGCCCCGGCGCACCGGGGACCGGGTGGCGTTCGCCAAGGGCCTGATCTGGCGCCGCGACCCGGACCGGGAGACCACCGGACGGATTCTGCGCGAAGCGCTCGCGCGCCTCGACGAAACCCCCGAGGACACCACCGACGACACCACCGGGGACACCACCGAGGCCCCGGGCTCGGCCTGACCCGGCGACCGGGTGCAGACTGGGGCCATGAGTGGCTCCCGGGACATCTCGCGCTGGTTTGAACGCACGGTCGGATTCCGGCTGTTGCGCCTGCACGACACCGTCTATCAATCCACCGGTGGCTGGATCGGGCACCGCGTGCCGGGTGCGCCGCCGAGCCTGCTGCTGCACACCGTCGGAGCCAAGACCGGTCTGGCGCGGACCGTTTCGCTGACCTACGCCCGCGACGGCGCCGACTATCTGATCGTCGCCTCGCTGGCCGGCGCCGACCGCGCACCGGGCTGGTATCACAATCTGAAGGCCCAGCCGGAGGTGGAGATCAACGTCGGGCCGCGCCGGGTGGCGGTGACCGCACGACCGGTGACCGCCGACGCGCCCGACTACGCCCGGTTGTGGCGAATCGTCAACGCCAACAACTTCGATCGCTACACGGCCTATCAGCGGCGGACCTCACGGCCGATCCCGGTCGTGGTGTTGACGCCGCGCTAGTTCAGCGCCGGCGTTTACAGCAATTCCTGCGCCAACAGCTCCAGGGTGTGTTCGCGTCCGGGGCTGGTGGCCGGGTCGGTGCCGCGGCGCACCGAGGCGGCCGGGCTGATCATCACCTCGTCGACGTCGAACTCCGCGGCCAGCGCCCGCACCTGGTCGGCGGCCTCGGCGGGGGCGCCGACGACGGCGCGCTCCAGCCCGGCGGCGACGATCCGCTGCTGGGCGGCGGTGAGCTGGGCGTCGCGGGCGTCCTCGACCACGTCGAGCGGGCCGAGCGCCTCCCCGGTGCGCAGCCGCGCCATCATCTGCAGGTTCGGCAGCAAAAGGTCCTCGGCCTCGGCCCGGGTCGGGGCCACCGAGGCGTTGGCGGTCAGGAACGTCCACGGCTGCGCACACCACGGGCTGGGCTGAAACTGGCTGCGATAGACCTCCAGCGCCTCGGCGGTGCCCCGGCCGGAGAAATGGTGGGCGAACACATACGGCAGGCCCTTGGCGGCGGCCAGTCGCGCCGAGTACAACGACGAGCCCAGCAGCCACAGCACCGGTTCGCCGTGCGCGGCGGGGGTGGCCTTGAGGGTGTAGTCGCGGCCGGGGATCGCCACCCGCACCCCGCGCTCACCCATCATCGCGCGCACCTGATCGAGGTAGTCGGGGAAGTTCTCCACGTCGGAGTCCAGTGCTGCGGCGTCGCGGCCACTCCAGCCACGCAGCGCCATCGAGGTCACCGGGTCGCTGCCGGGGGCGCGGCCGATGCCCAGATCGATGCGACCGGGGGCGGCGGCCTCCAGCAGCGCGAACTGCTCGGCCACCGCCAGCGGCGCGTGGTTGGGCAACATCACCCCGCCGGAGCCGAGCCGCAGCGCGGCGGTCTGGGCGGCGAGATAGGCCAACACCACCGGCGGGCTGGTCGCGGCGACCGAGGGCATGTTGTGGTGTTCGGCGACCCAGTAGCGGGTGAAACCGAGCCGATCGGCGGTTCGGGCCAGCCGGACGGTGGCGGCCAACGCGTCGGCGGTGGTCTGGTCGGTACGAACCGGGATCAGGTCAAGGACGGAGAGACGCACGACTGGCTATAACGTTCCGCCGGGCCCGGACGTTCCCGCCAGCTCGGCGGCCCGACCGAAGATGTCATCGAGCATGGCCGGGGTGAGCCGGCCGGTGAACATGTTCTGCTGACTGGGGTGAAAACAGCCCAGCAGGGTGGCCCCGGAGGTCAACGTCACCGACGCGCCGTGACCGAACTTGGGTTTGGGCTTGCTGGTGATCTGATCGGCGAGCAGGCGCAGCGCGATCTGCCAGGCGAAACCGCCCAACGGGATGATCACCGCGACGTGCGGGGCGATGAGCCGCCACTCGGCGTGCAACCACGGCAGGCAGGTGTTGCGTTCGACGGTGGTGGGCTGGTTGCCGGGGGGCGCGCAGTGCACCGGCGCGATGATCCGCACGGTGTCGGTGTGCAGCCCGTCGGCGGCATCGACGCTGGTGGGTTGGTTGACCAGCCCGGCGCGGTGCAGCGCGGCGTACAGCTGGTCACCGGAGCGGTCCCCGGTGAACATCCGTCCGGTGCGGTTGGCGCCGTTGGCGGCCGGGGCCAACCCGACGACGAGGATCCGCGGCTGCGGCGCCCCCCAGCTGGGCACCGGGCGCCCCCAGTACGGTTCGCCGGCGAAGGCGCGCCGTTTGGTCACCGCGACCTGTTCGCGCCAGTCCACCAGCCGCGGGCAGGCGCGGCACACGCTGACCGCGGCATCGAGTTCGGCCAGGGACGACGCGCCCGCCGCCAGCTCGGCGACCTGCTCGGCGGTCTCGGCGACCGGGGTGGCCGCGGTGGCCGGGTCACCCGGCCAGCCGGCCCCCGCCGGCACCGGGGAGTCGAAGAGCTGACCCGTTCGCGGATGGGGGAGCACATGACCATCGTGCCCGCCGACACGGGCGACCCGGCACCGGCCCGACCGTACGATCAGAGCTGACACCGCTGAAGGAGGCACATGAGCACTGTGGAGCCCGCGGGCGCCGGAGACACCGCCGCCGACGCCGTCGCGGAGTTGGTCAGCGCGCTGCCCGACGGCATGGTGGTCACCGACCCGACGATCACCGACGGATACCGCCAGGATCGGGCGTTGGATCCGGCCGCCGGCACACCGCTGGCGGTGGTCCGGCCGCACCGCACCGAGCAGGTGCAGACGGTGCTGCGCTGGGCCGGCGCCCACCGGATCCCGGTGATCACCCGCGGTGCCGGAACCGGGCTCTCCGGCGGCGCCACCGCGGTGGACGGCGGAATCGTGCTGTCGACGGAGAAGATGCGCGACATCACCGTCGATCCCGTCACCCGGACCGCGGTGTGCCAGCCCGGTCTGCTCAACGCCGAGGTGAAGAAGGCGGTCGCCAAGCACGGCCTGTGGTACCCGCCGGACCCGTCGTCGTTCGAGATCTGCAGCATCGGGGGCAACATCGCCACCAACGCCGGTGGCTTGTGCTGTGTGAAGTACGGCGTCACCACCGACTACGTGCTGGGCGTGGAGGTGGTGCTGGCCGACGGCACCGCGGTGCGTCTCGGGGGTCCGCGGCTCAAGGACGTCGCCGGGTTCTCGCTGACCAAACTGTTCGTCGGCTCCGAGGGCGCGCTCGGCGTGGTCACCGAGGCCACGCTGCGGTTGCTGCCCGAGCAACCGTCGTCGTGCGTGGTGGTGGCGACGTTCGCCTCGGTGCGCCACGCCTGCGAGGCGGTGCTGGCGGTGACCGGCCGGATGCGCCCGGCCATGCTGGAGTTCATGGACGCCGCGGCGATCAACGCGGTCGAGGACAAACTGCGGATGGGCCTGGACCGCAAGGCGGGGGCGATGCTGGTGGCCGCCTCCGACGAACGCGGTGCCGCCGGCGCCGAGGACATCGCGCTGATCGGTTCGGTGTTCACCGAGCACGGCGCCACCGAGGTCTACTCCACCGACGACCCCACCGAGGGCGAGGAGTTCATCGCCGCTCGCCGCTACGCGATCCCGGCGGTGGAGGCCAAGGGGCCGCTGCTGTTGGAGGACGTCGGGGTTCCGCTGCCGGCGCTGGCCGACTTGGTCACCGGGATCGAGGAGATCGCCGCGCAGCAGGACCTGTTGATCTCGGTGATCGCCCACGCCGGGGACGGCAACACCCATCCGCTGATCGTGCACGACCCGACCGACCCGGAGAACACCCGCCGCGCCCAGCTCGCCTACGGCCAGATCATGGATCTCGCGCTGTCGCTGGGCGGCACCATCACCGGCGAACACGGGGTGGGCCGGCTGAAGCGGCCGTGGCTCGGTGATCAGCTCGGCCCGGAGGTGATGGCGCTCAACCAGCGCATCAAAGACGCCCTGGACCCGACCGGGATCCTCAACCCGGGAGCGGGCATCTGAGGGGTTGACACTTTTTATCCTCTGTCCTATTAATGAGACATGACAGCATCATTGTCTCACGTCTTACCGCCGCCGTTTCAGCTGTTCGACGCCGACACCTGGGCGAACCCGTGGCCGACCTACCGGGCGCTGCGCGACCACGAACCGGTTCACCATGTGACCGACTCCCCCGAGACCCCCGGCGCCGGCGACTATTACGTGTTGTCCCGGCACGCCGACGTGTGGGAGGCCGCGCGTGACCACGAGACGTTCTCCTCGGCGCAGGGACTGACCGTCAACTACGGCGAGCTGGACATGATCGGCCTGGCCGACAACCCGCCGATGGTCATGCAGGACCCGCCGCGCCACACCGAGTTCCGCAAGCTGGTGGCGCGGGCGTTCACGCCGGCACACGTCGCCGCGCTGGAGGCGACGGTGCGGGACTTCGTGGTGGAGCGCATCGAGGGGCTGCGCGCCGCCGGGGGCGGGGATCTGGTCACCGAGCTGTTCAAGCCACTGCCGTCGATGGTCGTGGCACATTTCCTGGGGGTCCCCCAGGCCGATCGGGCTCAGTTCGACGGCTGGACCGATGCGATCGTCGCGGCGACCACCCGCCCCGACGGGGTGGCCAGCGCCAGCGGCGCCGTCGGCGAGATGATGGGCTACTTCACCGGGCTGATCGACCGGCGCCGCACCGACGCCGGTGACGACACGATCTCGCATCTGGTCGCCGCCGGGGTGGGTGCTGACCCCGACGACCACGCCGGGGTGTTCTCGATCCTGGCGTTCGCCTTCACCATGGTCACCGGCGGCAACGACACCACCACCGGAATGCTGGGCGGCTCGGCGCAACTGCTGCACGCCCACCCCGACCAGCGGCGCCGACTCGTCGATGATCCGTCGGCGATCCGCGACGCGGTCGAGGAGTTGTTGCGGCTGACCTCGCCGGTGCAGGGACTGTGCCGCACCGCGACCCGCGATGTCACCATCGAGAACACCACGATCCCGGCGGGGCGCAAAGTGCTGCTGCTCTACGCCTCGGCCAACCGCGACCAGCGGCGTTTCGGCCCCGACGCCGAGGACCTCGACGTGACGCGCAAACCCACCCAGATCCTGAGTTTCGGCTACGGCGCGCACCACTGCATCGGCAATCAGGCCGCCCGGATGCAATCTCGGGTGGCGTTGGAGGAGCTGCTGGCCCGCTGCCCGGAGTTCACCGTCGACGAGTCCGGCATCGAGTGGGCCGGCGGCAGCTATGTGCGCCGCCCGCTGTCGGTGCCGTTCACCCCGTGATGGGCGACGCTTCCGGCCCCCGGGGCTGGCTGGCCGATCAGCGCAGCGAGGTGGCCGCCGAACGCATCCTGGACGCCGCCGAGACGTTGTTCGCCCACCACGACCCCGAGACCGTCGGGATGAACGAGATCGCCCGGGCCGCAGGGTGTTCGCGCGCCACCCTCTACCGCTACTTCGACAATCGGGAGGCTTTGCACCGGGCCTATGTGCACCGGCAGGCCCGATCACTCGACCGCCTGCTCGCCGAACGCCTCGCCGGGATCAGCGACCCCCAGACCCGGTTGGTCACCGGTATGACCGAGGCGATCGCACTGGTGCGCGCCAATCCCGCGCTGAGTTCCTGGTTCGCGCGCACCGGGCCCCTGGGCGGGGAGATGGCCGACCGCTCCGAGGTGATCATCGCGATGGTCGCCGCGTTCCTGGAAAGCGTGCAGCCGGACGCCGATCCGGGCCGGCCCAGCGTCGAACGCCGCGCCCGCTGGGTGGTGCGGGTGCTGACGTCGCTGCTGGTCTTTCCCGGCGGCGACGACGCCGAGGAGACCGCGATGCTGACCGATTTCGTGGCGCCGCTGGTGGTGTCACCGGCCCGGCGCAGTTAGGCCCGGGACTCCTCGCGGCGGGCACGGCGCCGGGCGGGCAGATCCCAGGTGAGGTAGTGCAGCAGCCAGGCCAGCGGCACCGTCATCACCACGGTGACCGCGAACAGCCCCCACATCGATCCGGTCCAGATCCGCCAGTGCAGCACGTCCACCATGGCGATCTCGATCAGCACCATGTGGATGAGGAACATCTCGTAGGAGATCTCCCCGAGCCACACCATCGGTCGGGTGCCCAACACCCAGGCGTACCAGCCGCGGTCCCCCAGCGCCAACGGGGCGACGGCCAGCGCGGCGATCACCGCGTAGAACACCACTTTGACCAACGCCTGGGCCAGTTCCCGCGGTGTCGTCGTCGGCTCCCCGGCGACCGGTGTGGAGGCGATGGCGTAGCAGATCACCGCGAGCGGGATGACCGCAAACCCGTACGCCCGAACGTTGAGGGCCTGCAGCACCGTCAACGTCATGCCACCGACGAACCACATCAGATACGCCGGCGGCCACAACCGCGCACCGTCGGGTAGCCCCTCGACGGTGTGCACGAGGATCAGCCAGGCCGGGCTGATCGCCGCCGCGACCGCCAGACCGGCCAACAGCCGATAAGGACGCCACTGTCGCCGGCACAACAGCACCAACAACACGTACGCCAAAAACGGCAACGCGATGTAGAAGCCGACTTCGACAGCGAGACTCCACATCTGGGTCAGGCCCTGATGCAGATAGGAGTACACGTAGTTGTCGGTGTAGATCTGGGTCAACGTCAGGTTGCGGAAAAGCCCAGTCACGGTGTGGCCGGGATTCGGCTCGACGGCGCGGAAATGGTAGACGGCGTAGGCCGCGAGCACGGTGACGACGTAGGCGGGCATGATGCGCCGGATCCGGTGGCGGGTGTAGCGCAGCAGCGACGGGCCCGGCCTGCCCTTGCGGCTGGCCTGCACCCAGGGCCGAAACAGCAGGAACCCGGAGAGCACGAAGAAGATCGGGACACCGATCTCGGTGCGCGACCAAAACGACCCGAAGTAGCCTTCGGGATATTTTCCGGTGGTGAACGCCGCATGGGTGACCATCACCAACAGGGCGGCGACCGCACGGATCCCGGTGAGGGACTCGACCCGGTAGGTGCTGCCGCTGGGGATCTGCTCGAGCCCGCCCTGCACGGGCATGTCACGCGAGACGGTCATTCGGTGTGTTTCCGGCGCGGTTTCGCCGGGTCACGACGACCCGCCTTTCCCTGCGCGCGGTCGGGTTGCAGATTGATCAGCACTCCCGAGATGCGGGTGTTCTCCAACGCCTTGACCGTTTGTTGTGGCAGCTTCGCCGGCAGCTCCACCAACGAGAAGTTGGGGTGGATGCTGATGTGGCCGAAGTCGCTGCGCTGCAATCCACCCTCGTTGGCGATGGCGCCGACGATCGCCCCCGGTCCGATCTTGTGGCGTTTGCCCACCGCGATCCGGTAGGTGGCAAAACCTGACCGCGGTCCGCCGCTGCGCGCGTTCTTGCTGTCCCGCTCGGGCTTTCGGTCGCGACGCTCACGGCGTTTCTCCGGCGGCGGTTCGACCATCAAGAACTCGTCACCGTTGCGGGACTGCAGCGCCAACGCGGCGGCGATGTCGGCCAGCGGGACGTCGTGGTCGCGTTCGTAGTCCTCGATGAGGCTGCGGAACAGGTCCATCCCCGGCGCGCTGAGCGTGTCGGTGATGGAATCGCGGAACTTGGCCACTCGTTGCGCGTTGACGTCCTCGACGGTGGGCAACTGCGCTTCGGTGAGTTTTTGGCGGGTGGCCTTCTCGATCGCCTTGAGCAGGTGGCGTTCCCGTGGCGAGACGAACAGCAGCGCAGCACCTGCCCGCCCGGCCCGCCCGGTGCGCCCGATGCGGTGCACATAGGACTCGGTGTCGTGCGGGATGTCGTAGTTGAGCACATGCGAGATGCGTTCGACGTCGAGTCCGCGCGCGGCCACGTCGGTGGCGACCAGGATGTCGAGGGTGCCGTCTTTGAGCGCGCTGATCGTGCGTTCCCGCTGAGCCTGGGCGATATCGCCGTTGATGGCGGCGGCGGCGAGCCCGCGGGCCCGCAACTTCTCGGCGACCTCCTCGGTGGCCTGTTTGGTGCGGACGAACACGATCATCGCCTCAAACGGCTCGACCTCCAGCACCCGGGTCAGCGCATCCATTTTGCGGGGTCCGGAGACCTGGATGTAGCGCTGGGTGATGTTCTCCGCCGTGGCGGTTTTCGCCTTGACGGTGACCTCGACCGGGTCGTGCAGGTATTTCGCGGTGATGGAACGGATCGCCCGCGGCATGGTCGCCGAGAACAGCGCCACCTGCCGGTATTCGGGGGTGTCGGCGAGGATGCGTTCGACGTCCTCGGCGAAGCCCATCTGCAGCATCTCGTCGGCTTCGTCGAGCACCAGGTAGTCCACACGGGACAGGTCCAGCGTGCCGCGCTCGAGGTGGTCGATGACGCGGCCCGGCGTGCCGACCACCACCTGGGCGCCGCGGCGCAGCCCCGCCAACTGCACCCCGTAGGAGGAACCGCCGTAGATCGGGAGCACGTTGAGTCCGGGCAGGTGCGCGCCGTAGCGGCTGAACGCCTCGGCGACCTGCAACGCCAACTCGCGGGTGGGGGCGAGCACCAGCGCCTGGGTGGTCTTGGCGGCGGTGTCGATCTTGGACAGGATCGGGGTGGCGAACGCCGCGGTCTTGCCGGTGCCGGTCTGGGCCAGCCCGACCACGTCGGAGCCGGCCATCAGCGCCGGGATCGTGGCTTCCTGGATCGCCGACGGCGACTCGTAGCCGACGTCGGTGACCGCCTGCAGCACCGCGGGGTGCAGGGTCAAGTCGGCGAAGGTCACCAGCGGTGGCGACTCGGCGCCCGGATCGGTCGCGCTCGACTCGGAATCGGGGGTTTCGGCACTGTCGGGGGAGGTCATGGCGTCTTGCAGTCTACGGGCATGCGGGGGCCGCGGTGACCGTCGCCGTCGGCGCCGATCGGCGTTCGATTGTGGCGATCACCACCGACCGGTGAGGCCGCGCCTCCCGCCTCCGGCGCGGCGGGGCCGGTACGGTGCCCTCTGTGGTGAGTGCGGGCAGACCCTCCCGGTGGATTGTCGTGGGGCCGAGCATGGTCCTGCTGGCGTGCGGCCTGGCCGCGTGCGGGTCCGGTGACTCCACCGTCGCGAAGACCCCCACCCCGACCACCACGATCGCCGACCCGGCGACCGAGACACCGACCGTCGCGTCGTCGGCGCCACCGTCGAGCAGTCCCCCGCCCGGCCCGGTCGACCCGTGTGCGGTGAACCTGGCCGCGCCCACCGTGGCGCGCGCTGTCTCGGAGTTGCCGCGCGATCCGCGCAGTGGGCAACCGTGGAACCCCGAACCGTTGGGCGGCAACTACAACGAGTGCGCCCAACTGTCAGCGGTGATCGTGGCCGCCAACACCAACGCCGAGCATCCCAACACCCGGGCGGTCATGTTCCACCTCGGCAAGTTCATCCCCGAGGGGGTGCCCGACACGTACGGCTTCACCGGCATCGACACCGCGCAGTGCACCGGCGACACCGTGGCACTGACGTACTCGACGGGCCTGGAGGGGCTCGACAGCGTGGTGAAGTTCCGCTGGAACGGCAACGGGGTGGAACTGATCGCCAACAGCGTGCGCTGAGCGCCGCGCCGTTGTGATAGACCGGCGAGGTGAGCGTCTCGCTGGCGAAGCGGCTGCGGTCGGTGGTCGGCTCCGAGCATGTGAGCACCGACGCCGCTGTGCTCGCCGCCCGCAGCGTCGACTACACCGGCCGCTACCGCGGTCGGGCCTGCGCCCTGGTGCGTCCGGGTTCGGCCGCCGAGGTCGCCGCTGTGCTGCAGGTCTGTCTGCAGGCCGGCGCCCACGTCACCGTGCAGGGTGGGCGCACCTCGCTGGTTGCCGGCACCGTGCCGCGCCACGACGACGTGCTGTTGGCGACCGACCGGCTCACCGGGATCGGCGCGGTGGATCCGACCGAGCGGCGGGTGAGCGTGGGCGCGGGGGTGCCGTTGGCGGTGCTGCAGCAGAGCGCGGCTGCCGCCGGGCTGCTGTTCGGGGTGGATCTGGCCGCTCGTGACACCGCCACGGTCGGCGGCATGGCCGCCACCAATGCCGGGGGCCTGCACACCATCCGCTACGGCACCATGGGCGAGCAGGTGCTGGGCCTGCAGGTGGCGCTGCCCGACGCCACGTTGCTGCGCCGCCACAGCCGGGTGCGACGCGACAACACCGGCTATGACCTGCCGGCGCTGTTCGTCGGCGCCGAGGGCACCCTGGGGGTGATCACCGACCTGGAGGTCCGGTTGCACCGGCCGGCGCGGCACCGGGTCACCGCGGTCTGCGGCTTCACCGAGTTGGCCGCCCTCGTCGACGCCGGACGGATCTTCGCCGACCTCGACGGGGTCGCCGCGTTGGAGGTGATCGACGGGGCGGCTCTGGTGCTCACCGATGAGTATCAGGGGGTGCCTGCCCCGGTCGAGGGCACCTGGCTTCTGCTGGTGGAGGTGGCCGCCGACCACGATCCCACCGCGGCACTCGGCGAGGCCCTGGCCGCGGTACGCCCCTGCGCCGAGCCCGCGGTCGCCGTCGACGCCGCGGCGCGCCATCGGCTGTGGCGGACCCGCGAGGCGATCACCGACATCCTGGGGGTGTTCGGCCCGCCGTTGAAATTCGATGTGTCGTTGCCGCTGGAGGAGATCGCCGGGTTCACCTCCCGCGCCGCCGCGGTGATCGCCGAGCACGCCCCCGCGGCGATCCCGGTGCTCTTCGGTCATCTCGGCGAGGGCAACCTGCACCTCAATGTGCTGCGCTGCGAGCTCACCGAGGACCGTGAGCATCGCCTCGATGCGGCCATGATGGAGCTGATCACCGGCTGCGGCGGCAACGTCAGCTCCGAGCACGGGGTGGGGGTACGCAAACGGGAGTTTCTTCCGATGTCGCGCGGGCCCGCCGACATCGCGGCGATGCGCACCCTGAAGGCCGCCTTCGATCCCACCGGCTATCTCAACAGCGCGGTGCTGTTCGGCTGAGCGGGGCGCTGTGATCAGTCGGGGTCACGGCGGGCGTGACGACCGCCCCCGGATGCCCGGCCCCAGCCCCCGGGGGAGAACAGCGGGTCGTCGTGCGGGCGCACCAACTCGTCGGTGTCGGGCCCGAGGTCCCACACCGGCTGCCCCGGCGCGACGTCGGGTGCGGGCACCGGCGGTGGGGCGGGCGGTGCCCGCAC
>NZ_NCXO01000036.1 GCF_002104795.1 Mycolicibacillus koreensis
CAACCACGGCCGGATACTCCACAATCAACAACCATCACGGATCAGAACCCGCAGACCCAGGTTGGTGGCGTAGAGCCCGATTGGTTCAATTGATTAACGACTCAGGTGTGACTGGATTGCTGGTCGATCCGGCAGCCGATCTGGTAAGTCCGTTATGGTCGCAAGAGGCTTTGGAAGCGTTAAGGCTGGTGAATGATGTCCGAATTTAAGGTCGTACTGAATGACCTTGATCAATTGCGTCGGTCCCTTGCGGGGGGTGCGGCCAGTTACGAACAAATCATTCCGAGCGTTAACCCGCCTCCTGTTGACGGTGGGGACGGGAATCTCAACAGCGTCTTGCAAGCATTGACGGAAACGTTCGCCGTCGGTCACGCTGCAGTGGTCGATTCGCTCGAGGGCCGCGCCGCCAAGGTTAAGAGCGCACGGGACACTTTTGACCGAGTCGATTCCGGTGCCTATTTCCAATGGGATGGAACCCGTTCGCTCTATGACGACATGGTGCCCGAGGAAGACCGTCCCAAATGAGCTGGGTGGGCGGTGACATTCCTGGACTTCAAGGAATGGGTTCAGCGATGGCTAAGGCGACAACCAAGACGAACGCCATAGTGACTGATTTGGAGTCCAAAATCAATACCTTGGCCAGCGATGCCGAATGGCGTGGAATCGCTGGCGATGCATTTCGGGCAACGTGGTCAAGAAGCGCTTTCGAGATCGGCTCCCTCAATGCTGCTGTCACCGAAGCAGGCACCACGATCAAGGCGCTGGGCGATACCCTCGCTGATTTAGAGGCCGAGCTCCACAACTCTGCGGCGGATTATGCGGCGAAGGGTGTCCCGATAGGTCCGAGCGGGGAGCCCCAGACGGTGGTAGTGACCGGTGACCCATCGGTCAGTCCGGCCAAGGATGTATTGCAGGCGGCCAATGAGTACAAGGAGCTTTACGACTCAACGATGCTCCTGGCGAAGAAAGCGCGGAACGACGCAGCCAACAGCCTTTCCGAGATGCTCGGCATCATCCTGCCCCCGGACGGAGGGGAAGACCCTGGCCTGGGGTTAGATGACAAGGCGACAGCTGCTTCGTTCATTCGTGGCTTACTTACCGCAAATAATGAAAAGCGCGACGTAATCGATGGGCTTCGCGAGAGTCGGCGTGCAGCCCTCAATGATGCTCGTCGCCGTTTCAAGGAAACTCGAGGCCCGCTGCGGGCAGCCAAGGCAGAGTATGCCGCTAAGGGGCTCAAACTGCCGGCCACCAGCGAAGCCGCACGTGCACACTCACAAGCGTTGAAAAATGTAGAGGTGCTTGCGGACAGACTCGGTAAAACAGTTGGTCCAGAACGCGTACTCCTGGGATCGGACTGGCTGAATATCAAGCTTGCGGATCTGGCTGGTGACTCGACTGCGCTTAACAAGGTTTTGCCGAAGCTTGGATTCCTGAAGAATGTACCAGTGCTCGATATCGCGGCAACCGGACTTATTGGTGGCATCCAAGGTTATGAAGACCACAATATGGGACGCGGCACGCTGCAGTCGTATAGTTCGAACGTCGTCACAGGCGCCGCCGGGCTGGGAGCCGGTGCACTGGTTGTTGCAGCCGCTCCGGCGTCCGCACCTGCCCTTGGCGTTGCGGTGGTTGCCGGCGGCGTCGTGGTGGGTGTTGGCAATATCGCGAGCGCGATGGTCGACGAGCATTGGATGGACAACATCCAGCAACACGGCGTGGTCGCCGGTATTGCCGAAGGCGTGGGACATTCGGTTTCCAACGGCGCCAAAGCCACATATGACCAGGTCAAAGACGTGGGCAAGGCCGTATGGAGCGGGATTTTCGGATGAGTGAATCGATGTCGGGAGGCGAGCAGGTCCGATCGATTCGGATATTCGGAACCACCTGGGCGAAGCGCGGTTGGCGCTATTGGATCCGGCGGGTTGGGATCACCGTGCTCTGGACCGGCGTGGCAGCGCTGGAGATCGGAATCATCGTTGCGTTCTGGTCTGGTCTCGTGGAGGCGGCCGGCAACCGTATCGCGACGGTGGCAATCTCGGCGGTGTTGACGGTGTTGCTGCTCGGCGGGTTTGTGTGGGCGATCCGTAGCTGGCGGGAGGTGCGGGAAGCCGAACGCTCCGGAGACATTGCTCGACTGCAAGAGATCGTGGAAAAGGGAGCGGGAAACCGGGGCAAAGCCGCGGTCGGCGCAACGCTGTTCGGCGGTGGCGGACTGCTGGCGATTCCGGCTGCGCTTCTGGCGCTCGCGGTCGGGACGTTTGCGGTGATCGGATGGGTGTTCGTGTTCTTGCTGATGAGTTTCGGCCGTTACTACGATCCCGAGGAGTATCTGGCTGTCATCGAGTCGGGGCGGGACCGGTGAGTGGAGGCGCGGCAGAGATCAGGTCAGGTCGTCGTAATCGCCACGCACCCAGGCGATGTGACGCTCGGCCGATCGTTGCACCACCGCCTGCGCGTCGGACTCGATCGCATTGGTGAACAACCCGTACGCCCGGTCGAAACGCAGCGTCGCCAACGTGGCCGCCATCCGGCTCACGACCGCCCCCGACAGCGGAATCAGGTTGGGATAGCTGCGCATGAACCCCACCGACGCGCGGTCGGGGTTGGGAAAGATCGTGTCGCCGGTGAGTAGAACACCCCGTCCGTCGGCGCCGTCACCCCACCAGGCCACCGAGTTCCCGGGGAAATGGCCACCGACCTGAACCAGCGTCAACGCGTCGGTCAACTGCACGCTCTGCGACCACTGCTCGATCACCGGGTCAAGGCGCTGCACCCAGGCGGCGTCGGCGGCGTTGACATACACCGGCACCGAGCCGAGCCGGTGACTCCACTCCACCTGCGCGCCGAACATGTGCGGGTGGCTGGCGGCGATCCCCAACACCGGGCCGTGAGCGTGAATCGCCTCGATCGCGGCGTCGTCGACGAACCCCGACGGATCCCACAGCAGCGAACCCTGCGGTGTGCAGACCAGTTTGGTCATCTGGCCGATCCCCAACCTCGGGGTGGCGCCGATGGCCAGCAGCCCCGGCTCCAACTCGACGGTGTCGGTGTGGGTGCCCTCGGCGGCCAACTCCGCCAGCGTGGTCCACAGTTGCCCCTCGGCGGGCACCCACTGGCGTTCGTCGGCGCAGATCGGGCAGACCTCCGGGGTGGCGGCCTGCTCGACGCCACAGGTACGGCACAGCCAGAGCATGCCCTCAGCCTAGGCGCGCGCGGGACCGCAGCCCGGCGAAACCGGTCACCGTCGCCGGCCGCGCCGGTAACCTGGGCAGGCGCGGCCAGATCGGAGCGGACGGGGACAGATGCGCCACTACTACAGCGTTGAGGCGATCCGGGCCGCCGAAGCGCCGCTGCTGGCCGCCCTGCCCGACGGGGTGCTGATGCGCCGGGCGGCGTTCGGGCTGACCACCGTCCTCGCCGGTGAGCTCCGCGCACGCACCGGTGCTGTCAGCGGACGGCGGGTCTGCGCGGTGATCGGCTCCGGTGACAACGGCGGCGACGCGCTGTGGGCGGCCACCCTGCTGCGCCGGCGCGGAGTGGCCGCCGACGCGGTGCTGCTCAACCCGGAGCGCACCCACCCGCAGGCCCTGGCGGCGTTCCGCCGCTGCGGGGGCCGGTTGGTCGACGCGGTCGCCCCCGACACCGATCTGGTGATCGACGGGGTGGTCGGCATCTCCGGGCGCGGTCCGTTGCGGCCGGCGGCCGCCGCGGTGTTCGCCGCGGCCGCCGACATCCCGGTGGTGGCCGTCGACATCCCCAGCGGTGTCGACGCGCACACCGGGGCCGTTAACGGCCCGGCCGTGCAGGCCGCGGTGACCGTGACGTTCGGCGGACTCAAACCGGTGCACGCGCTGGCCGACTGCGGGCGTGTGGAGTTGGTCGACATCGGGCTGGACCTTCCCGACACGGATCTGCTCGGATTCGACGCCTCCGACGCCGCCGAGCGCTGGCCGGTGCCGCAGCGCAGCGACGACAAATACACCCAGGGGGTGACCGGGGTGCTGGCCGGCTCGGCCGCCTATCCCGGCGCGGCGATCCTGTGCGCCGGTGCCGCGGTCGCGGCGACCTCCGGGATGGTCCGCTACGCCGGCTCAGCGGCCGCAGAGGTGGTGGCGCACTGGCCGGAGGTGGTGGTCGCCGACAGCGCGGCCGCCGCCGGGCGGGTGCAGGCCTGGGTGGTGGGGCCGGGGCTGGGCACCGGCGAGCACGCCGCCGCCGCACTGTGGTTCGCCCTCGGCAGCGACCTGCCGGTCATCGTCGACGCCGATGCGCTGACCCTGCTGGCCGCCCACCCCGACCTGGTCACCGAGCGCACCGCCGCCACGGTGCTCACCCCGCACGCCGGGGAGTTCGCCCGGCTCGCCGGGGAGCCGCCCGGCGCCGACCGGGTCGGCGCCACCCGGGCGTTGGCCGACCGGTTCGGGGCGACCGTTTTGCTCAAGGGCCACGTGACCGTGATCGCCGCTGCGGGCGGGCCGGTCTATCTCAACCCGGCCGGCGGATCGTGGGCGGCCACCGCCGGCTCCGGCGATGTGCTCTCCGGGATGATCGGCGCGCTGCTGGCCGCCGGGCTCGGCCCGGCCGAGGCCGCCGCGACCGCCGCGTTGGTGCATGCCGAGGCCGCGCTGCGCGCCGCCGCCGATCCCGGTCCGGTGCCGGCGCCCACCTCAGCGTCGCGCATCCTGGCCCATATCCGTCCCGCCGTCGCCGCGGTCCGCGCCACCGGCGCGGCCGCAGACCCCCGCTGAAAGGATGTCCCGTGTCCCACCCGTCTGTTCCCTCACACTCGATCGCTCCGGCCTACACCGGCCGGCTCTCCACCGCCCCGGTGCCCGCGCTGCGGCTCCCCGACGAGGCGATGGACCCCGACGCCGCCTACCGGTTCATCCACGACGAGTTGATGCTCGACGGCAGCTCACGGCTGAACCTGGCCACCTTCGTCACCACCTGGATGGATCCCGAGGCCGAGAAGCTGATGGCCGAGACGTTCGACAAGAACATGATCGACAAGGACGAATACCCGGCGACCGCGGCGATCGAGCAGCGCTGCGTGGCCATGGTGGCCGACCTGTTCCACGCCGAGGGCCTGCGTGACGACGATCCGACCAGCGCGGTCGGGGTGTCCACCATCGGATCCAGCGAGGCGGTGATGCTCGGCGGGCTGGCGATGAAATGGCGCTGGCGCCAACGCCTCGAGGCGGCCGGGCAGGACTGGAAGCGCCGCACCCCCAACCTGGTGATGGGGACCAACGTGCAGGTGGTGTGGGAGAAGTTCTGCCGCTACTTCGATGTGGAGCCCCGCTACCTGCCGATGGCCGAAGACCGCTACGTGATCACCCCCGAGCAGGTGGTCGACGCCGTCGACGAGGACACCATCGGGGTGGTCGGCATCCTGGGCACCACCTACACCGGCGAGTTGGAGCCGATTGCCGAGATCTGCGCGGCGCTGGACAAATTGGCCGCCGAAGGCGGCGTCGATGTGCCGGTGCATGTCGACGCGGCCAGCGGCGGTTTCGTGGTGCCGTTCCTGCACCCCGACCTGCGCTGGGATTTCCGGCTCCCGCGGGTGGTGTCGATCAACGTCAGCGGACACAAATACGGACTGACCTATCCCGGTGTCGGGTTCGTGGTGTGGCGCTCGGCGGACTACCTGCCCGACGAGTTGGTGTTCCGGGTCAACTACCTCGGCGGGGACATGCCGACGTTCACGCTGAACTTCTCCCGGCCCGGCAACCAGGTGGTCGGCCAGTACTACAACTTCCTGCGGCTCGGCCGGGACGGCTACACCAGCGTGATGCAGACCCTGTCGAACACCGCGCGCTGGCTCGGCGACGGACTGGCCGCCAGCGAGCACTTCGAGCTGATCACCGACGGCTCGGCGATCCCGGTGGTGGCCTTCCGGCTGGCCGGGGATCGCGGGTACAGCGTGTTCGACGTCTCCCATGAGCTGCGCACCTACGGCTGGCAGGTGCCCGCCTACACGATGCCCGAGGGCGCCTCCGACGTGGCGGTGCTGCGGATCGTGGTCCGCGAGGGGCTGTCGGCCGACCTGGCCCGCGCGCTGCACGACGACGCGGTGAAGGCGGTCACGGCGTTGGACAAGCTCAAACCCCGCGGCCACTTCGACGAACAGCAGCATTTCGCGCACTGAGCCCGCCCCCGCCCGGGCGGGGACGCTTCGTGCACCGCCGCGGCGTGCGGGGCGGCACGGCGGGCTGACCCGCCCGGTTCTGGGACAATGGTGGAGATGACTGTGACATCGCAGACCAGCGGGTTGATCGCCGAGGCCGTCGTGGACCTCGCGGCGATCGCGCACAACGTGCGGGTGCTGCAGGAGTCGGCCGGGTCGGCCCAGGTGATGACGGTGGTCAAAGCCGACGGCTACGGCCATGGCGCCACCCGGGTGGCCCGCGCCGCGTTGGACGCGGGGGCGGCCGAGCTCGGGGTCGCCACCGTCGACGAGGCGCTGGCCCTGCGCGCCGACGACATCAGCGCGCCGGTGCTGGCGTGGCTGCACCGGCCCGGCACCGACTTTGCCGGTGCGCTCGCCGCCGACGTCGGTATCGCGGTGTCCTCGCAGGTCCAACTCGACGACCTGCTCGACGCGGTGCAGCGCACCGGGCGCACCGCCACGGTCACGGTGAAAGCCGACACCGGCATGAACCGCAACGGGGCGCGGGCCGCCGAACTGCCGGAGTTGTTCGCCGCGCTGCACCGTGCCGCCGCCGACAACGCCATCCGGCTGCGCGGGCTGATGTCGCATCTTGCCTGCGCCGATGAGCCCGATCATCCGGCCAACAACGCCCAGGCGCAACGGTTCTCCGAGCTGGTGGACCTCGCCGCCGACCACGGTCTGCGCTTCGAGGTGGCGCACCTGGCCAATTCGGCGGGCACCTTGACCCGCCCCGACCTGGCCTACGACATGGTGCGTCCCGGCATCGCGGTCTACGGTCTGTGCCCGCTACCCGAACGCGGCGACCTGGGCCTCATCCCGGCGATGACGCTGAAAACCACGGTGGCGCTGGTGCGTCCGGTGCGTGCGGGTGAAGGGGTGTCCTACGGTCACACCTGGATCGCCGAGCGTGACACCACGTTGGCGTTGCTGCCGATCGGCTACGCCGACGGGGTGTTCCGGCCGCTCAGCAGTCGGTTCGAGGTGATGATCAACGGGCGGCGCCGCCGCAACGTCGGGCGGGTCTGTATGGACCAGTTCGTCGTCGACCTGGGGCCGGGTCCGGTCGACGTCGCCGAGGGTGACGAGGCGATCCTGTTCGGTCCCGGCGAGGGCGGCGAGCCCCGCGCCCAGGATTGGGCCGACACGTTGGGAACCGTCCACTACGAGGTGGTGACCAGCCCGCGCGGGCGGGTCACCAGGACCTACCGTGAATAGCGGTCACCGCACCCGCTGGCTGGCCGGGGCGACGGGGCTCACGGCGGTCGGGGCGCTGGCGGGCACCACGGTCACCCAGGCGCTGACCCGGCGCACCACCACCGATGACCCGTATGCCGGCGAGGATTTCGAAATGCTGCGCCACGATCCCGGCTGTGTGGTGACCACCCCCGATGGGGTGCCGCTGACGGTGCGCGAGGTCGGCGATCCGCGGGCCCCGGTGACCATGGTGTTCGCCCACGGTTTTTGTCTCCGCAAGGCCGCCTTCCACTTTCAGCGGGTGCGACTGCTGCAGGAGTGGGGCGATCAGGCCCGGATGATCTTCTACGACCAGCGCGGCCACGGCCAGTCCGGCACCGCCGACCCGGCCACCTACACGGTTCCCCAGCTCGGCCGCGACCTCGAATCGGTGCTGCAGGTCATGGCGCCGCGCGGGCCGATCGTGGTGGTGGGCCACTCGATGGGCGCGATGACCGTCCTCGCCCATGCCCGGCAATATCCCGAGCAGTACGGGCCGCGCATCGTCGGTGCGGCCCTGGTGTCGTCGGCCGCCGAGGGGGTGGACCGCTCACCGCTGGGGGAGATCCTGCAGAACCCGGCGCTGGAGGCGGTCCGGTTCGCCGCCCGCTACACCCCGGCGTTGCTGCACCGCGGCCGCGGCGCGGTCCGGTCGGTGATCGGCCCCATCCTGCGGGCGGGTTCCTACGGCGACGGCAAAATCAGCCCGTCGGTGGTGCGGTTCTCCGAGCAGATGATGCACGACACCGCCATCACCACCACGGTCGAGTTCTTACACGCCCTGGAGGTGCACGACGAATCCGCCGCGCTGGGGGTGCTGTCGCGGATCCCGACCCTCATCGCCTGCGGCGACCACGATCTGCTCACCCCCGCCGAGAACTCCCGGGCGATGGCCGATGCGATGAGCGCGACGGGGCCGAACAGCGAACTGCTGATCATCCCCGGAGCGGGGCATCTGCTGCCGTTGGAGGTTCCCGACATCGTCAACGACGCCCTCGTGCAGTTGGTGCAGCGCGCCACCCCCGACACTTTGGTCTCCGTGCCACGGCGGTTGCACCGTCGTGCCTGAACGAGACTGCGGCACCGCGCTGTTGACAGGCGAGGCCGACACGAGGGCGCTCGGCGCACGGCTGGGCGCCGAGCTGCGCGCCGGCGACGTCGTCGTGGTGACCGGGCCGCTCGGGGCCGGAAAAACCGTTCTCACCAAGGGAATCGCCGAGGCGATGGAGGTCGATGGCCCCATCACCTCACCGACCTACGTGCTGGCCCGGGTGCATCCGGCGCGGCGCCCAGGCGCCCCGGCGCTGGTGCACGTCGACTTCTACCGGCTGCTCGATCACGGCGGGGACCTGATGGGCGAACTCGATTCGCTGGACCTCGACACCGATCTCACCGATGCGGTGGTGGTGGTCGAGTGGGGTGAGGGGCTGGCCGAACGGCTCGCCGAACGGTATCTGGCGATCCGGCTGGACCGCGTCGCCGACGGTGCTGAGACCGAGCGCAGAGCCAGCTGGCGGTGGTCGCGGTGAGTCGCACCGTGTTGGTCATCGACACCGCCACCGCGGCGGTCACCGCCGGCATCGCGCGCCACGGTGAGCGCACCGAGGTGCTCGCCGAGCGGATCGCCCGCGGTGCACGCGCCCACGCCGAACAACTCACCCCCAATATCCTTGCCGCACTGGAGGAATCCGGGTTGACGATGCAGGATCTGCAGGCGGTGGTGGTCGGCTGCGGTCCCGGACCTTTCACCGGTCTGCGGGTGGGGATGGCCACCGCCGCCGCCTACGGTGACGCGCTGCACCTGCCGGTGTACGGGGTGTGCAGTCTCGACGGGATCGGCCGGGTCGCCGGTGCCGCGCCGGGTGCCGAGGTGCTGGTGGTCACCGATGCGCGCCGCCGCGAGGTGTACTGGGCGCGTTACCGCGGCGGTGAGCGCATCGACGGCCCCGCAGTGTCGGCCCCCGACGCGGTCGACGTGGGTGCGTCCACCGCGGTCGCCGGATCCGCCGAACATGCCGCGCTGTTCGACCTGCCGGTGCTCGACGTGCCCGCGCCCACGGTGGCGGGTCTGATAGCCGCGGTGAGCGACTGGGGCGCCGCGCCGGCGCCGCTGCGTCCGCTGTATCTGCGCCGCCCCGACGCCAAGGCCGCCGGCGACCCCGCAGCGCAGGTGAGGATGGACGTCTTGACCAGTGCGGACGCCGCCCGTTGCGCGGAGTTGGAAGCGCAACTGTTCGGCGGGGACGACCCGTGGCCGGCGGCGGCGTTCGTGCGTGAATTAGCTGCCCCCCACACCCATTACGCCGCGGCCCGGTTGGACGACACCCTGGTCGGCTACGCCGGGATCTCCCGGCTGGGCCGCACGGCACCGTTCGAATACGAGATCCACACCATCGGCGTCGACCCGGAGCATCGGGGACGTGGAATCGGTCGCCGGCTGCTCGACGAGCTGCTGGCGTTCGCCGGCGACGATGTGATCTTCCTGGAGGTGCGCACCGACAACGAGCCGGCGATCGCGCTGTACCGCAGCGTCGGGTTCCAGACCGTCGGGGTGCGGCGACGCTACTACCGGGCCAGCGGCGCCGACGCCTACACCATGCGTCGTGACCCGGCGGGCACCGCGGGGGCGACCCCATGACCGTCGTGTTGGCCATCGAGACGTCGTGCGACGAAACCGGCGTGGGCATCGCCGGGCTCGCCGACGACGGCACCCTGACCCTGCTCGCCGACGAGGTGGCCTCCAGCGTCGACGAGCACGCCCGGTTCGGCGGGGTCGTGCCCGAGGTGGCGTCGCGCGCGCACCTGGAAGCACTCGGCCCGACCATGCGCCGCGCGCTGGCCGCCGCACAGATCGAGCGCCCCGACGTGGTGGCCGCGACCATCGGGCCCGGGCTGGCCGGGGCGCTGCTGGTCGGGGTGGCCGCCGCCAAGGCCTACGCCGCCGCCTGGGGGGTGCCGTTCTACGCGGTCAACCACCTGTGCGGACATCTGGCCGCCGATGTCTACCAGCACGGCCCGCTGCCGGAGAGTGTGGCGCTGCTGGTCTCCGGCGGACACACCCATCTGCTGCATGTGCGGTCGCTGGCCGAGCCGATCGTCGAACTGGGCTCGACCGTCGACGACGCCGCCGGGGAGGCCTACGACAAGGTCGCCCGCCTGCTGGGGCTGGGCTATCCGGGTGGGCGGGTCCTCGACGAGTTGGCCCACGGCGGGGACCGCGACGCGATCGCGTTTCCGCGCGGCATGACCGGCCCGCGCGACGCCCGCCACGCCTTCAGCTTCTCCGGGCTGAAGACCGCGGTGGCCCGCCACGTGGAGGCGAACCCGCACGCCGCGCCCGCCGACGTGGCCGCCGGCTTTCAGGAGGCCGTCGCCGACGTGTTGACGATGAAGGCGGTGCGCGCCGCCACCGACCTCGGGGTGGACACCTTGCTGATCGCCGGGGGAGTGGCCGCCAACTCGCGGCTGCGTGAGCTGGCCGCCCAGCGCTGCGCGGCCGCGGGTGTGACCCTGCGCATCCCGGCCCCGCGCCTGTGCACCGACAACGGCGCGATGATCGCCGCCTACGCCGCACACCTGGTGGCCGCCGGTGCGGCACCGTCGGCGCTGTCGGTGGCCACCGACCCGGGCCTGCCGGTGGGGCGCGGACAGATCCGGTGAACGCCCGCCCGACCCAACACAGCAGAGACCCGGCCTTGAGTGCTAGCACTCTCATGTATAGAGTGCTAGGTGGCAGTCGGACAGCCCCTGTGTCGGCACCCGCGACGACGGCGTAGGGACCCGGACGAATGCCACACACCTGGTAATTCGACGGGTTCGGGGATCGCCCCCGCACCCATACCCCGATCAAGTGGAGGGCTCCAATCGTGGCGAAGGTGAACATCAAGCCACTCGAGGACAAGATCCTCGTTCAGGCCAATGAGGCCGAGACCACGACCGCATCCGGTCTGGTCATCCCCGACACCGCCAAGGAAAAGCCGCAGGAAGGCACCGTTGTCGCCGTCGGCCCCGGCCGGTGGGACGACGACGGTGACAAGCGGATTCCGCTGGATGTTGCCGAGGGCGATGTCGTCATCTACAGCAAGTACGGCGGCACCGAGATCAAGTACAACAACGAGGAGTACCTGATCCTGTCGGCGCGCGACGTGCTGGCTGTCGTCTCCAAGTAAAACCGTGTCCCGCCCCGGCGATCCCCGCGTGTACGTGGGTGATTTCCGGGGCGGTACTCGTTAAAGGAAAAGGCCTATGAGCAAGCTCATTGAGTACGACGAAACCGCGCGCCGCGCCATGGAGGCCGGCATCGATCAGCTCGCCGACGCGGTGCGGGTCACGATCGGCCCCCGCGGCCGCTTCGTGGTGCTGGACAAGGCGTTCGGTGGTCCGACCGTCACCAACGACGGGGTCACCATCGCCCGCGAGATCGACCTAGAAGACCCGTTCGAGAACCTCGGTGCCCAGCTGGTGAAGTCGGTGGCCACCAAGACCAACGACATCACCGGCGACGGCACCAGCACCGCCACTGTGCTGGCCCAGGCGTTGATCAAGGCGGGCCTGCGCAACGTGGCAGCCGGGGCCAACCCGATGGAACTCGGCCGCGGCATCGACAAGGCCGCCGCAGCGGTCTCCGAGGCGCTGCTGGCCGCGGCGACCCCGGTCTCGGAGAAGGCCGGGATCGCCGAGGTGGCGACCGTGTCCTCCCGCGACGCCGAGATCGGCCGGCTGGTCGGGGAGGCGATGACCAAGGTCGGCGGCGACGGCGTGGTCAGCGTCGAGGAGTCCTCGACACTGCAGACCGAGCTGGAGATCACCGACGGGGTCGGGTTCGACAAGGGATTCCTGTCGGCCTACTTCGTCACCGACTTCGACACCCAGGAAGCCGTGCTGGAGGACGCGCTGATCCTGTTGCACCGCGACAAGATCAGCTCGCTGCCGGATCTGCTGCCGCTGTTGGAGAAGGTCGCCGAGGCGGGCAAGCCGCTGGTGATCGTCGCTGAGGACGTCGAGGGTGAGGCGCTGTCGACCCTGGTGGTCAACGCGATCCGCAAGACCCTCAAGGCGGTGGCGGTCAAGGCGCCGTTCTTCGGTGATCGTCGCAAGGCGTTCCTGGAGGACCTGGCGATCGTCACCGGCGCGCAGGTGATCAACCCCGACGTGGGGCTGGTGCTGCGCGAGGCCGGTCTGGACGTGCTGGGCTCGGCGCGCCGGGTGGTGGTCAGCAAGGACGACACCGTCATCGTCGACGGTGGCGGCACCGACACGGCCGTGGCCGACCGGGCCAAGCAGCTGCGCGCCGAGATCGAGGCCAGCGACTCCGACTGGGACCGCGAGAAGCTCGAGGAGCGGCTGGCCAAGCTGGCCGGCGGTGTCGCGGTGATCAAGGTCGGTGCGGCCACCGAGACCGAGGTCAAGGCCAAGAAGGCCGCCGTCGAGGATGCGGTGGCTGCGGCCAAGGCCGCCGTCGAGGAGGGCATCGTCGCCGGCGGTGGTGCGGCGCTGCTGCAGACCCGCGCGGCGCTGGCGAAGCTGCGTTCCTCGCTGGCCGGGGACGAGGCCCTCGGGGTGGACATCGTGGCCTCCGCGATGGCCGCGCCGCTGCACTGGATCGCCACCAACGCTGGTCTCGACGGCCCGGTGGTGACCGCCAAGGTCGCCGAACTGCCGGCCGGGCACGGCTTCAACGCCGCCACCCTCGAGTACGGGGATCTGGCCGCCGCCGGGGTCATCGACCCGGTGAAGGTCACCCGCACCGCGGTGCTCAACGCCGCGTCGGTGGCCCGCATGGTGCTGACCACCGAGACCGCGGTGGTCGACAAGCCGGTTGAGGAGGACGAGCACGCCGGTCACGGCCACGCTCACTGAAACCCGAGTACGGCGCCAGTACGACACGAAGGTCCCCGGAATCTCCGAGATTCCGGGGACCTTCGCGTCTGCTCAGCTCAGCGGCAGCGGTCAGGCGCTGCGGCGCCGGCCCAGCCCGCGCCGCAGCAGCACCGCCCGCTCGGGTTCGGAGAGCCCGCCCCAGATGCCGTAGGCCTCACCGACCTGCAGGGCGTGCGCCCGGCACGCGTCGACCACCGGGCAGCGCCGGCAGACGGCCTTGGCGACCTGCTCGCGCCGCAGCCGTTCATGGCCGCGCTCGCCGTCCGGGTGGAAGAACATCGACGAGTCGGCACCGCGGCACGCCGCCTGCAGCTGCCAATCCCACAGATCGGCGTTGGGGCCGGGGAGTTGTTCGGGAAATACCATCGCAAAACTCCTCTCCTGTCGTCAGCGATAACGTAAACAGGTCACGGAAAACCGGTCAATTCCCTGCTCCGGTCGTGTCGAACGGATCGACGGAAAAGAATTAACCCGGCGTTTATCGCCGCCGGGATCCCGGCCTCGGGTCCGCGAGACGCACGTCACAACACCCAGTTCACAACGGTTTTTCGGCGACCTGGATGGCGCGGCGGCCAACGGTATGGAAAATCGCTGTGGCGTATTTAAACCCCCCGTAATTCTGCGCTCATCAACAATTAACTAAAATGTATCGACGATGACGACAATGGCACCGCCGCCGGGCGGCTCAAGCCTGTCCGGGGGCTTGTCCGGGGACTTGTTCGATGCCGCGTTCGGCGCCGACACGGCGCGCTGGCCGCTGCCGGCGGCCACCGACGCCGAGCAGTTGTGGCTGCGGGCGGTGGCCGCCGGCGGCCAGGGGCGCTACGCCAGCGCCCACGCCGACCTCGACGCGCTGCTGCGCGCACGCCCCGGCGGGCCGCTGGCATCACTGGCGCACAGCACCCGCGGCTCGTTCTGGCGTCAGCTCGGCTGGCACGTCCGCGCGCGCACCCACGACGGCCGGGCGTTGTCGCTCGCCGGCACCGACCCGCAGGCCCGGTCCGATGCTCTGGTGGGGCTGGCCGCCGATGCCCTCGGGGTAAGGCGTTTCGCCGCCTCGGCGCGACTGTTGGAGCGCGCCGCCGACCTGGACACGGCGGTAGCCCGCCTGCCGATCCGGCACGCCTGGGTCAGCGCCGAGTTGGCGATGGCCACCGGCGCGGGGGACACCGCAATCGGCCACGCGCAGCGCGCCCGCACCCTGGCCGCGGCGAGCGATTCGACACGCCACCGGATCAAAAGCGACGTCGTCGCCGCCGCGGCGTTGTGCAGCGCGGGCCAGATCGACGCGGCACGCACCCTTGCCGACGCAGCCCTGGCGGCGGCGCGGCAGGGCGGCCTCGTCCCGCTGTGTTGGGCGCTGGCGAGCCTGCTCACCGGCATCGGCAGTGCGACGCTGCCGGACCGCGATCTCGATGACCTGCGCACCACCGCCGCTGAGCAGGTCATTCGCGGCGGCGGCGAATGGAGCAACCGTTAAGGCGTCGTTGCGCGACCTCCGAGGTTGCCTCGACAGTCGCTATGGTGAACATTTGCCGAATGTCGGGTGGAGGCCCGGGCCGTAACGTTGGAGATGCCGCTGTCGATGACCATGCATGGAGACCATCTCGATGCTGCCGTGGCTGACGCTGCGGCCGGGGATCGTGATGCGCTCCGGAATGTGTTGGAGACCATCCGTCCCCTGGTGGTCCGGTACTGCCGTGCCAGGATCGGCACGGGTGAGCGGAGTGGTCAGTCGGCTGACGACGTGGCTCAGGAGGTCTGCTTGGCCACCCTAACGGCGCTGCCGCGGTACCGGGATCAGGGACGACCGTTCCTGGCCTTCGTGTACGGCATCGCCGCCCACAAGGTTGCCGACGCGCATCGCGCCGGGGCCCGCAACCGCGCCTATGCCACCGAGTCGGTCCCGGAGATGGCCGCCGTCGACACCGGGCCGCTGCAGCGGGTCCTCAAGACCGACGCCGCCGAGCGGATGAACCGTCTGCTGGCGGTGCTGCCGGCGAAACAACGCGAGATCCTGACCCTGCGCGTGGTGGTGGGCCTGTCCGCGGAGGAGACCGCCGACGCCGTCGGCAGCACCCCCGGCGCGGTCCGGGTTGCTCAGCACCGGGCGCTGACCCGTCTGCGCGCCGAGGTCGTCAGGGGCGACCATGATTGAGTTCGGTCGCACCCCCGATCTGGAGGCGGTGACGCGCTCCGATCGGCTCCTCGACGCCCTCGCCGAAGGCCGGCCGGTGACCGGCGCGGATCCGGCCGACCAGGAGCTGACCGACCTGCTCGCCGGCTGGCGCGACGAGTTGCGCTGGCCGCCGGCGACCGGGCTGGTCGCCGAGAACCAGGCGATCGAGGCGCTGCGGCACGGCCAGCAGGCCGGCCCGCCGCCGCGGGCGCCCGGTCGCGCCCACCGCAGCATGACGCTGGTGGGCACCGTCGCGGCCACCGTGCTCGGCCTCGGCGGATTCGGTGCGCTGATCGCGACCGCCGAGCCCGGCGACGCCCTCTACGGGCTGCGCAGCGGGCTGTTCGGTGAACCCGCTTCGGTGCGCGACGAGCACGTCGTGCTGGCCGCCCAGACCGAACTCGACCGGGTGCAGCAGATGATCGCCGACGGCCAATGGGACCAGGCCCACGAGGCGTTGGCCAAGGTCAACACCTCGGTGCAGACCGTCAACGACAACACCCGCCGTCAAGACCTGATCGATCAGTGGAACCAGTTGAACGTCAAGGTCGAGAACAAGGACCCGGACGCCACCGTGCCGCCGGAAGCCACCCCCGACCCCGGTGCGCCCCCGGGCACACCGGCGACGACGGTGACCCTGTCGACCACACCCGGACCCGACAGCTCCGGCACCGAGACCCCCGAATCGCAGCCCCCGACCTCCGGGGCGGCCCCGGGGGAGAGCTCCGAGCCGACCACGCCGGGGTCATCGACCACACCCGCATCACCGACCACCACGACCGGCCCGGCGCCGTCACCGTCGACAACGCCGTCGCCGACGCCGTCGAGCAGCCCGACACCGAGCACCGCACCCGCGGTGCCCCCGTCGAGCAGTGAGAGTGCGCAGCCACCGACCCCGACCACGTCGGAGATCGGCGAGAACAAGACCCCGCCAACGTCGGTGGTGGATCCGGCCGAGCGGCTGGCCACCGACACCGATTCGGTCAGTGCACCGTCGGCGTCGACCGAAACGCCCTGACGGCGGCGTGGTGGCCGGTCTCTGACCGGCTTTTCACCGGCTGCTAACCGGCGCTAGCGGTAGCGCTCGTTCTCCGAGGTGGCCTCATCGAGCGAGGCGTCGGCGTAGCCGCGGCAGTAGTCCCAGGTCACGTAGGCGTCCGGTTCCGGGTCGTAGGCCGGTTCGTGGGGACGGACGGTCCCGTCGACCAAGAGCTGCAACAGGTTGGCGCGCAGCATGTCCCAGTCGTGGTAGTGGTCCTCCTGGCAGTCGTCGCAACACACCACCAGGCCGCGGATCCCGCGGTGCGCCAGCAGGGCCTCATAGATCGCCAGGTCGGCCAGGTCGGCTTCGACCGCGGTCCGTTCGTGCGGATCCAGCGGCTGCCCGGGCTCGATCGCGTCCAGCGCCGCCGAGGGATCGCACGGGTCGTCAGCAAACGGGTCGGGCGGTAAGCCCGGGGGCAGGTGGTCACGCACGCCTACACCCTACGCAGGGGGGCACACAAGTTGCCACCGGCCAGCGGATTGTGTCCGCTGTGCGGGTCGCCGAAGGCCCCGCGGAAAACCACGGCGATGAGCATTAGGATGGCGGTCTCACCCACCCACGGCTCATGGAGGTTCGCCGATGACCAGTGGCTCGCCCCGACTGCTCGGTGCCGAGGCAGCGGTGCCCACCGGCGGCGACGACCCGCAGAAGATCGCGGCGCTGGGCTTGACGTTCGATGACGTGCTGCTGTTGCCGGCCGCCTCCGATGTCATCCCGGCCACCGCCGACACCTCCAGCCAGGTCACGCGCAAGATCCGGTTGAAGGTTCCGCTGGTCAGCTCGGCGATGGACACCGTCACCGAATCGCGCATGGCGATCGCGATGGCCCGCGCCGGCGGGATGGGCGTGTTGCACCGCAACCTGCCGGGCGAGGCCCAGGCCGCCCAGGTCGAGACCGTGAAGCGGTCCGAGGCGGGCATGGTCACCGACCCGGTCACCTGCCGGCCCACCAACACCCTGGCCGAGGTCGATGCGCTCTGCGCCCGCTTCCATATCTCCGGGCTGCCGGTGGTCGACGAGGACGGGCAACTCGTCGGGATCATCACCAACCGCGACATGCGTTTCGAGGTCGACCAGAACAAGCCCGTCGCCGAGGTGATGACCAAGGCGCCGCTGATCACCGCCTCGGAGGGAGTCACCGCCGACGCCGCGCTGGGGCTGTTGCGCCGCCACAAGATCGAGAAGCTTCCGATCGTCGACGGCCACGGCAAACTCACCGGCCTGATCACCGTGAAGGACTTCGTCAAAACCGAGCAGCACCCCGACGCCACCAAGGACAGCGACGGCCGCCTGCTGGTCGGCGCGGCGATCGGGGTCGGCGACGACGCGTGGACGAGGGCCATGATGCTGACTGATGCCGGCGTGGACGTGCTGGTGGTCGACACCGCCCACGCCCACAACCGTCGGGTGCTGGAGATGGTCGGCAAGCTCAAAGCCGAAGTGGGCGATCGCGTCGAGGTGGTCGGCGGCAACATCGCCACCCGAGCGGCGGCCGCCGCCCTGGTCGAGGCCGGTGCCGACGCGGTGAAGGTCGGGGTCGGCCCCGGCTCCATCTGCACCACCCGGGTGGTCGCCGGGGTGGGGGCACCGCAGATCACCGCGATCCTGGAGGCGGTGGCCGCCTGCGCACCCGCCGGGGTTCCGGTGATCGCCGACGGCGGGCTGCAGTACTCCGGGGACATCGCCAAGGCGCTGGCCGCGGGTGCCTCCACGGCGATGCTCGGGTCGCTGCTGGCCGGCACCGGCGAATCTCCCGGCGAGCTGATCTTGGTCAACGGCAAGCAGTTCAAGAGCTACCGGGGCATGGGCTCGCTGGGAGCCATGCAGGGCCGTGGCTCCGGCGGGGCCGCCAAGTCCTACTCCAAGGACCGCTACTTCCAAGACGACGTGCTCTCCGAGGACAAGCTGGTGCCCGAGGGCATCGAGGGTCGGGTGCCCTACCGCGGCCCGCTGTCGACGGTAATCCATCAACTCACCGGTGGGCTGCGCGCGGCGATGGGCTACACGGGTGCGGCCACCATCGAAGATCTGCAGCGGGCGCAGTTCGTGCGGATCACCGCCGCGGGACTCAAGGAGAGCCACCCGCACGACATCACCATGACCGTCGAAGCGCCGAACTACTACGCGCGCTGATTCTCCCGCTGAATGAGCACTCCGGCATCCCGAGAGGGGACCCTGCATGCGTGACCTGGTGGAAATCGGCATGGGCCGCACCGCCCGTCAAACCTACGAGCTGGCCGACGTCAACATCGTGCCGTCGCGGCGCACCCGGTCCTCCCAGGACGTGTCCACCGCCTGGCAACTCGACGCCTATCGGTTCGAGATCCCGGTGGTCGCCCACCCGACCGATGCGGTGGTCTCCCCGGAGTTCGCCATCGAGTTGGGCCGGCTCGGCGGGCTCGGGGTGCTCAACGGCGAGGGGCTGATCGGCCGGCACGCCGACGTTGAGGCCAAGGTGGCCCAACTGGTCGAGGTCGCCGCCACCGAACCCGAACCCACCGGCGCGATCCGGCTGCTGCAGCAATGGCATGCCGCCCCGCTGGACCCCGACCTTCTGGGTGCGGCGGTCAGCCGCATCCGCGAGGCCGGGGTGACCACCGCGGTGCGGGTCAGCCCGCAGAACGCGGCGGCGCTGACCCCGGCGTTGGTCGCCGCGGGCATCGACCTGCTGGTCATCCAGGGCACGATCATCTCCGCCGAGCGGGTCGCCACCAACGGTGAGCCGCTGAACCTAAAGACGTTCATCGCCGAGTTGGACATCCCGGTCGTGGCCGGCGGGGTGCTCGATCACCGCACGGCGCTGCACCTGATGCGCACCGGCGCGGCCGGGGTGATCGTCGGCTACGGCTCTACTGCGGGGGCCACCACCTCCGATGAGGTGCTGGGCATCTCGGTGCCGATGGCCACCGCGATCGCCGATGCGGCCGCGGCCCGCCGTGAGTACCTCGATGAGACCGGTGGGCGGTATGTGCACGTGCTCGCCGACGGCGACATTCACACCTCCGGGGACGTGGCCAAGGCGATCGCCTGCGGCGCCGATGCGGTGATGATGGGGACTCCGCTGGCCGCGGCGCGGGAAGCCCTTGGTGAGGGCTGGTACTGGGCACCGGCGGCCGCCCACCCCTCGCTGCCGCGGGGGGCGCTGCTGCAGATCGCGGTGGGGGAGCGCCCGCTGCTCGCGCAGGTGCTCTCCGGGCCCTCCGATGACCCGTTCGGGTCCTTGAACCTGGTGGGCGGGCTGCGCCGGGCGATGGCCAAAGCCGGCTACTGCGATCTGAAGGAATTCCAGAAGGTCGGCCTCACTGTCGGTGCGTAGATTCCGGCCGATTCCGGCCGATTCCGGCCGATTCCGGCCGATTCCGGCCAATCTGGCCAACATCCGGCCAAATTCCGGCTGATGCTGCTGAGATCGATGCCCAGGTGGACATAGAGCCCCAAAAAACGGGGGGTTGTGTCCACTGGAGCGCCGATCTCAGCAGCGAGTAGCGATTCCCGTGCCTGCGATGCGGTGCTCGCCGGTCGCGGAGCCCGCCGACAGCGGCCCGGTCGGACCGGATGTGCAGATTTCGGGACGATTCGCCGTAAGCTGGGGCGATGCAGCCTGATCAACCAGACTATGACGTGCTCATCATCGGGTCGGGGTTCGGTGGCAGCGTCAGTGCCCTGCGGCTGACCGAGAAGGGTTACCGGGTCGGCGTGCTCGAGGCGGGCCGGCGCTTCGCCGATCACCAGTTCGCCAAGAACTCGTGGCACCTGCGCGAATTCCTGTGGGCGCCGAAACTGGGTTGTTACGGCATCCAGCGCATCCACCTGCTCAACAACGTGATGGTGCTCGCCGGTGCCGGGGTGGGCGGGGGTTCACTGAACTACGCCAACACCCTCTACGTTCCGCCGGACCCGTTCTTCAACGACCCGCAGTGGAAACACATCACCGACTGGCGCTCGGAGTTGATGCCGCACTACGACCAGGCGCAGCGGATGCTGGGCGTGGTGAAGAACCCGACGTTCACCGATGCCGACCGCATCGTCAAAGAGGTGGCCGATGACATGGGGGTCGGCGACACCTTCGTGGCGACGCCGGTGGGGGTGTTCTTCGGTCCCGAGGGGCAGAAAGCACCCGGCAAGACGGTGCCCGACCCGTACTTCGGGGGCGCGGGCCCGGCGCGTACCGGCTGCATCGAATGCGGCGAATGCATGACCGGCTGCCGCCACGGCGCCAAGAACACCTTGGTCAAAAACTATCTGGGACTGGCCGAATCCGCTGGTGCCCAAGTGCATCCGCTGACCACCGTCACCGGGTTCGAGCAGCGCCCCGACGGCCTGTGGCAGGTGGACACCGTGCGCACCGGATGGGGTCTGCGCCGCAAGCGGCGCCGCTTCACCGCCACCCATCTGATGGTGGCCGCCGGCACTTACAACACCCAGCGGTTGCTGTTCAAGATGCGTGACCGCGGGAAGCTGCCGCGGCTCTCCGAGCGCCTCGGGGTGTTGACCCGGACCAACTCCGAGTCGATCGTCGGGGCGGCCACCCTCAACGTCAACCCCGACCTGGACCTGACCCACGGGGTGGCGATCACCTCCTCGATCCATCCCACCGGCGACACCCATGTGGAACCGGTCCGCTACGGCAAGGGCTCAAACGCGATGGGGCTGCTGCAGACGCTGATGACCGACGGCGCCGGGCCGGAGGGCACCGATGTGCCCCGCTGGCGGCAGCTGGTCGATCAGGCGCGCGAGGACCCGGCTCACATCCTGCGGTTGCTCAACCCGAAGCAGTGGAGTGAACGCACCGTCATCGCGTTGGTCATGCAACACCTGGACAACTCGATCACCACGTTCACCAGACGCAACCGGATGGGCATCCGGCGCTACACCAGCAAACAGGGCCACGGCCAACCCAACCCGAGCTGGATCCCGGTCGGCAACGAGGTGACCCGCCGCATCGCCGCCAAGATCGACGGGGTGGCCGGGGGAACCTGGGGCGAGCTGTTCAACATCCCGTTGACCGCGCATTTCCTCGGCGGTGCGGTGATCGGGGACAGCCCGCAGACCGGCGTCATCGACCCGTACCACCGGGTGTACAACTACCCGACCCTGCACGTGGTCGACGGGGCGTCGGTCTCGGCCAACCTCGGTGTCAACCCGTCGCTGTCGATCACCGCCCAGGCCGAGCGGGCTGCGTCACTGTGGCCGAACAAGGGTGAGCAGGACCTGCGTCCCGCCCAGGACGAGGCCTACCGGAGGCTCACCCCGGTCGCCCCGGCTCACCCGGTGGTCCCCGACAGCGCCCCGGGAGCGCTGCGCTGGCTGCCGATCACCCCGACGGGCTCGGCGGGCTGACCGCCGCGGTGCGCCACTAGACTCCACGCCGTGACAGCATCCCCGCCGCGCCCGGTCCTGGTCATCGACTTCGGCGCGCAATACGCCCAACTGATCGCCCGGCGGATCCGCGAGGCACGGGTGTTCTCCGAGGTGATCGGTCATGACACCCCGGTCGCCGAGATCAAGGCCCGCGATCCGCAGGCCATCGTGCTCTCCGGGGGGCCGGCCAGCGTCTACGCCGACGGGGCGCCGCAACTGGACCCGGCGGTGTTCGAGCTCGGGGTGCCGGTGTTCGGGATCTGCTACGGGTTCCAGGCGATGGCTGCCGCGCTCGGCGGCACCGTGCAGCGCACCGGAGCCAGCGAGTACGGACGTACCACGATGAAAATAAGTGGTGGGGAACTGCATTCGGGGCTCACCGAAACCCAACAGGTCTGGATGAGCCACAGCGACGCGGTCACCGCCGCGCCCGACGGGTTTGAGGTGGTGGCCACCACCGCCGGCGCCCCGGTGGCGGCATTCGAGGACCGCACCCGCCGGCTGGCAGGAGTCCAGTACCACCCGGAGGTGCTGCACACCCCGCACGGCCAACAGGTGCTCAGCCGGTTCCTGCACGACTTCGCCGGCATCGGCGCGCAGTGGACGACCGCCAACATCGTGGAGGCGCTCGTCGAACAGGTCCGCACCCAGATCGGCGGCGGCCACGCGATCTGCGGGCTCTCCGGCGGGGTGGACTCGGCGGTGGCCGCGGCGTTGGTGCAGCGGGCCATCGGTGACCGGCTGACCTGTGTGTTCGTCGACCATGGGCTGCTGCGCTCGGGGGAACGCGACCAGGTGCAGCGCGATTTCGTCGCCGCCACCGGGGCGAGGCTGGTCACCGTCGACGCTGCCGAGACGTTCTTATCGGCGTTGTCGGGGGTGACCAACCCGGAGGGCAAACGCAAGATCATCGGACGGCAGTTCATCCGGGCGTTCGAGGCAGCGGTGCGAGATGTGCTGGCCGACAGCGGTTCTGACGCCGATATCGACTTTCTGGTGCAGGGCACGCTCTACCCCGATGTGGTGGAATCCGGTGGGGGTTCCGGTGCCGCCAACATCAAAAGCCACCACAACGTCGGTGGGCTGCCCGACGACCTGACGTTCACGCTGGTTGAGCCGCTGCGGTTGCTGTTCAAAGACGAGGTGCGTGCGGTCGGTCGCGAACTCGGCTTGCCCGAGGAGATCGTGGCCCGCCAGCCGTTCCCGGGTCCGGGGCTGGGGATCCGGATCGTCGGTGAGGTCACCGCCGAGCGCCTGGACACGCTGCGGCGAGCCGATGTGATCGCCCGGGAGGAGTTGACCGCCGCCGGGTTGGATCAGCAGATCTGGCAGTGCCCGGTGGTGCTGCTCGCCGATGTGCGCTCGGTGGGGGTGCAGGGCGACGGGCGCACCTACGGGCATCCGATCGTGCTGCGGCCGGTCTCCAGCGAGGACGCCATGACCGCCGACTGGACCCGGGTGCCCTTCGAGGTGCTGGAGCGCATCTCCACCCGGATCACCAACGAGGTGCCTGAGGTCAACCGGGTGGTGCTCGACGTCACCAGCAAGCCGCCCGGCACCATCGAATGGGAGTGATCCGCCCCGGCTCGCGCCGAGGCGTGTGAGGCTGCTGGGCCTGCCGAGGCGCACGGTGCGTCGGCGGAGATATCGGGTTGACGCTGTCGGTGGCCCGGTGTTTACTCCTTGTATCGAACACACATTCGATTCGAGGAGGGGCGCCGGAGGTGGCGATATCGACGGCGGTGGCGGCCGCGTCCTGCGAGAGGCGCCACCAAGACCGCGCTGAGCAGCTCAAACAGCTGCGACGCCAGATGGCGGCGGTGACCGGCAGGGTCGGTGTCACCCGGGCCGCCGCCGGGCGGGTCGAGGCTCCGGAGCCCACGTCGGAAAGTTTGCTGGCAGTTCCGGATCTGCTGGCCGAGACGCTGCCCGGCGGATTGCCGCGCGGGACGGTGGCGGTGCTGTCGGGGGCGCGGTCGCTGCCGGTGAGCATGGTGGCCGCGGTGACCGCCGCCGGCGGGCACGCAGCGATCGTCGGCCAGCCCAACCTCGGGTTGCTGGCGGCCGTGGAGATGGGCGCCGACCTGAGCCGGCTCGCGGTGATCCCCGACCCCGGTTCCGATCTGGTGGAGATCGCCGCGGTGCTCGTCGACGGAATGGACCTGGTGGTGCTGGGGCTGGCCGGGACGGCGGTGGCGCCGTCGCGGGCGCGGGTGCTGGCGGCTCGGGTCCGGCAGCGGGGCTGCGCGCTGGTGGTCACCGACGGGGACTGGCCGGGAGCGCCGTTGCGGTTGGAGGCGCGGGTGCGCGGCTATGACACCAGCATGGGCGGCCTCCCCGGGTGCGGCCGTGTCAGCGGGGTGCGCCTGGCCGTGCGGGGGACGGGCCGGGGAGCCCGGGGCCGGGCCGGCTGAGGGCGGGCATCGTGGGTTCTCGGGTGCTGGCCCTGTGGTGCATGGATTGGCCGGCGGTCGCGGCGGCCGCCGCCACCGGCCTGCCGGCCACCGCGCCGGTCGCGGTCACCCTGGCCAACCGGGTGATCGTCTGTTCGGCGGCGGCGCGCGCGGCGGGGGTGCGCCGGGGGTTGCGCCGGCGGGAGGCGGCGGCCCGCTGCCCCGATCTGCACGTGGTCGCCGCCGACACCGACCGCGACGCCCGCCATTTCGAGGCGGTGCTGGAGGCGGTCGATGAATTGATCCCCCGCGCCGAATTGCTGCGGCCGGGCCTCCTGGTGGTCTCGGTGCGCGGGATCGCCCGACATTTCGGTTCCGAGGCCGGCGCCGGTGAGGCGCTGATCGACGCGGTGGCCGCCGTCGGTGCCGAATGTCAGGTCGGGGTCGCCGACCAGTTGGGGACCGCGGTCTTCGCCGCCCGGTCCGGTCAGATGGTGGCTGCGGGCCACGACGCCGAATTCTTGGCGGACCTGTCGATCAAGCAACTGGCCGCCGAGCCCAGCATCGCCGGCCCGGGTCGCGAGCACCTGACGGATCTGCTGTGGCGGATGGGGGTCCGCACCGTCGGTCAGTTCGCTGCGCTGCCCCGCAGCGACGTGGCCAGCCGGTTCGGTGCCGACGCGGTGACCGCGCATCGGTTCGCCCGCGGGGAGCCCCAGCGCGACCCGGTCGGACGGGAACCCCCGCCGGACCTCGAGGTGGAACAGGTCTGTGATCCTGCGCTGGAACGGGTCGACGCCGCCGCCTTCGCCGGGCGGAGTCTGGCCGCCGCTTTGCACCAGCGGCTGCTGGCCGCCGGACTCAGCTGCACCCGGCTGGCCATTCATGCCGGCACCGTCGACGGCGACGAGGTGAGCCGGGTGTGGCGGTGCGCGGAGCCGTTGACCGAAGACGCCACCGCCGACCGGGTGCGCTGGCAGCTGGACGGCTGGCTGACCCGACGACGCACCGCCCCGGTGGCCGTGCTGCGGTTGGTGCCGGTGGAGGTGCTGGCGGCGGCGACGGCGTTGCAGCTGCCGCTGTGGGGCGGTGTCGGGGAGGAGGACCGGTTGCGTGCCGGGCGGGCACTGGCACGGGTGCAGGGCCTGCTCGGGCCGGCCGCCGTGCAGGTCCCGGTGCTCTCCGGGGGGCGCGGCCCGGGGGAGCGGATCACGTTGACGCCGTGGGGCGATGAGCCGGTGCCACGCGCCGACCCCCACCAACCGTGGCCCGGGCAGCTGCCGGCCCCGGCCCCGACAGTGCTGCTCGACGACCCGGTGGAACTGCTCGACGGCCGGGGCGATCCGGTGCGGGTGACCCGGCGGGCGCTGTTCTCCGGCGAACCGGCCCGGCTGGTCGCCGGCGGTGATGACCGTCGGCTGCACTGGTGGGCCGGGCCCTGGGCAGTCGATGAACGGTGGTGGGACCCGCAACGCGGAGCGGGCCGGACCGCGCGCGTCCAGGTGCTGCTCGCCGGGGCCGACGGCCCCGGTCCGGCCCTGCTGCTCTGCTACCGGCAGCGGCGGTGGTATCTGGAAGGCCGTTACGAGTGAGCCAGCCGACCGGCCAGCGTCCCGACCCGGTCGATGAACCGGTCGAGGAACACCGCCGGGTCCACCGCCACCCCGATCTGGGCGTTGACCGCCCGCCCCCACAGCCCGGACCAGTCGACCACGGTCATGCCCCGGGTCACGGTGCCGGCCAGCTCCACCTCTACGGTGGCCGCGGCCGCGGTGACCAATCCCGGGTCCACCGCGGCCGCGGCGGCCAGCGCATCATGCGGGTGGGCCGCATAGCCGTATCCGGCGTCGCGGTGCACCTCGAAGTAGTAGCGCGTCGCGTCTTCGAGTACGCGCAGCAGTGGCGTGGTCGCGGAGCCGGCCACCGCGGCGAGCCGCTGGAAATGGTGCGGGGTGAGCAGCACCTGCGTGGTCAGATCCAGCCCGCACAAAAGCGGCGGGGTCAACGCCGTGGCGAAGCCCGCCAGCACCGCGGCGGCCGCCTCCGGGTCGACGCTGATGTTCCACTCGGCCACCGGACTGACGTTGCCGCGGTACACCGGGATCCCGTAGGCGCCGCCCATCACCACCAGCCGGCCCAGCAGGGTCGGCAACGCCGGTTCCCTCTGCAGCGCCAACGCCAGATTGGTCAGCGGCCCGGTGACCACCCCGACCAGCCGACCGGGATGGCGATGCGCCGCGCGCACCCACGCGGTGGCCGCATCGTGGGCGGTGGCCACCGCCCCGGCCGACGGCACGAGCGCGTAGCCCAGTCCGGTAGCGCCGTGGGCGCTTCCTACCGGCAGCGGTCCGCCCAACGGGCTCTCAGAACCCGCCGACACCGGGATGTCCGCAGACCCACACAACGCCACCAAGTCGAGGTTGTTGCGGCAGACCTGGTCCACCGCAACGTTTCCGCCGGTGGCGGCAACGCCGACCAGGTCGACTTCGGGGCAGCCGATCAGGTAGGCCAACGCCAACGCGTCGTCGACGCCGGTGTCGCAGTCGAGGAAGACCGGCAGCTCAGCGCGGCGCACCGCCGCCCTCCGGCCAGTAGTAGGAGTCCGGGTAGGGCCGCGGTCCGAAGATCGCCGTGCCGATGCGCACCTGGGTGGCCCCCTCGGCGATGGCGAGCGGGAAATCTCCGCTCATCCCCATCGACAGTTCCGGCAGTGCGTGCCCGGCATCGACGGCGCGGTCCCGCAGTTCGCGCAGCCGTCGAAAACAGCCGCGGACCGCCTCGGGGTCGGTGGTGTGCAGCGCCATCGTCATCAGCCCGCGCACCCGCAGGGTGGGGTAGTCGCCGAGCTGGTCCAAAAACGCCGGCAGCTGGTCGGGGGGCAGCCCGTACTTGCTGGGTTCGTCGGCGGTCTTCACCTGCACCAGAACATCGAGGGACCGGCCCTCCTGCTGCAGCCGCCGATCCAGGGCCGCAGCCAGTTTCGGCCGATCCAGCGACTGCAGCTCGTCGGCCAGCCGGGCCACCAGGTTGGCCTTGTTGGTCTGCAGGTGCCCGATCATCACCCAGTTGATCCCGCAGTCGGCCAGCGGCTCGGATTTCTCCCGGATCTCCTGCACCTTGTTCTCACCGAACCGGTGCAGCCCCAATCCGACGGCCTCGCGGATCACCTCCGGGCCGAACGTCTTGCTCACCGGCAGGATTCGCACCCCGCCCGGGTCGCGCCCGGCGTCGCGGCATGCGGCGTCGACCTGTTGACAGACCCGCTCCCAGCGCTGCCGCAGGGTCTCGCTCACCGTCGCACCGCCGCATCGGTGGCTGCCTCGATTCCCGCGGCGAGTTCGGCGGCAGCCGCGGCCGTCCCGGGCGCCGCCACGTCCGTGCGCCCGGCGATCAGGGCGCGCAGATCCCGGTAGCCCAGCCAGTTCTGCCCGTCGGTGTCCTGCCAGCCGAGAACCTTGGAGGGCAGGTCGATGGCGATGAGCTGGTCGGCCTGCATCAGCTGGGTCCCCAAGGCGGGCTTGCCGAACAACATCACCTCGGTGGGGCGCAGTTGCTGCCCGGCACGCTCGGCGTGCGCGGCATGATCGATACGGGCCATCACGGTGAAACCTCGCTCGCCCAACGCATTCTCCAGGCGTGTCATCGTCTCGGCGACCGGATCCGGGCTGCGCTTGGCGACCCAATGTGTCATGCAGTGACCTCCCGGGTCACCAATGTACGCCGGGCACTGCACGCGCCATCCGCCTCAGCGGACGCGGCGGCTGCAGTCGGGCCACCGCCCGGGCGGCGCGCGCCGGGCGTTTCGGCCGCCGCCGCGGGGTCGGCCGCGCCGAAGCGGCCGGCTCAGCAGGGGTGTCGTCGACCGCGACGCCGCGCGCCGCCGGTGAGTCCGGGTAGCCCAGATACAACTGGTGCAGGATCCGCCGGGTCAGCCGGGGCGTGACGTAGTGACCGAGGTCAGCCAGTGTGCCCGAGGGGGTGTCGATGCGGGACGGCTTCTCGACCAACGCCCGCACCACCATCGCCGCCGCGTGCTCGGGACTGATCGCTGGAACCGGGTTGAGCCGCCGCGACGGTGCGATCATCGGCGTGGCGACCAACGGCATGTGGATGTTCGTGAAGGTGACGTGATCGGAAAGGGTTTCGGCGCCGACGACCTCGGCGAACGCATCCAGGGCGGCCTTGGTCGGCACGTACGCGCTGTACTTGGGGCTGCGTGCGAGCACCCCGGCGCTGGAGACGTTGACGACGTGGCCGAACCGGCGTTGCTGCCAGTGCGGCAGCAACGCCAAGGTCATGCGCACCGCGCCGAAGTAGTTGACCGCCATCACGCGCTCGTAGTCGTGGAACCGGTCGGTGGCGTTGACCACCGAGCGCCGGATCGAGCGCCCGGCGTTGTTGACCAGGTAGTCGACGTGGTCGAACCGGCCCAGGATGTCTTTGATGGTGTGCTCCACCGACGCGGCGTCGGTGACGTCGCAGCTGAAGGCGTGCGCCTGACCGCCCGCCGCCCGGATCTCGGCGACCAGATCGTCGAGTGCCGCGCCGTTGCGGGCCAACGCGAACACCGTCGCGCCGCGCTCGGCCACCGCGATCGCCGAGGCGCGGCCGATGCCGCTGGAGGCCCCGGTGATGATCACGTGCCGGCCCACCAGCGGTCCCGCCGGATCGTCGTGGCGGGCGCGGTCGGGATTCAAATGCGCCGCCCAGTACCGCCACAACGCCGGGGCGTAATCGGCGAAGTCGGGCACCACCAGGTCGGGCCGTCCCGTCGCGCGCAGTGCGGCGCGGGTGGCCGCTGCGGTGAAACGGGGTTTGAGCGTGACCACGTCGAGCACCTCGGCGGGCAGGCCCAGTTGGGTGGCGATCATGTTGCGCCACACTTTGACCCGGCCCCGGGCCTGCAGCACCGGGGCGGCCACCGCCGCTGGCAGTGCTGCGCTCAGTCGGGGCAGCCCAGCCGCCCCGGCGACGCCGCGGTAGATCTCGTCGAGCCCGATGGTGCGCTCGGCGGTCAGATGGAAGGTCTGCCCGTCGGCGTCGTCGGCGTGAATCAGCGTGACCAGCGCCGCGGTCACATAGTCGACCGGCACCACGTTGGTGCGCCCGGCGGCGGGCACTAGCAGCGGGGTGATCTTCGGCAGCGCCGCCAGCCGGGCCAGCAGCGGGAAGAAGTAGTACGGCCCGTCGATCTTGTCCATCTCGCCGGTCCGGGAGTCCCCGACGACCACCGCAGGCCGGTAGATCCGGTACCGCAGCCCCGGCGTGGAGCGCACCAGCAACTCGGCTTCGAACTTGGTCTGGTGATACGGGGTGGGCAGATCCTGGCCGACGTCGAAGTCGTCTTCGGTGAACTCGCCGCGGAAGTTGCCCGCCACCGCGATCGACGACACGTGGTGCAGCGTCGCGTCGAGGCGCCGGGTCAGGTCGATCACCGCGCGGGTGCCCTCGACGTTGGCGGCCTGCTGGTCGGCCGCATCGGCGGTGATGTCGTAGATCGCCGCACAGTGCACCACGTGGTCGACCACGCCGAGGTCGGCCAGGGTGGCCTGCGACAGTCCCAGGCCCTCGGCGGTGAGGTCGCCGACCAGCGGCTGTGCCCGCTCACCCCACTCGGTGGCGAGACGCTCGTAGCGGCCCAGCGAGGACCTCCGGACCAGCACATGGATCTCGGCGTCGGGGTGCTCGGCGAGCAGGCGCGTGATGACGCGACGCCCAATGAACCCAGTACCGCCGGTAACGACATAACGCATAGGGACATCGTTGCCGCTGCGTGCGGCGCGGTCAACCCCTGCGTCTGCGCGCAGGTCCGGCGCGGCCCCGACCCGGCCCAAGCGCGGCCCAAGCGCGGCCCAGACGCGGCCCCGGCATGGCCCAGCGTGCTTCAGCCGAAGTCGCGGATGCCGTCCCAATCGACGAGTTTCCAGCCGGTGATCGGGTTGCCGGTGATCACCACATGGCCCATGTTCGGCAGCGGGTGGCGGACCGCCAGCGTGTCGTCGGGGTTTCGCACATTCATCAGCGTCCAGATCATGATCGCCGCCCCGTGGGAGAACGCCACCGGGTTGGCGTCGCCGCGCACATACATTTTGCGTACCGCGGCCTGGAATTGGTCGTTGAACTCGTTGCCGTTGACCGAGCCCGGGATCGTGCTGGTGCGGTCGCTGCGTAACCAGTCGATCGGTGCGAGCAGATATGTCGCCTCGGCGATGGTGTCGGACTTGCCCTCGAACCACCCGGCGTCGATCTCGTTCAGGCCGGGCAGCACCTCGACCTGCCGGCCCAGTGCGGCCGAGAGCGGCTCGGCGGTCTGCTGGGCGCGCTGCATCGCCGAGGCGTAAATGCCGTCGTACTGGTTGGCGCTCAACTCCTTGGCGCCCTGCAGGGCCTGCTGCATGCCCTCAGCCGACAGCGGCGGGCCGGGCACCGTGGTGTCGATGATCTGGGCGGCATTGGCCTCCGATTCGGCGTGCCGCACGAACGTGAGGGTGATGTTGCGCGGGTGGTTGCCAGAGGAGCACCCGTTGAGCAGGACCAGTGCCAGCAGCACCGCGCCAACCGTCTGCAGAATCCGCACCCCCGGAAGGCCGCGAACTCGGTGGTGGCTGAGTTGACCCATCTGTGCGGACCTCCCGGTAGCAGTCGGATCACACGGTACCCATCGACCGGGTGCGCTGAACAGTGTTTGCGTCGCGGCAGGCGGCCCGAGCCGATTTCCCGGCAACGACCGCACCGGTCAGCCGGTGCCGACCGCGTCGCTGTCGCGGGTCATCCGCAGCGCGGTGGCCATGCCGTCCATCCAGACCTCCAGCATGTACTCGGTGGCCGGGGGATGGTCGGCCGGCATGAACGTCTTCATCAGTTTGCGGACCCGGGCGCGCGCCAAGGCCTGCACATCACGGTCCTCCAGTTCGGGGAACTCGTCGTATTCGCTGCCGACGGCCGCGTTCTCCACGCTCATGGTGTCCCTTTCTCCCGGCCCGGGCAGACGACCCGGTCAGCCTGGTGCAACCGCGTACCCGGCCCGGATGTTTCCGGCGACCGGCGCTGGGCGCCGGTGGGGCCATCTGACCAGGGCACACACCGAAAGGCCAGGGCCGGAAGTCCCCGACGTGTCCCGCGGGGCCGGGGGCCGGGCCGTGCTGGCTCGGGTGGGTCGCCGTCGACGTCCGGCAGTCAACGGAAACAACTGAATCATGCCGGGTCGCCGTCGGCGCGGTGACGCGCCTCGAGGGTGCGTGCCAACTCTTCGGTGAAGTCGCGCACCGCGGCCGGGTCGGCGACCGCGAACCGGGCTGAGGTGGCGCGATCGCCGTCGTCGCTGTGGCGCACCATGATTCCGATGCCGTCGCTGCTGATCTCGGCGAAGGCGTCTTCGTCGGTGATGTCGTCGCCGACAAAGACCGGCAGCAGCCGCTCGCTGGCGGCGCCGCCGATCCGGTCGGTGAGCCAACGCAGCGTTTTGCCCTTGTCCCAGTCGATGTCGGGGCGCAACTCGATGACCTCCCGACCGGTGGTGACCCGCAACCGGTCCCGACGTCCCGCCTCGCGCACCGCGGCGGTCACCGCGCCGACGTGTTCGCGTGCGGCGTTGCGATAGTGCACCGCGACGGCGAAACGCTTGTGTTCCACCAAAACTCCGTCGATCGAAGCCAGTCGGGAACGCAGCTCATCGGCCGCCTCGGCCAACACCGGGATCGCGGCGGCGGCGGTTTCGTTCTGGTGGTGGGCCCCGTCGGGGCCGCGTAACTCGAAGCCGTGACTGCCGGCGTACCACAGCCCGGGCACCCCGACCCGGTCGACGACGTCGCCCAGATCCCGGCCGCTGAGGATCGCGACCGGGCAGACCGCCGCCAGCGCGCGCAGTGCCGCGTCGGCGCCGTCGACCAGGCGGGCCGCGCCCGGATCGTCGACGATCTCCGAGAGGGTCCCGTCGAAGTCGAAGAACACCGCCGGGGTGCGCCCGCCGGTGTCGTCGTCGGTGAGGCTGACCGCCTGCACCGCGTCGGGCAACGTCGAGAGACGCCGGTCGCCGCTGCGCACCGTCACCTCGCCGAGATCGGCGACCACACTGTCGGCCCCGCCGCGAGACAACTGCGTCCCGGGGCCGTCCCGATCCACGCCGATCACCAGCGCGAACCCTCCGGCCCGGGCGGCGGCGACCCCCGCCTCGGCGTTCTCGACCACCACGCACCGATCCGGACGGACCCCCAGCCGGCGGGCCGCCTCCAACAGCGCCGCCGGATCCGCTTCCCCCGACGGGCCCGGTTCGGCGGCGGCGCCGTCGACGTGGACGGCGAACAGATCGCCGAGCCCGGCCGCGCCGAGCGCCGCCGCGCAGTCGCGGTTCGCCGAGACGACGGCGGTGCCCACGCCCAGACGCCGGAGGCGCTGCACCAACGACACAGTGGTCGACAACGCGGGCGCGCCGTCGTCCCGTCGGTGCACAGGGACCACGGCGTCGAGGTCGAACAGCACCGCATCGTGGCGTCGTGGGTCGATGATCACCGACAATGCCCAACCTCCAATGCCCAACCTCCCGGATCGCCCGTCGGGCAGGCGAGGTCCTCCCATCACGGTCTGGCCCCGACGATGCCACACGGGCCGGTCCCGCGGGCGCGGCCGACGTGGTATGCCTTGATGACAGTAGGCGGTCAACGGGGCCGCGCGAGAGGAGAGCCAAATGTCGGCGCCGGGTGTATCTCACGGAATCGTGGTGGCCGTCGACGGATCCCCGTCGGCGAGGGCCGCCGTGGACTGGGCGGCGCGCACGGCCGCGCTGCGCAACCTGGACCTCACGCTGGTGCATGTGTTGGCCTCGCCGGTGGCGATGACGTTCCCGGAGACCCCGATGCCGCCCGGCTACGCCCAGTGGCAGGAAGAGCAGGGCAAAGAACACGTCCAGGCGGCGCTGGCCCTCATCGAGGAGATCGAGCCGTCGGCCCGCCCGGCCCGGGTGCGGGGCCAGATCGTCACCGGGTCGACCATTCCCACCCTGGTGGAGCTGAGCAAACATGCCACCATGTTGGTGGTGGGGTCGCGCGGGCACGGGTGGCTGCGGCGCAGCCTGCTCGGATCGGTCAGCTCCGGACTTCTGCACCATGCGCTGTGCCCGGTCGCGGTGGTCCGCGACGAGGACATGGCTGCCGAGCATCCGGGCACCGCACCGGTGGTGGTCGGCTGCGACGGATCGCCGGTGTCGGAGAACGCGGTGGCGATCGCGTTCGAGGAGGCCGCATTTCGCGGGGTGCCGTTGGTGGCGCTCAACGCCTGGATCGACTTGGCGGTCAACGACGTGCCCGCCGGTCTGGATTTCCCGGCGATGGCCGCCGAGGCGGAGCGGGCGCTGGCCGAGCAGCTGGCCGGCTGGCAGGAACGCTATCCCGACGTCGAGGTGCGCCGGGTGGTGGTGGCCGGGCGCCCCGCTGATCAGCTCGTCGAACAATCCACGGCCGCGCAGCTGGTGGTGGTCGGCAGCCACGGCCGCGGAGGGTTCACCGGCATGCTGCTCGGTTCGGTGAGCAGCGCTGTCGTGCAAGCGGTCCAGACCCCGGTCATCGTTGCGCGTCGGCGCTGAGACCGCTCACGGTGGTGCGGTCTCGCCGACCGTGAAGCTGGCTTCACGGTCGGGCTCGAGCGTGAACGTGGCTTCACGTTGGGCGAGGTCGAAGCGGAGCGGGGCTCACGGGCCCAGCACCCGCCGGGTGTAGTCGTTGGCGAAGACCCGCTGCGGATCGAACCGGTCGCGCACCGCGGTGAACCGGTCGAACCCCGGGTACCGGTTGCGCAGCGTCTCAGCGGTCTGGAAGTGGTACTTGCCCCAATGGGGCCGGCCGGCATAGTCATCCATGATCTGTTCCACCGACCGGAAGAACTCCTCGAAGTCCATGCCGCGGTACTGGTGCACCGCGATGTAGCAAGTCTCGCGCTCGTGCGCGGTGGACAGCAACGCGTCATCACCGGCGGCGAAGCGCACCTCGATGGGGAACAGGATCGGCCACCGGTGCCGGCGGATCATCGCCACGACCCGTTCGAGGGCCTCCCGCGCGTGCCGGCGCGGGATCGCGTACTCCATCTCGGTGAACTTCACCTTGCGTTCGGTGGCATAGACCTTGTAGGCGTGATCGCTGACGGTGGCCGGGGTCATCATCGCGGTGATCAGCTGATTGAGCCGCGGCACCGTGGCCGGCAGGCGTCGCCCGACCCGGCAGATCAGGTCCATGCCGGTGTTTTCCACCCCGGCGTGCATCCGGCGTTTCCACGCTGCGGTGGGCGTGGGTTCGGCGACGCTGCGGGCGGTGGTGCGGGTCAGTGCGGTCTCGGTGTAGGGGAACAGGAAGAACTCGAAATGATCGTTGTCGTCGACCAATTCGTCGAGACGATCCAATGTCTCGGCCAGCGGGCGGGGCTCATCGCGGCGGTGCAGGGCGTACAGCGGCACTGCCTGCACGGTGACTTCGCTGATCACCCCCAGCGCCCCCAGCGACACCCGGGCGGCCAGATAGTCGTCGCCACCGTCGACGTCGACAGCCTCGCCGTCGGCGGTGACCAGCCGCAGCGACACCAGCTGTGCCGACAGGTTCGGGAAGCGGGCTCCGGTGCCATGGGTGGCGGTGGCGGTGGCACCGGTGATCGTCTGGGCGTCGATGTCGCCCTGGTTGGCCAGCCCCAACCCGGAGGCCGCCAGCCGCCCACCGAGGCTGCGCAACGTCGCCCCGCCCTCGATGGTGACCAGTCCGCTGACCGGGTCGGCGGCGCGCACCCGCTGCAACCCGGCCATGTCGATCATCACCCCGTCGGTGCAGGCGCAGTCGGTGAAGGAGTGGCCGCTGCCGACCGCGCGCACCGGCTGGCCCCGTCGCGCCGCGGTGGCTACGATCTCGGCCAGTTCGTCCTGTGACGTGGGGCGCGCCACCGACGCCGGTGTGCACGCCTGCCCGCCGGCCCAGTTACGCCACGCGCGTCCGCTCACAGGAACGTCTGTCCTTCCCCCCGGTAGGTGGGCACCTCCTCGACGATCCGGTCACCGCGAACCAGATACAACCGGTCGAACCGCTCGCACAGTTCGCCGGCCTTGGCGTGCCGGAAATACACCCGGTCACCGATGCGCAATGTCCGGGCGGGCGGGCCGTGCAGGGGCGTCTGCACCTCCCCGGCGCCTTCCATCGGGTCCAGGCGCAGCCCGGCGGGCAGATACGGCGACGGCATCCGGTCGGTGCCGCCGACCCCGCTGGCCAGATACCCGCCGCCGAGGGCGGTCACCGTGGCGGGGCCGAACCGGCGGGTGATCGGCAGCGCGAACATCGCCGCGGGCGCCAAGGTGAACGCGGTGTAGGAGTCGAACAGGGTGGGCGCGAAAAACCCCGACCCGGCGGTGGCCTCGGTGATCGCCGGTTCGGCGGCCACCAGGTGCAGGTCCCCGGTGCCGCCGGCGTTGACGATGCTGATGTCGGCGACCTCACGCACCCGGGCGACGGCCTCGGCGCGCCGATCCCGCAATTCGGCGAACGAGCGTCGCTGCATCCACCGCACCGCCCGATTGTGCAGGGGCTTGCCGTCGACGTCGTCACCGACACCGGCGATGTGGCCCTCGTAGCACATCATCGCCACCAGTCGCAGGGTCGGCCGCTGGACGACCTGTTCGGCGAACGCGCGTGCCTGCGCGGGGCTGCGCAGCGGAGAACGTTTGGGGCCGATCGCCAGCCCGGCGCGGCGGTAGCCGGCGTCGAGATCCAGGCAGACCCGGACGGGGGCGCTGGTCGCGGCGGTGATGAGGTCGAGATGCTCGATGCTGTCGACCATGACGATCGGGGCGGTCTGCGGCGCGGCGGCGGTCAGTTCACCGAGGGCGGCCAGCGCGGCACGGTCGGTGGTGGGGTAGGCGAGCAGCAGGTTGGTGAAGCCGTGCCCGGCCAGCCACACCGTCTCGGCGGCGGTGAACGTCAACAGCCCGTCGAAGCGGAGGTCGGCGTCGAGAATTGCCCGCTGCAGCGACCGGCAGCGCAGCGACTTGGAGGCCACCCGGATCGGTTTGTCGCCGGCCAGGGTGAGCAACCGGTCGGCGTTGGCCCACAGGGCGTCGAGGTCGACGAACGCGAACGGCACGTCGAAACCGGCGAACGCGCTGTGGTAGCGGCGCAGTCGGGCGTCGGGAGTCAACCCGGAGGGGGGACCGCTGACCGCGTGCACGACGTCACCCTACTGAATCCGCGCGGACCGCCGGGTCGATTTACATCGAACTGATGTTCGATATCCTGGTTGGGTGCGTTGGAACAACGGCCCCCCGAGCTGGGCGGAGATGGAGCGGGTGCTCGACGGCCGGCCGGCGCCTGTCGCCGCGGCCCCGCCCGCGCCGGTGCGCCCGGCCCCGGCGCGTACCCGCTCGGCGGTCGATTACGCCGAGTTGCATGCGCACTCGGCGTTCAGCTTCCTCGACGGGGCCAGCACGCCCGAGGAGATGGTGGCCGAGGCGGTGCGGCTGGACCTGCGTGCGCTGGCCCTGACCGACCACAACGGCCTGTACGGGGTGGTGCGGTTCGCCGAGGCGGCCGCCGAGTCCGCCGCTGCCGGCCAGGAGATCGCCACCGTGTTCGGCGCCGAACTGTCGTTGGGGACGGTGGCACGCACCGCAGAGCCCGACCCTCCCGGCCCGCACCTGCTGGTGTTGGCCCGCGGCCCGGAGGGATACCGCCGACTGTCGCGACAGCTCGGTGCGGCGCATCTGGCCGGTGGGCAGAAGGGCCGGCCCCGGTTCGAGCTCGACACGCTCACCGAGGCCGCCGGCGGACACTGGCAGATCCTGACCGGGTGCCGCAAGGGGCATCTGCGCCACGCGCTGGAGACCGGGGGGCCGGAGGCCGCGACAGCGGCGCTGGCTGATCTGGTCGACCGGTTCGGCGCCGAGCGGGTCAGCGTCGAGCTGACCTGTCACGGCCAGCCTGGCGACGACGAACGCAACGCCGCGCTGGCGGCGTTGGCGCCGCGCTTCGGGGTCGGTCTGGTGGCGACGACCGGGGCGCATTTCGCCGGACCGGACCGGGCCCGGCTGGCCATGGCCCTGGGAGCCATCCGGGCCCGGCAGTCGCTGGATGCGGCCGCCGGATGGGCGGCCCCGATGGGCGGGGCGCATCTGCGTTCCGGTGAGGAGATGGCCCGGCTGTTCCACTGGTGTCCCGAAGCGGTACGCGGCGCAGCCGAACTCGGCGCCCAGTGCGCCTTCTCGCTGCGGCTCATCGCTCCGCGGCTTCCACCGTTCGCCGTTCCGTCCGGATACACCGAGGACAGTTGGTTGCGTGAGTTGACCCTGGCCGGCGCCCGGGAACGGTATGGGCCGCCGCGTCCCGGCGGGCGGACCGGTGCAGCGTATGCGCAACTGGACCGGGAACTCGCCGTCATCGCCGAGCTGGGCTTCCCGGGGTATTTCCTGGTGGTGCACGACATCACCCAGTTCTGCCGGCGAAACGACATCCTGTGCCAGGGCCGGGGATCGGCGGCCAACTCGGCGGTCTGCTACGCGTTGGGCATCACCGCCGTCGACCCGGTGGCCAATGAGCTGCTCTTCGAACGGTTCTTGTCGCCGGTCCGCGACGGGCCCCCCGACATCGACATCGACATCGAATCGGATCGGCGCGAAGAGGTCATCCAATACGTCTACGACCGGTACGGGCGTACCCATGCCGCCCAAGTCGCCAACGTCATCACCTACCGGGGGCGCAGCGCGGTGCGCGACAGCGCCCGTGCCCTGGGGTTCTCCCCGGGGCAGCAGGACGCCTGGAGCAAACAGATCGGCCGCTGGGGCGGGCTGCGTCACGACGACCCGACCGTTGCGGGGATCCCCGCAACGGTCGTCGAGTTGGCCACCCAGATCGCTGGGCTGCCCAGACATCTGGGAATCCACTCCGGCGGCATGGTGATCTGTGATCGCCCCATCGCCGATGTCTGCCCGGTGGAGTGGGCGCGTATGCCCGGGCGCACCGTGCTGCAGTGGGACAAGGACGACTGCGCGGCGATCGGTCTGGTCAAGTTCGACCTGCTCGGCCTGGGCATGCTGTCGGCGCTGCACTACGCCAAGGATCTGGTCGCCGAACACAAGGGCATCGACGTGGATTTCGCCCGGATCGACCTGTCCGAGCCGGCGGTCTACGCCATGCTGGCCCGCGCCGACAGTGTCGGGGTGTTCCAGGTGGAATCCCGCGCCCAGATGGCCACCTTGCCGCGGCTGCGGCCCCGGGTCTTCTACGACCTGGTGGTGCAGGTGGCGTTGATCCGCCCCGGCCCCATCCAGGGCGGCTCGGTGCATCCCTACATCCGTCGCCGCAACGGCCTGGACCCGATCACCTACGATCACCCGTCGATGCGCTCGGCGCTGCGGAAAACCCTGGGGGTTCCGCTGTTTCAGGAGCAGCTGATGCAACTGGCCGTCGACTGCGCGGGGTTCAGCGCCGCCGAGGCCGACCAGCTGCGCCGGGCGATGGGGTCGAAACGCTCCACCGAGAAGATGCGCCGGCTGCGCACCCGGTTCTACACCGGCATGCGTGAGCGGCACGGTATCACCGGGGCGGTGGCCGACCGGATCTACGAGAAGATGGAGGCCTTCGCCAACTACGGCTTTCCGGAGAGTCACGCACTGTCGTTCGCGTCGCTGGTGTTCTATTCGGCGTGGTTCAAGCTGCACCATCCGGCGGCGTTCTGCGCTGCGCTGCTGCGTGCCCAGCCGATGGGGTTCTACTCGCCGCAGTCGCTGGTGGCCGATGCGCGCCGTCACGGTGTGGTGGTGCATCGGGCCTGTGTGAACACCAGCGGATGCCATGCCGACTGCGAAGACGGCGGTAGTGCGGTGCGGCTCGGGTTGGGGACGATCCGCCACATCGGGGAGCAGGTGGCCGAACGGCTGGTGGCCGACCGCCGGGCAAAAGGACCGTTTCGTTCCCTGGCCGACCTGACCTACCGGGTGCAGCTCTCCGCGGTGCAGGCGGAGTCGCTGGCCACGTCGGGGGCGCTGGAGTGTTTCGGGATCACCCGTCGCGAGGCGCTGTGGGTGGCCGGGGCGGCGGCCACCCAGCGGCCGGATCGACTGCCCGGGGTGGGGTTGCCGACGGACGGTCCGGCGCTGCCGGACATGAGCGCCATCGAGTTGGCGGCCGCCGACGTGTGGGCCACCGGGGTGTCCCCGGACAGTTTCCCGACCCAGTTCCTGCGCGCCGACCTCGACGCCCTCGGGGTGGTGCCCGCGGCGCGGCTGCCGGAGATCGACGACGGCACGCGGGTGCTGGTGGCCGGGGCGGTGACGCATCGGCAACGGCCCGCCACCGCGCAGGGAGTGACGTTTGTCAACCTGGAGGACGAGACCGGGATGGTCAACGTGCTGTGCACCCCGGGGGTGTGGCGTCGCTACCACCGGGTGGCGACGACGGCGTCGGCGCTGCTGATCCGTGGAAAGGTGCAAAACGCCAGCGGAGCGGTGACGGTGCTCGCCGACAAGCTCGGTCTGATCCCGCTGGGGGTGGCCGCCACATCCCGGGATTTCCGGTGAAATCCGTGATCCGGCGGCCTGATATCGGTACCTTCGATCAACGTGTGTGCGCTGCGCCGGACGGCAACAGCGACCGCCGAAGAACTACCGACGAGGAAGTGAGGACATCCGGTGATGATGCGAGCAGTGGTTGCCGCGATCGGGATCGGCATCGCCCCCTGGCTGATCGCCGGCTGCGGCGGCGACGAACCCGAGGCGCCGCGGTCCAGCCAGCATCTCCAACAGGATCGCGAGTCCGCCGAACCCGGTGAGTCGCCGAGCCCCGCCAATCCCGGCCCGGGCAATCCCACACCGGGCAATCCCGCACCGGGCGAGGGGTATTGGGACGACAACGGTCAGCCCGTCAACGGCGGCCCGCCCGGGGCCGACGGCTCCACCCAGAACAACCTCACCAAGAAGTACTGCGCCCAGAACGAGGACCCGGCCTGCCCGGCCGGCAGTTTCGTGGGCCCCAACGCGATTCTCGACCCGGCCGGCGGCAACGAGTACGTGCCGTGCGAGGGCACGATCTGCACCAACCCCAACCACGGGGCGGGCCAGGACCCCGAGAACGCCGACAGCCCGGATAACACCGACCCGGAATCGCCGGACCCCGACTGTGAGGGCACGGTCTGCACCAACCCCAACCACGGGGGCGGCGACGACTACGACGAGCCCTGAACCGGGTCCTGCGACGACGAGCTTTGTGCACTCACGGCGTAGGTGTGTGCACTGGCGGCGGCGACACGCCGAGGGCCTTCGCCGCCACGGCACAAAGGTATCGCCGGGTATCGCGGGGCATCGCAGGTATCGCGGGATACCGCCGGGCATCGCCGGGTATCCAACGGGTATCGCGATTGCCCAGTGCTTGCGACGGTAGCCTGCCGACATGACCCTCAACCTGACTGTCGACGAAGTCCTGACCACCACCCGTGCGGTGCGCAAACGGCTCGACCTGGACAAGCCGGTGCCCCGGGAGGTGCTCACCGAATGTCTGGAGTTGGCGCTGCAGGCGCCGACCGGGTCCAACGCTCAGGGGTGGCGGTGGATGTTCATCACCGATGCGGGCAAGAAACAGGCGATCGCCGACATCTACCGGGCCAACGCGCTGCCGTATCTCGATCAGCCCAAACCGCAGTACGACGACGGCGATGTGCGTGGTGAACGCCAGCAGTTCGTCACCGACTCGGCGCGCTACCTCGTGGAGCACATGCACGAGGCGCCGGTGCTGCTCATTCCCTGTCTGAAAGGGCGGGTGGAACAGGCACCGCTGGGGTTGAGCGCCTCGTTCTGGGCGTCGCTGTTCCCGGCGGTGTGGAGTTTCTGCCTGGCGCTGCGCTCCCGCGGGTTGGGGTCGTGCTGGACCACACTGCACCTCCTCGGCGACGGCGAGAAGCAAGCCGCCGAGGTGCTCGGCATCCCGCATGAGGAGTACAGCCAGGGCGGGCTGTTCCCGATCGCCTACACCAAGGGCACCGAGTTCAAACCGGCCAAGAGGCTGCCGGTGGAAGCGGTAACCCATTGGGACAGTTGGTGAACCGCCGCGTATTCCGTTAAACGGCGCCGGTGAACCCGTGCTGGCGCCACGCCTCGTAGGCGGCGACGGCAGCAGCGTTGGACAGGTTCAACGACCGCCGCCCCGCCAGCATCGGGATGCGCACCCGCTCGGTGATGTGCGGGTCGGCCAGGGTGACCGCATCCAGGCCGGTGGGTTCGGGGCCGAACAGCAACACGTCACCGGCCCGGTAGTCGATCTCGGTGAACACCGTCGTGGCCGCCGTGGTGAACGCGAAAACCCGCGCCGGACAGACCACCTGCCACGCGGCCGGCAACGAGTCGTGCACCGTGACCGACGCCAGATCGTGATAGTCCAAGCCGGCTCGGCGCAGCTTCGGCTCGGACAGATCGAAGCCCAACGGCCGCACCAGGTGCAGTTCGGCGCCGGTCGCCGCGACCATCCGTATCGCGTTGCCGGTGTTGGGCGCGATCCGAGGCGAGTGGAACATCAGCTTGAACACAACAGATCATCTTCGCAGGGGCACGCCGGGGCGCGGCAGCGGCTTGCGACGGCTTGCGATAATGACCCCATGGTCGAACAGAGCCTCTGGATGCAGAAAGTCGCGGCCGACCCCGGACACTCGCAGTGGTACATCGAGCGGTTCCGCGCCATGGCGCGCGCCGGGGACGACCTCGACGGCGAGGCCAGGATGATCGACGCGATGGCCCCGCGCGGGGCACGCATCCTCGATGCCGGCTGCGGACCCGGCCGGGTCGGGGGTCGGCTGGCCGCACTGGGACACCAGGTGGTCGGCGTCGACGTCGACCCGGAGCTCATCGCCGCGGCCGCGCAGGATCATCGCGGACCGCGGTGGCTGGTCGCCGATCTCGCCGAACTCGACCTGCCGGCGCGCGGCATCAGCGACCGGTTCGACGTGATCGTGTCCGCCGGCAACGTGATGACGTTCGTGGCCCCGAGCACCCGCGGTCAGGTGCTCGCCCGCCTGCGCGCCCATCTGGACACCGACGGGCGGGCCGTCATCGGGTTCGGCGCCGGGCGTGACTACGAGTTCGCGGCGTTCTTCGCCGACGCCGCGGCGGCCGGGTTCACCCCGGACCTGCTGCTGTCGACCTGGGATCTGCGGCCGTTCAGCGACGACGCCGACTTCCTCGTCGCGGTGCTGCGGCCGGCGTAACCGCCCACCACCGCCCGCCACCGCTCAGCACCGCCCGCCACTGCTCAGCGCTTGAGCCGGATCTTCCACCGCACGACCGCGGTGTAGAGCACCGACAACGCCACCAGCATGCCCAGGTCGAGCAGCCAGATGCCGCGGGTGTGCTTCCACAGGGTGTCCTGCGGGATCTGCTTGACGTCCAGCGCGGGGGTGCAGCCGTCGGGCACCGCCGGCTCGGGCACATCCGGAGTGGGCATCGGCATGCAGTTGGGCGGCGAGGCGTCGTGGTGCAGCAGGTGGTTGAAGTCGATCGTCGACGCGCTCGCGGCGTAGCCCCACCGCGCCGGGGTCAACCACGACACCTGGTCCAACCCGATCCGCCCGGTCACCGGGATCATCCCGCCGGAGAGCACCAGCTGGCCCATGATCGCCACCACCAGCATCGGCATGATCTGGTCGCTGGACTGCGCGAACGACGACAGTGCCAGACCCAGGATCGCCGAGGCCACACAGGTGCCGGCCACCGCCAGGAACAACTCCACATTGGCGGCCGCGTTGGAGCTGCCGAACAGCAGCGCACCCTGGGTGGGCCCGCCCTTGCCGAGGATCACGATCGTGGTCGCGATCGCCGCCTGCACGGTGGCGAACACGCAGAACACCGCCACCTTGGCCATCAGATAGGCGGTGGTCGACAGGCCCACCGCCTGTTCACGTTTGAAGATCGGACGTTCGCCGATCAGGTCGCGGATGGTCAGCGCGGTCCCCATGAACACCGCGCCGATGTTGAGCAACACCATCACGTACTGCGGTTCGGTGGGCGCATCCATCCCGGGCATGCCGAGCCCGCCTTTACCCTTCACCGTCAGTGACAGCGCACCGATCAGGAACGGCAGTACCGCCAGGAACACCGTGTAGCCGCGGTCGGAGACGACCAGGCGGATCTGTCTTCGCGCGATCGTGGACAGTTGTCGCAGCACATCGGTGCGCGGCGGATCACCGAGATCGGCCGGGCTCTGCGCATCCGGCGGCGGTATCGGATGCGGACGGTTCTCCGACAGGAAGCGGCGGTTGGCCGCGTCGGGGTCCGCGCCCACCTTGGCGAAGATGTCGGCGTAGTTGCTGGTGCCCATCGCCGCGCTGATCTGGCTGGGCGGACCGCAGTAGGCGGTTTTGCCGCCCGGCGCCAGCAGCAGGATCTGGTCGCAGACGTCCAGGAACGACACCGAGTGGGTGACCACCAGCACCACACGTCCGGCGTCGGCGAGCTGGCGCAGCATCAGCATCACCTGGCGGTCCAGGGCGGGGTCGAGCCCCGAGGTGGGCTCGTCGAGGATGAGCAGCGACGGCCCGGTGAGCAGCTCCAAGGCCACCGAGGCGCGTTTGCGCTGACCACCGGAGAGCTTGTCCACCCGGGTGTCGGCGTGCTTGGTCAGCTCGAGCTCCTCGAGCACCTGGGCGACCGCCTGATCGCGGTCGGCCTTGGTGCTGTCCGGCGGCAGCCGCAGCTCGGCGGCGTAGCCCAGCGCCTGGTTCACGGTGAGCTGGCGGTGCACCACGTCGTCCTGGGGGACCATCCCGATCCGGCTGCGCAGGATCGCGTAGTCGGAGTGAATGTTGTGGCCCTCGAAGGTGACCGAGCCGCCGGTGGGGGTGGTGTAGCCGGCGATCAACCGCGACAGCGTGGTCTTGCCGGCCCCCGACCCGCCGATGATCGCGGTCAAGGTGCCCGGGCGGGCGGTCATCGACACGTTCGAGATCAGCTGTTTGCCGTGCTCGACGGTGAAGTTGACGCCGTGGACCTCCAGGCCGCCGGTCTTGCTGGCCACGTCGGCGCTGCGCACCAGGGTGCCGTCGGTGAACACCAGGTCCACGTTGCCGATGGTGACCACGTCACCTTCGGTGAGCATCGCCGAGCCGATGCGCACCCGGTTGACGAACGTGCCGTTGATGCTGCGGTTGTCGCGGATCTCGGTGCCGATCGGGGTCGGCACCAGCATCGCGTGGTGGCGGGAGGCCAGCACGTCGGGGATGACGATGTCGTTGTCGGTGGACCGGCCGATGGTCAGCGCGCCCGACGGTGCGGCCGGTTCGTGGCGCAGGCCCAGGATGTCGACCATCCGGGTGGCGACGTTGGATTCCTCCGGCGGGGTGGCCGCGACCGGGGCACGGCGGGTCTGCGGCGACCCCAGCGGTGGCGGCGCGGCAGCCGCCGGGGGCGGGGCCACGGCCGGCGGCTGCCG
>NZ_NCXO01000037.1 GCF_002104795.1 Mycolicibacillus koreensis
GCCGGGGTCTGCGGGGTCTCCGGGGTCGGTCACGTCGGCTCCGCCAGACCGGCCAGCCGCGCGCTGATGCGCTCGGTCTCCTCGCGCGCCAGCTGTTGGCGGTCGCGGATCTTGGTGACCACCGCGGCCGGCGCCTTGTCCACGAACGCCGGGTTCTGCAGTTTGGCGGTGGTGGTGGCCAGTTCCTTCTCCGCGGCGGCCAGGTCCTTGCTGAGCCGGCGGCGCTCGGCGGCCACGTCGACGGTGCCGGAGGTGTCCACCTCGACCATCACGGTGCCGCGGGCCAGCCGCACCTCCACCGACGCCGACGGGGTGAACCCGTCGCCCGGCTCGGTCAGCCAGGCCAGCGACCGCACCACCGCCAGCTGGTCGCTCAGCTGCGCGTCGTCGACCCCGGCCAGGCGGGCCGGCACCTTCTGGCGGTCGGCCAGGCCCTGGTCGCTGCGGAAGCGGCGCACCTCGGTCACCAGCTTCTGCACGTCGGTGATCCGCTGGGCGGCCACCGGGTCCAGCTCCGCGCCCGAGGGCTGCGGCCAGGCCGCGATCACCAGCGACTCGGCGTCGCCGCCGCCGGGGCGGGTCAGCGCCTGCCAGAGGGTCTCGGTGACGAACGGGATCATCGGGTGCAGCAACCGCAGCAGGGTGTCGAGCACGGTGGCCAGCACCGCGGCGGTGTGGGCTTTCGCGTCGGCCGCCTCGGTGAGCTGCACCTTGGCCAACTCCACGTACCAGTCGCAGAACTCGTCCCAGGTGAAGTGGTACAGCGCTTCGCAGGCCTTGCCGAATTCGTAGCCGTCGAGGGCCGCGTCGACCTCGGCGCGCACCTGTTCGAGCCGGCCGAGGATCCAGCGGTCGGCGTCGGTGAGGGCCCCCGGGGCGGGGGCCGCCACCGCGGTCGACGCGCCGTTGAGCAGCGCGAACCGGGTGGCGTTGAACAGTTTGGTGACGAAGTTGCGCGACGCCCGGGCGTGATCCTCACCGATCGACAGGTCTCCGCCGGGGTTGGCGCCGCGGGCGAGGGTGAACCGCAGCGCGTCGGCGCCGAACTGCTCCACCCAGTCCAGCGGGTCGATGCCGTTGCCCCGCGATTTGCTCATCTTGCGGCCGTGTTCGTCGCGGATCAGCCCGTGCAAAAACACGTTGTCGAACGGCACCGTCGGGCGCCCGGGGCCGGCCGGGCCGGCCGGTGTCGCCTCCCCGGTGATCGTCGGGTCCGTACCGACGAAGGTGCCGAACATCATCATCCGGGCCACCCAGAAAAACAGGATGTCGTAGCCGGTGACCAGCACGCTGGTCGGGTAGAACTTCGCCAGCTCCGGGGTGCGCTGCGGCCAGCCCATCGTCGAGAACGGCCACAGCGCCGAGGAGAACCAGGTGTCGAGCACGTCGGGGTCTTGGTCATAGCCCGGCGGCGGGGTCTCGTCGGGGCCGACGCAGACGACCTCGCCGTCGGGGCCGTGCCAGATCGGGATGCGGTGACCCCACCACAGCTGCCGGGAGATGCACCAGTCGTGCATGTCGTCGACCCAGGCGAACCAGCGCGGCTCCAGGCTGGCCGGATGGATCACGGTGTCGCCGTGGCGCACCGCGTCGCCGGCGGCGGCCGCCAGCTGCGAGACCTTGACCCACCATTGCAGCGACAGCCGCGGTTCGATCACCTCACCGCTGCGTTCGGAGTGCCCGACGCTGTGCACATACGGGCGTTTCTCCGCGACGATGCGGCCCTGCTCGGCCAGCGCCTCACGCACTTTGACGCGCGCCTCGAACCGGTCCATGCCGTCGAAGGGTGTTCCGGTGTCGGCGATCCGGCCCTTGGTGTCGAGTATCGACGGCATCGGCAGCTGGTGGCGCAGCCCGATCTCGAAGTCGTTGGGATCGTGGGCGGGGGTGACTTTGACTGCGCCGGTGCCGAATTCGGGGTCGACGTGGGTGTCGGCGACGACGACGATCGCGCGGTCTAGAAACGGGTGCGCCAGTGTGGTGCCGACGAGGTCGCGGTACCGGCGGTCGTCGGGGTGCACCGCGATCGCGGTGTCACCGAGCATGGTCTCCACCCGGGTGGTGGCGACCACGATGTGCGGTTCGGCGTCGTCGAGGGAGCCGTACCGGAAGGAGACCAGCTCCCCCTCGATGTCAGAGTATTTGACCTCCAGGTCGCTGATCGCGGTCTCCAGCACCGGCGACCAGTTGACCAGTCGTTCGGCCCGGTAGATGAGCCCGGCGTCGTAGAGGCGTTTGAAGATGGTGCGCACCGCGCGCGACAGGCCGTCGTCCATGGTGAACCGTTCGCGGCTCCAGTCCACACCGTCGCCGAGCCGGCGCATCTGTTCGCCGATGGCGCCGCCGGATTCCCGTTTCCACGACCACACCTGCTCGATGAAGCGGTCGCGGCCGAGTTCCTCCTTGCGGGTGCCGGCGGCGGCGAGTTGGCGCTCCACGACGCTTTGGGTGGCGATGCCGGCGTGGTCCATGCCGGGCAGCCACAGCACCTCGTAGCCCTGCATGCGTTTGCGCCGGGTCAGCGCATCCATCAGCGTGTGGTCCAGGGCGTGACCCATGTGCAGGCTGCCGGTCACGTTCGGCGGGGGCAGAACGATCGAGTAGCCGGGCTTGGCGCTGTGCGGGTCGGCGGTGAAGTAGCCGGCTTCAACCCACCGCTGGTAGATCGCACCCTCCAGCGCACCCGGGTCCCAGGATTTGGGTAGGGCGGCGGCGTCCTCGGCGATGGGGCGGTTTGAGCTGACGGTCACCCGTCTGATTCTAGGAAGCCGTCCGAACGCCACCGGCCACCCGGGCGGGTCGGGCTATTTTTTGCCGCCGAGCAGCCCGCCGAGGATGTTGCCGAGCACGCCGCCCTTGTTGTCGCCGAGCACGCTGCCCAGGATGCTGCCCAGCGCATTGTTGTTGCCGCCCCCGCCGAGGATGCTGCCGAGCACCTCGCCGAGCCCGCCCGAGGAGGACTGGGGTTCGGCCTCGGTCTTGCCGCCGAGCTGCTTGCCGATGTAGGCCAGCACGATCGGGGCCAGGATCGGCAGCAGCTTCTGCATCAACTCGTTGTTGCCCGCACCCCCGCCGGCGAGCGCGGCGGCAACCTCGTCGGCGCCGTTACCGCCGAAGATCTTCGCGATCGCCTTCTGCCCGTCGTTTTCGTCGACCTGGTCGACCGAGACGCCGGCGTCGAGCAGGCCGCGCGCCGCGTGGCTGGTCGCGGCGTTCTCGATCTCCGAGGCGTGATCGGTGTCCTGGGCGTTCTGCTGCAGGCCCCCGACCAGGACCGGGACCAGCGTCTGGATGGCGGTGTTGACCTCGCCCTCATCGGCGCCGAGTTTGGCCGCGATCTGCTGGGTGGGGATCTGCGCGAAGAGGTCGTCGAGACCGGCCATGGTGCGCCTACTTTCGTCGGGTCAATTCGTCGGGTCAAAGGGGGCGCCACGTCGTCGCGCCTACGGCGACGACCCTATCCCAAGCGGCTGACCTCCAACATCACTTCAGCGGCCGGAAAACGCTCCAGCAGCGCGTCGCCCATGGCCGCCGCGGGGGTCAGCACCCCGGTCAGCGGGGAGAGCCGGTCGCGGTCCAGCGCCAACGCCAGAGCGCTCTCGCCGAGCAGCACCGCAGTCGCCTTGTAGCCGGGATCACCCTGTTGGGAGAGGCTGGCCCGGTAGCGCGCCCCGGTGGTGGTGATCGTGTACGTCTGCGCCTGGTAGAAGCCGGTCTCCCGCAGGCTTTCGCTGGGGCCGGTGCCGGGCTTGGGGGCCAGACGCTCCACCCAGCGGCGCGGCAGCAACCGGAAGTAGCGGTTGCCCATCGCCACGGCCGCCTTGCTGCCGACGGTGACCAGCGCCGCGGCCGCCGACGCCAGCTTCGAGGAGCCCAGGCTCATCTGCTCGCTGTAGCGGAACCGCCGACCGTAGGCCCAGCCCAGAAGTTCGTTGCTGCGGCGCACCACCCGGGTGTTGTAGGGCGCCATGAAGAACCCGCCGGTCCAGATCCCGGCCAGTTCGGGGGCGATCTCCCCACCGCGCCGCCACGGGAAGTCCGGCTGGGCACCCAGTTGCGGCTCGGCGGCCGGGTCGGCGCTGAAGGTGTAGGGGTCGCTGACCAACCGGCGTGCCTCGGGATCGCTGGAGGCGGTGTGCATCATCTCCATGCCCGAGGCGATCGTTCCGCCGGACATGCCCCCACGGAACCGGCGCAGCACGAAGTCGGTGTCGAGCATCTGCCCGGCGCCGTCGGCCACCACCTGCCGGTGCAGCGCGTACACGCTCAGGTCCGACGGGATGGAATCGAAGCCGCACGCGTGCACGATGCGCGCGCCGGTGTCGACGGCCTGTTTGTGGTAGCCGTCGATGCTGGCGCGGACGAACATCGCCTCCCCGGTGAGGTCGGCGTAGTCGGTGCCGGCCTCCGCGCAGGCCGCGACCAGCGGCAGCCCGTAGCGGGTGTAGGGCCCGACGGTGCTGACCACCACCCGGGTGCGTTCGGCCATCTCGGTCAACGAGGCCGGTTCGGAGGCGTCGGCGTGCAGGATCGCCCAGGACTCGGCGGGCGGACCCAACGCGTCGCGCACCGCGCGCAGCCGGTCCTCGTTGCGGCCGGCCAGCGCGATGCGGGCCGCGCCGCCGGCCCGCGCCAGATACTGCGCGGTCAGCGTGCCGACGAAGCCGGTCGCGCCGTAGAGCACCAGATCGAATTCACGTTGCGGTTCGGGCATGGCGCCGACGTTACTCGGCGCCGGGGAATACAGAACGGTGCCGGACCCCCGCGGGGTCCGGCACCGTCGTCAGCGTTTGTCGATGGCGAGCGTCAGCCCTGCGCACCGCAGACCGGCCAGGCGCCGATCCCCTGGGTGGCGAGCACGTTCTCGGCCACCCGGATCTGCTCCTCGCGGCTGGCGTTGTGCGGCAGACCAGCCCCACCGTTGGCCGACCAGGTGCCCGGCGCGAACTGCAGCCCACCGTAGTAGCCGTTTCCGGTGTTGGTTCCCCAGTTGCCGCCGGACTCGCAGGCCGCGACCGCGTCCCAGTCGACGTCCGCGTTGGCGGTGGCGGTCGACAGGGCCAGCGGGGCCAGCACCATGCCGCCGGAGAAGGCGGCGACGGTCAGGGTCTTGCGGAGGTTCTTCAACATCGTTCCTTTCGCGGGGCGTGCACCGCTGCCCGGGGCCGGGCGGGAAGGGGCGGGACGTGCCGTCTCGGTCAGGCACGGCAGCAGGGGCAGGCGGGGGCCTGTCAGGAGCCCGTCGGGGGCCCGGCAGCGGGCGTCCCGGCGCTGGCCCACCCAGGCGAACCGAACTCGAGGCACTCGAGAACGCTGACGACGGGTTGGCGGGGTCCCTTGGCGGTGTCCCAGCCCTGCTCACACGCGGATCCGTGGATTTAGTTTTATTTGCTCCAAATCGGAACGAAAAGCACGGTAGAAGAACTTCTGGCCCTTCGTCATCTCGGCGACACGGATATCTCGAACAGATAACGACGTGATCACGGATAGGTCATGGGATGATCTCTGCAGGTCAGCCGGGGCGATGGGAGAGACACCTTCTCCGACACGCCGAAACGTTATTGTGAGTCAACTCACGGTGTTTTTGTGACCCGGCCCACCGTCGCGCGCGCCGCCGCCGGGCCGCATCGAGCCGCCGCCGTCGTCGCGGCGCGCCAGCTCGGCCCACACGGGCCCCTCACCCCGGTTGTGCTGCAGGTTTCCCGTCGTCGGTCTGCTGTCGCGTAGTTTGCCCACCGCAGTTTTCCGCCCCATCGGCAGACCCCGTCCGCCCACGCCGGCCCATCGGCCGCGCTTGGGCGCCGCCGGGCGGTGGCGCCGAAGCCGCCACGTCGTCGCGATCGCCTGTCGTCGCGCCGCAGCCGGGCCCGCCGGGTCGCCACAACGCCGAAACTCACTGTGCGCCACAGCGTTTACCGGACCGAGAGGGCCGACGGGAGGCGATCACGGCCCACGGCGATGGTTTTCCCCGCGTTCGAATAACGCTTTCATAAAGCGTGAATTACTTCATGTCAGTGAATTCGTCGCGATTAATACGTTTTGAGTGCCACGAAACAATGGTCGATGATTCGATGTCTCACCGCAGTGTCAATTTGCTCTATTTGCTTGCCGGGCGCTCAGCGCCTGCAGGTCGGCCGGTGAGTTGACGTTGGTCAGCTCCGGCAGGCCGCCGGTCTCGCCGGGCGCGGTGACCGCGACGCGGTGGGTGTCGGCGGCCTCGACGAGCGATCGCATGCTGCGGTGCCCGGCGGCCACCAACGCCGCGGCACGCTCCCCCAGCGCCGTGCGATACAGCGCGGCCAGGTAGTGGGCGCGACCGTCCCAGGGCAGCACCACCTCGCCGTGGTGGGCTGCGGTCGCACCGATCAGCCGGTCCAGGAACTCCGCGGTGAGCAGCGGCAGGTCCACCGCCGCCACGAACGCCCAGTCGGCGCCGGCGGCGTGGGCCGCCTGCAGCCCTGCGGCGGTGGCGGCCAGCGGTCCGAGGCCGGGCTCGCGGTCACGCAGGATCTGCGCTCCGAGGTCGGGCAGGGGTTGGCCGGGGGCAGCCACCACGAACAGCGGGCGGCAGCGGGAACCGACGGTGGCCACGGTCTGCTCGACCATCGTGGCGGCGCCGGCCGGGGCCGGAAGGGTCGCCTTGTCGACGCCCATGCGCCGCGATGCCCCGCCGGCCAGGACGATCCCCGCGGGCGTGCGCGGCGGGGAGCTCACGTCGGCCTCTAGTCGACGGTCCAGGTGTCGCGTCCCCGCAGCAGCGACTGCAGGGCCGCCGAGTCGTGCGGGGTGGCCTCGCGGGCGGCGGCGACCTGCGCGCGCGCCTGGTCGTCGTAGGTGGGTTTGTTGATCTGGCGGAAGATTCCCATCGGGAAGTGCGCGAGATGCTGGTCGGACAGCCGCGACAACGCGAAGGCGTAGGAGGAGTCCTCCAGGGTCGCGTCGTGCACCACGATCTGGTCGGCGGCGACGTTGGCGGTCTTGGCGACCTCGAGGCCGTAGTCGGCCTTGACCACGCAGTATTCGCCGTTGGCGCCGAAGATGACCGGCTCGCCCTGGCGGACGTGGATCAGCCGGTCCTCCGAGCCCTCCTTGCGCAGCAGGTCGAAGGAGCCGTCGTTGAACACCGGGCAGTCCTGCAGGATCTCCACCAGCGCCGACCCCCGGTGCTGCATCGCACCCTGCAGCACCTCGGTGAGGCCCTTGCGGTCGGAGTCCAGCGCACGGCCGACGAAGGTGGCCTCCGCCCCGATCGCCAGCGAGACCGGGTTGAACGGGTTGTCCAGTGAGCCCATCGGCGTGGACTTGGTGACCTTGCCGGTCTCCGAGGTCGGCGAGTACTGCCCCTTGGTCAGCCCGTAGATCCGGTTGTTGAACAACAAGATGGTGAGGTTGACGTTGCGCCGCAGCGTGTGGATCAGGTGGTTGCCGCCGATCGACAGGGCGTCGCCGTCCCCGGTGACCACCCACACCGACAGGTCCTCACGGGCGGCGGCCAGCCCGGTGGCGAACGTGGGCGCGCGACCGTGGATGGAGTGCACCCCGTAGGTGTTCATGTAGTACGGGAACCGGCTGGAGCAGCCGATGCCGCTGACGAACACGATGTTCTCCCGCCGCAGGCCGACCTGCGGCAAGAAGTTGCGGATCGTGTTGAGGATGGCGTAGTCGCCGCAGCCGGGGCACCACCGCACCTCCTGGTTGGAGGTGAAGTCCTTGCCCTTCTGCGGCTCGTCGGTGGTGGGCACCCCGCTGACGGCGGTCAGCGGCAGCTCCCGATCGGTCAGGTCGGTCATGCCTTCGCTCCTAGCGCTTCCGCGGCTTCTGCTTGACTCGTGATGGTGACGGCCGCGGCTCGCGCCAGGTCGGCCTTCTCGTCCTCCTGCGCCCGCAGCGTCCCGTCGAGCGCTGCGGCAATGATCTCCTCGACCTCGTCGGCCAGGAAGGCCCGCCCGGCGACCTTGGTCACCGACTGCACGTCGGCGAGGTAGCGGCCCCGCAGCAGCAGCGCGAGCTGACCGAGGTTCATCTCCGGCGCCACGATCTTCGGGTAGCGCTTCAGCACGTCTTCGAGGTTGGCCGGGAAGGGGTTGAGGTAGCGCAGGTGGGCGTGAGCCACCGGCGTACCCGCGCGCCGGGCCCGCCGGCAGGCCTCCCCGATCGGCCCGTAGGAGCTGCCCCAGCCGATGATCAGCAGCTCGGCCTCGCCGCTGGGGTCGTCGACCACCAGGTCGGGCACCTCGATGCCGTCGATCTTGGCCTGCCGCAACCGCACCATCAGGTCGTGGTTGTTCGGGTCGTAGGAGATGTCGCCGGTGCCGTTGAGTTTCTCCAACCCGCCGATGCGGTGCTCCAGGCCGGCGGTGCCGGGCACGGCGAACTGCCGCGCCAGCGTCTGCGGGTCCCGCGCGTAGGGCTCGAACGGCTCCTCCGCGCGGGCGAAGGTGTGCTCGATCGGTGCGAGGTCGGCGATGTCGGGGATCCGCCAGGGCTCGGACCCGTTGGCGATGGCGCCGTCGGAGAGCAGGATCACCGGGGTGCGGTAGGTCAACGCGATCCGCACGGCCTCGATCGCCACCGCGAAGCAGTCCGACGGGGTGGCCGGGGCGAGCACCGCCACCGGGGATTCACCGTTGCGCCCGTAGAGGGCCTGCAACAGGTCGGCCTGCTCGGTTTTGGTGGGCAGACCGGTCGACGGTCCGCCCCGCTGCACGTCGATGAGCAGCAGCGGCAGCTCGGTCATCACGCCGAGCCCGAGCGCCTCGGACTTCAGCGACAGCCCCGGACCGGAGGTGCTGGTCACCCCCAGCGCGCCGCCGTAGGAGGCGCCCAGGGCGGCGCCGATGCCGGCGATCTCGTCTTCGGCCTGGAAGGTGAGGATGTTGAAGTTCTTGTGCTTGGACAGCTCGTGGAGGATGTCGGAGGCCGGGGTGATCGGGTAGGTGCCCAGCAGCACCTGGGTGTCGGCCAGGTGGCCGGCGACGACGACGCCGTAGGCCAGCGCGGTGTTGCCCGAGATCTGCCGGTATTCGCCGGGGGCGAGCTTGGCCGGCGACACCTCGTAGGTGGTGCCGAACGCCTCGGTGGTCTCGCCGTAGTTCCAGCCGGCCTTCAGCGCCAGCACGTTGGCCTCGGCGATGTCGGGCTTGTTGGCGAATTTCTCCCGGATGAACGTCTCGCTGGTCTCGATGGGCCGGCCGTACATCCACGACAGCAGGCCCAGCGCGAACATGTTCTTGGCTCGAGCGCCGTCCTTCTTCGTCGCCCCGATCGACTCGACCGCCCCGAGGGTCAGCGAGGTCATCGCCACCGGGATCACCACGTAGTCGGAGAGTTCCTCGGTCTCCAGCGGGTTGGCCTCGTATCCGATCTTGGCGAGGTTGCGCTTGGTGAACTCGTCGGAGTTGGCGATCACCATCCCGCCGCGCGGCAGGTCCTCGATGTTGGCCTTCAGCGCGGCCGGGTTCATCGCCACCAGCACGTCGGGGCGGTCGCCGGCGGTGAGGATGTCGAAGTCGGCGATCTGGATCTGGAACGACGACACCCCCGGCAGGGTCCCCTGCGGGGCCCGGATCTCGGCAGGGTAGTTCGGCTGGGTGGCCAGGTCGTTGCCGAACAGCGCGGCCTCGGAGGTGAACCGGTCACCGGTGAGCTGCATCCCGTCGCCGGAGTCCCCGGCGAAGCGAATGACGACCTTCTCGATCTTCTGCCGACCCGGTGCCGCAGACGATGCGGCTCCAGACCCGTTGGTTGCGTTGGCTCCGCTGTCGATGTTCGGCTCCACGTTCGGCTCCACGCCGCTGCCTTTCCTGCTGGTCTACGCGCGAACACTCGGCTTCACAGGCGCGAATCCGCGCCGCCGGAGGGTGCCCGCCAAGTTTTTATGTCACTGCCGGTACCGATTATTGCACTCTTCTTAGGGTTACAGCGATGCCCACCCCGGGGGACACGCCGCGGAACTTTCAGCAAACATCCAGCTCAGCCGCACGATCAGGAGCCCTTTTTTGCGCCGATGTGGTTTTGGTCACGTTTGCGCGGCGGCAAAGATTAAGAAACTGATCTACCCGCAAGTAACGTTTGCTAGCGGTCGGCGGCCTCTCCCGGGGCGGCCCCGCTGGCTTCCGGGGCCCACCGCGGACCACAATGGAGGCCATGCCCCTGCGCCCCGCCTGTCCGGTGACCCCGGCGACCCCGGTCAAGGCCGCGCCGCGATGGGGCGGCTGACCGCGCGCCGGCGGATCCGGCGACTGGGCCCGCACGGCGCGACCGAGCGCAGCGAAACCCTCGCCGTCGAGGAGCCGCTGGAGATCCGGGTCGACCACGCCCCGCTGACCGTCACGATGCGCACCCCGGGCTCCGACGTCGAACTCGCGCAGGGCTTTCTGCTCACCGAAGGGGTGATCACCGCACGCGAGGACGTGCAGCGGGCCCAGTTCTGCGCCGGAGCCGACCGCGGCGAGGGCGCAGACGGCGTCAACAGCTACAACGTGCTCGACGTGACGCTGGCCCCCGGGGTGGCGCCGCCCGACCCGGGCGTGACGCGGAACTTCTACACCACCTCCTCGTGCGGGGTGTGCGGTAAGTCGTCGCTGGAAGCGGTGAAGCTGACCAGCCGGCACCGACCGGCGGTCGACCCGGTTACCGTCAGCGCCGACACCCTGAGCGGATTGCCGCCGCGGCTGCTCGCCGAGCAGAACGTGTTCGCTCGCACCGGCGGGCTGCATGCGGCGGCGGTGTTCGACGCCGACGGCACCCTGCTGGTGGTGCGCGAGGACATCGGTCGGCACAACGCGGTGGACAAGGTGATCGGCTGGGCGGTGGAACACGACCGCATCCCGCTGACCGGCACGGTGCTGTTGGTCAGCGGGCGGGTCTCGTTCGAGTTGACCCAGAAGGCCGTGATGGCCGGGGTGCCGGTGCTCGCGGCGGTGTCCGCACCGTCGTCGCTGGCGGTGGATCTGGCCGCCGAGGCGGGGGTGACCCTCGTCGCGTTTCTGCGCGGCGAATCGATGAACGTCTACAGCCGCGCCGACCGGGTGCGCGACGACGCGCCGGGGCCGGGCAGGACGCGCTAAGCGCTCTTGTCGCGGCGCTCGGTGCGCGACGGTTTGCGGGGCACGATCGTGGGCAACACGTTGTCCTCGACGGTCTCGCGGGTGACCACCACCTTGGCGACGTCGTCGCGGCTGGGGATGTCGTACATCACCGGCAGCAGGACCTCTTCCATGATGGCGCGCAGCCCACGGGCACCGGTGCCCCGGTGGATCGCCTGATCGGCGATCGCCTCCAGCGCGTCATCGGTGAACTCCAACTCCACACCATCGAGCTCGAACAACCGGGTGTACTGCTTGACCAGGGCGTTCTTCGGCTCGGAGAGGATCTTGACCAGCGACTCCTGATCCAGGTTGGTCACCGACGCCACCACCGGGAGCCGCCCGATGAACTCCGGGATCAACCCGAATTTGATCAGGTCTTCCGGCATCACCTCGGCGAAGTGGTCGGTGGTGTCGACCTCGGCCTTGGAGTGCACCTCCGCGCCGAAGCCCAGGCCGCGCTTGCCGATCCGGTCGGAGACGATCTTCTCCAGGCCGGCGAACGCACCCGCGACGATGAACAGCACGTTGGTGGTGTCGATCTGGATGAACTCCTGGTGCGGGTGTTTGCGCCCGCCCTGCGGCGGCACCGACGCCTGGGTGCCCTCCAGGATCTTCAGCAGCGCCTGCTGCACCCCTTCACCGGAGACGTCACGGGTGATCGACGGGTTCTCGCTCTTGCGGGCGATCTTGTCGACCTCGTCGATGTAGATGATGCCGGTCTCGGCACGTTTGACGTCGTAGTCGGCGGCCTGGATGAGTTTGAGCAGGATGTTCTCCACGTCCTCACCGACGTAGCCGGCCTCGGTGAGCGCGGTGGCGTCGGCGATGGCGAACGGGACGTTGAGCATCTTGGCCAGCGTCTGCGCCAGGTAGGTCTTGCCGCAGCCGGTGGGCCCGAGCATGAGGATGTTCGACTTGCTCAACTCCACCGACTCCCCCGAGCGGGAGTCGCGGTTCTTGTCGCCGGCCTGGATGCGCTTGTAGTGGTTGTAGACCGCGACCGCCAGGGTGCGTTTGGCGGTGTCCTGACCGATGACGTAGCTCTCCAGGAAGTCCCGGATCTCCGCCGGCTTGGGCAACTCGTCGAGTTTGACGTCGTCGGCGTCGGCGAGTTCCTCTTCGATGATCTCGTTACACAGATCGATGCACTCATCGCAGATGTAGACCCCGGGGCCGGCAATGAGCTTTTTGACCTGCTTCTGGCTCTTCCCGCAGAACGAGCACTTGAGCAGGTCACCACCATCTCCGATGCGTGCCATGGTGCTGGGCTCCCACTTTCCTGTTCGCCGTCGGTCTCGGGTAGCGCCGGACGGTTGCCTCGACGCTACCCGCTTGCTGCGCCGCCCCGCGACTGATAATGCCGAATCGCGCCGCCGGTTGTGCGTGTCTGTCGAACCTATCCCCTGACCCGGCCGACGACCGGCGGGACGCGCCGCCGTGTTGGGGGCGTGTCGCAGCCGTGACCGGATCGAGAAGCCGACCCTGTCGGCGGGGCCCTACAGTTGAGGCCGTGCGGTTCGCCGTGCCCAACACTACCGTCCTGGTCGCCGACGGCGGTCTGGCGACCACGCTGGAGGCCGCCGGTTTCGACCTGTCCGATCCGCTGTGGTCGGCGCGGCTACTCCTGGACGCCCCGGACGCGATCACCGCGACCCACGAGCGGTTTTTCCGCGCCGGCGCCGACATCGCCACCACCGCCAGCTATCAGGTGTCGTTCGCCGGATTCGCCGACCGTGGCGTCGACGCCGCGCAGACGACCGCGGTGCTGCACCGCAGTGTCGCGCTGGCCCGCGGCGCCGCGACCCGCATCGGCGGGCGGCGTACGGTGGCCGCCTCCATCGGCCCCTACGGCGCCGCACTGGCCGACGGCGCGGAGTATCGGGGCCGCTACGGGTTGAGTGTGGCGCAGTTGGCGGCCTGGCACCGGCCCCGCCTGGAGGTGTTGGCCGCGGCCGGCGCCGACGTGCTGGCCTGCGAAACCATCCCCGACGTCGATGAGGCCGAAGCGCTGGTGGGCCTGCTCACCGAGGTCGATGCGCCGGGCTGGCTGAGCTACACCATCGCCGGTCAGCGCACCCGGGCCGGCCAACCGCTGGCTGAGGCGTTCGCGCTGGCCGATGCCGCCGATCAGGTCTGCGCGGTCGGGGTGAACTGTTGCGACCCGGCCGATGTCGCCCCGGCGATCGAGATCGCCGCGGCCGTCACCGACACACCGGTGATCGTCTATCCGAACAGCGGCGAGCGGTGGCACCACGGTCGGTGGTCGGGTCCGCCGACGTTCACCGCCGCCGCGGCGGCCGACTGGGTGGATGCCGGCGCCCGCATCGTCGGCGGCTGCTGCCGGGTGGGCCCGACGCAGATCGCCGCGCTGGCCCGCCGCCTCGCCGGTCGTGCGACGCCGGGCCGGCGGTGAACTCAGGCGTTCTGCGCCGAGAGCTTGCGGTACTCCAGCACGGTGTCGATGATCCCGTACTCCTTGGCCTCGCTGGCGGTGAGGATCTTGTCGCGGTCGGTGTCGCGGCGGATCACCTCGGGGTCCTTGCCGGTGTGGCGGGCCAGGGTGGCCTCCATCAGGGTGCGCATCCGCTCGATCTCGGCTGCCTGGATCTCCAGGTCGGAGAACTGGCCCTGGATCACTCCGGCCAGCTGCGGCTGGTGGATGAGCACCCGCGCGTTCGGCAGCGCCATCCGCTTGCCCGGGGTTCCGGCGGCCAACAGCACCGCCGCCGCCGAGGCCGCCTGCCCCAGACACACGGTCTGGATGTCGGCCCGCACGTACTGCATGGTGTCGTAGATCGCCATCAGCGAGGTGAACCCACCGCCGGGCGAGTTGATGTACATGGTGATGTCGCGGTCGGGGTCCTGGGACTCCAACACCAGCAACTGGGCCATCACGTCGTTGGCCGAGACGTCGTCGACCTGGGCGCCGAGGAAGATGATCCGCTCGTCGAAGAGTTTCGCGTACGGGTCGACGATGCGCTCCCCGAGGTGGGTCCGCTCGCTGAACTGCGGGAGCACATAGCGCGCCTGGGGGGTGATGGCAGGGTTCATGGGGTTCATGAGGAGGCTCCGTTGACGTGGGCGCGGGTGATGATGTGGTCGACGAAGCCGTATTCCAGCGCTTCCTGGGCGGTGAACCACCGGTCGCGGTCGGAGTCGGCCTCGATGCGTTCGATGGGCTGGCCGGTGAATTCGGCGTTGAGCCGGAACATCTCCTTTTTGATGACGGCGAACTGTTCGGCCTGGATCGCGATGTCGGCCGCCGAGCCGGTCACCCCGCCCAACGGCTGGTGCATCAGGATCCGGGCGTGCGGCAGGGCGTGGCGCTTGCCCTTGGTGCCCGCGGCGAGCAGGAACTCGCCCATCGAGGCGGCCATCCCCATCGCGTAGGTCGCGATGTCGCAGGGCGAGAGCGTCATGGTGTCGTAGATCGCCATCCCGGCGCTGATCGACCCGCCCGGGGAGTTGATGTACAGCGCGATGTCTTTGGTGGGGTCTTCGGCGGACAGCAGCAAAATCTGCGCGCACAACCGGTTGGCGATGTCGTCATCGACCTGGGATCCGAGGAAGATGATGCGTTCGCGCAACAGCCGTTCATAGACCGAGTCGGTCAGGTTGAAGCCCAGCCCGTCCGACCGCATGTCAGTCATACCGCTCACCGTTGGGTACCTGCTTTCTCTTTTTCGTCTGCTCCGACAGTAACGAACCGAACCCACGCACCGGCCGTCAAACGCGGCGCGTTCGCTGACAGCGTCACTCGGAGTCGTCGGCGGGCTGGTCGGCCTGGTCGGCCTCGTCGGCCGAGGGGCTCTCGGCGGTCTCGTCGGTTTCGGCGTCCGCCGCGTCGGGCCGGCCGAAGAACTCGCTGGTGTCGATCGTGGTGCCGTCGGTGTCGGTGACCGTGGCCGCCTCCACCACCGCGGCGATGGTCAGCCCGCGCCGCACGTCGGCGAAGACCTGCGGCAGCTGGTTGTTCTGCTGCAGGTAGCCGACCAGTTGCTGCGGCTCGATGCCGTACTGGCGCGACATCATCACCAGCCGCTCGGTGAGCTCGTTCTGGCCGACCTGGATGTCCAGGTCGTCGGCGACGGCGTCGAGCAGCAGCTGGGTTTTGATGCCCTTCTCGGCGTTCGCGCGGGTCTCGGCGTCGAACTCCTCCCGCGAGGAGCCCTGCTCGGCGAGCTGCTCGGCGAACTTCTCCTCGTCGTGGTCGAGGCCGTGGACGGCGTTGTGCACGGTGTCGTCGATCTGTGCCTGCACGATCGACTCCGGCAGCGGCACCTCGACCTTCTCCACGAGCTGCTCGAGGGCGGCGTCGCGGATCTTCTCGGCCTGCTCGACCCGCTTGGTGCGGCGCACCTGCTCGGTGAGGCTCTCCCGCAGCTCGCCGATGGTGTCGAATTCGCTGGCCAGCTGCGCGAACTCGTCGTCGGGCTCGGGCAGTTCGCGTTCCTTGACCGAGCCGACGGTGACGGTGACCTCGGCTTCCTTGCCGGCCTGCTCGCCGGCGGCCAGCGTGGTGGTGAAGGTGGCCGACTCCCCGGCCTTCAGGCCGATGAGCGCCTCGTCGAGCCCCTCGATGAGCTGACCGGAGCCGACCTCATGGGAGAGGCCCTCGGTCGCCGCCTCGGCCAGCTCGGTGCCGTCGACGGTGGCCGACAGGTCGATCGAGACGAAGTCGCCGTCGGCGACCGGGCGCTCCACCCCGGTCAGGGTGCCGAAGCGGGCCCGCAGCGACTGCAGCTCGGCGTCGACCTCGTCGTCGGCGACCTCGATCGGGTCGACCTGGATCTTCAGGGCCGACAGGTCCGGCAATTCGATCTCGGGACGCACGTCGACCTCGGCGGTGAACGCCAACTCGTCGCCGTCCTCGATCTTGGTGATGTCGATGTCGGGCTGGCCCAGCGGGGAGAGTTCGAGCTCGGCGACCGCCTGGCTGTAGCGCGCCGGCAGCGCCTCGTTGACCACCTGCTCGAGCACCGCGCCCCGACCGATGCGGGCCTCCAGCAGCTTGGCGGGGGCCTTGCCGGGCCGGAAGCCGGGCAGCCGCACCTGTTTGGCCAGCTGCTGATAGGTGCGGGTGAAGTCGGGCTCGAGTTCTGTGAAGGGCACCTCCACGTTGATGCGAACCCGGGTGGGGCTCAACTGTTCGACGGTGCTCTTCATGTCCGGTGTACTCCTCGGGTCGATGTCCGGCGGTCTGGTGGTCGCGACTGGTCGGGGTGACAGGATTTGAACCTGCGACCTTCCGCTCCCAAAGCGGATGCGCTACCAAGCTGCGCTACACCCCGCGGCTGACCAGGCGATCCTACGGCCCGCCCCACACCGACACCCCGGCGGCATCACGATTGGATTTGACCTGCACCGCGCCGGTACAGTCAGGCGTTGGTTATGCATGCGGGCGTAGCTCAATGGTAGAGCCCTAGTCTTCCAAACTAGCTACGCGGGTTCGATTCCCGTCGCCCGCTCGAGGGAGGGGCCGCTCCTTGACAGGAGGCGACGTGAGCGCCGTCGACATCCACGGCTCGTACGCCCCGGCGTACCAGCGGGTGGCCGAAGAGTTCGCGCGCAACTTCACCGCCCGCGGGGAGCTCGGCGCGGCCGTGGCCGCCTTCGTCGACGGGGAACTCGTCGTCAACCTGTGGGGCGGGTGGATCGACCCGGCCGGCACCCGGCCGTGGCACGTCGACACCTTGTCCACCGTCTTGTCCGGCACCAAAGGGATCACCAGCACCTGCGTGCACCACCTGGTGGAGCGTGGCGTGGTCGAACTCGACGCCCCGATCGCCCGCTACTGGCCGGAGTTCGCCCAGGCGGGCAAGGCCGACGTCACCCTGGCCATGGTGCTCAGCCACCGCTCCGGGGTGATCGGGCCGCGCGCGCCGATGCCGTGGCAGGACGTCACCGACTGGGATCTGGTCTGCACCCGGATCGCCGCCGCCGAGCCGTGGTGGGCGCCGGGCACCGCCCAGGGCTATCACATGACCACCTACGGGTTCATCGTCGGCGAGGTGATGCGCCGGGTCACCGGCGGCACGGTGGGTGAGTATCTGCAGGCCGAGGTCGCCGGTCCGCTCGGCGCGGAGATCCACATCGGGGTGCCCGCCGATGAGCAGCCGCACCGCTGCGCCGACCCGGTCGACAAGCCGACCATCCGCCAGATGCTGGGGTCGGTCAACGCCCCGACGCATCCGACCAGCCTGGCCGACCATCCCAAAGCGGGCCTGGCGGTGGCGATGGGCTTCGCCCCCGACGACGAGATCGCCACCAACGATCTGACGCTCTGGCGGCAGCTGGAGTTTCCCGGCACCAACGGGCAGGTCTCGGCGCTGGGCACCGCGACGTTCTACAACGCGTTGGCCCAGGAGAAACTGCTCAGCCGCGCGCACATGGACCGCGTCCGGGTCTGCCAGGGCGGGCTGGACACCGACCTGGTGTTGGGCCCGCGGGTCGCCGACCACGGCTGGGGGCTGGGATACATGCTCAACCAGCGCTGCGTCAACGGCCCCAACCCGCACATCTTCGGCCACGGCGGACTGGGCGGCTCCTTCGGGTTCGTCGACCTGGAGCACCGGATCGGCTACGCCTATGTGATGAACCGGTTCGATGAGACCAAGGCCAACGCCGACCCGCGCAGCGTGGCGCTGTCCAACGAGATCTACCGCACCCTGGGTGTGATCACCGACTGATCAGCTCTGACAGGTCGGACACCAGAACACGTTGCGTCCCTCCATCACCGCGGTGCGCACGGTATCTCCGCACACCCGGCACGGGTCGCCGGCACGGCGGTACACATACGTGCGGGGCTTGCCGGGCCCGTACGAAGGCGCACCGTGGTCGTGGTCGGCGCGCACGACGATGATCTTGCCGGTACGCAGGCCCACCTTCATCAACGACACCAAATCGGTCCACGCCGCATCGAATTCGGCTTCGCCGACCGCGGTGCCCGCGCGCCGCGGGTCGATGCCGTGACGGAACAGCAACTCGGCGCGGTAGACGTTGCCGACACCGGCGATCACCCGCTGGTCCAGCAGCAGCCCGCCGATCGGTCTGCGCGACTTGGTGATTCGTTTCCACGCCAGTCCGGGATCGGCGTCTTTGCGCAACGGGTCGGGGCCGAGGCGCGCGACGATGTCAGCGACCTGCAATTCATCGATGACCTCGCAGGCGGTCGGTCCGCGCAGATCGGTGCCGTAGTCGGCGCCGACAAGCCGCATCCGGACCTGCCCGACCGGCTCGGCCATGGGGGTGGGCTGCTCGGCGAACGTTCCGTACAGGCCGAGATGGATGTGCACGATCGGGCCGTGCCCGTAGTGGTGGAACAGGTGTTTGCCCCACACGCTGGCCCGGGTGAACACCTGCCCGCTGACCCGCGCCGCCCCGTCGGCGAACCGGCCCTGCGGGCTGCTCACCACCACCTCAGTACCGGCGAAGCGGCGCTGATGCAGCCGCCCGAGCCGATGCAGGGTGTGCCCTTCGGGCACGGCTATCCGGGGGTGCCGGGCACCGGCGGTGCGGTGTGGGTGCGCTCGTAGTCGGCGAGGATGTCGATACGCCGTTGGTGGCGGTCGGCCTCCGACCACGGTGTCGCCAGGAAGGCGTCGACGATGGCCAACGCCTCGCTCACGGTGTGCATCCGTCCGCCGATGCCGATCAGCTGGGCGTTGTTGTGTTCACGGGCCAGTTGGGCGGTCTCCACGCTCCACGCCAGTGCGCAGCGCGCCCCGGGGACCTTGTTGGCCGCGATCTGCTCGCCGTTGCCCGACCCGCCGAGCACGATGCCCAAGCTGCCCCGGTCGGCCACGGTGCGCGTCGCCGCGGCGATGCAGAACGCCGGGTAGTCGTCGTCGGCGTCGTAGTCGAACGCCCCGCAGTCGACCGGCTCGTGCCCGGCGCCGGTGAGGTGCTCGATGATCTGCTGCTTGAGTTCGTAACCGGCGTGGTCAGCGCCGAGGTAGACACGCATGCCGGTCATTGTGTCAGTCGAACTCGGGCCCCTCGGTGCGGGTCCGCTTCAGTTCGAAAAAGTGGGGATAAGACGCGAAGGTCACCGAGGCGTCCCACAGGGCACCGGCTTGCTCGCCGCGCGGGATGCGCGAGAGCACCGGGCCGAAGAACGCCACCCCGTTGACGTGGATCGTGGGGGTGCCGACATCGGTACCGACCGGATCCATGCCGGCGTGGTGGCTGGCGCGCAGCGCCTCGTCGTAGCTCTCGGAGGTGGCCGCGTCGGCCAGCTCCGCGGGCAGGCCCACCTCGTCAAGGGCGGCGGCGATGACCGCCGGCAGGTCCTTGTTGTTCTCGTTGTGGATGCGGGTGCCCATCGCGGTGTAGAGGGGGGCGAGGATCTCCGCGCCGCGTTGCTGTTCGGCGGCGATCGCCACCCGCACCGGCCCGAGCGCCTTCGCCAGCCCCTCCCGGTACTCCTCGGAGAGATCGTCGCGGCCCTCGTTGAGCACCGCCAGGCTCATCACGTGGAAGTGCACCTCGATGTCGCGGACCTTCTCCACCTCGAGGATCCACCGTGAGGTGATCCAGCACCACGGGCACAGCGGGTCAAACCAGAAGTCGGCTCTCGATTTCACCGGGGTCTCCTCAACCATGGGGTTCTCGTCACGTCAGACACCACAACCGTAACCGCCGCCGGGCGCGCGCCGCCGATGACAACTGAGATCGATGCCCCAGCGGACATACACCCGCAAAAAACGGGGAGGTGTGTCCACTGGAGCGTCGATCTCAGCAGCAATCCGGCCCGGCGAGTCATCGGCGCTCCCCTCGCGCCCCGCTAGGGTGAGTGATCGTGGCACTTCCCAACCTCACCCGTGATCAGGCCGCCGAGCGGGCCGCGCTGGTCACCGTCGACAGCTACCAGATCGCCCTCGACCTCACCGACGGCGCCGGCCGGCCCGGCGAGCGCACGTTTCGTTCCACCACCACGGTGATTTTCGAGGCGCTGGCCGGCGCGGACACCGTGCTCGACCTTGCCGCCGACCGGGTTCACCGCGCCACCCTCAACGGTGTCGAGATCGACATCAGCGGCTACGACGAATCCACCGGTATCCCGCTGCGCGGGCTGGCCGACCACAACACCGTGGAGGTCGACGCCGACTGCAGCTACTCCAACACCGGTGAGGGTTTGCACCGGTTCGTCGACCCGGTCGATGACGAGGTCTACCTGTATTCGCAGTTCGAAACCGCCGACGCCAAAAGGATGTTCGCCTGTTTCGACCAGCCGGACCTCAAGGCCACCTTCGCGGTCACCGTCACCGCCCCCGAACACTGGGAGGTGGTGTCCAACGGCGCCACCGCCGCGGTGCGCGACGGGGTGCACACGTTCGCCACCACGCAGCGCATGAGCACCTACCTGGTGGCGCTGATCGCCGGTCCCTACGCGCGCTGGGACGACGTCTACCGCGACGAGCACGGCGAGATCCCGCTGGGGTTGTTCTGCCGGGCCTCACTGGCCGAGCACATGGACGCCGAGCGGTTGTTCACCGAGACCAAACAGGGCTTCGGCTTCTACCACCGCAACTTCGGCATCCCGTACGCCTTCGGCAAATACGACCAGTTGTTCGTCCCGGAGTTCAACGCCGGGGCGATGGAGAACGTCGGTGCGGTCACCTTCTTGGAGGACTACGTCTTCCGGTCCAAGGTGACCCGGGCCTCCTACGAGCGGCGCGCCGAGACGCTGCTGCACGAGATGGCGCACATGTGGTTCGGCGATCTGGTCACCATGCGCTGGTGGGATGACCTGTGGCTCAACGAGTCGTTCGCCACGTTCGCCGCGGTGCTCTCCCAGGCCGAGGCCACCGAGTACACCCAGGCGTGGACGACGTTCGCCAACGTGGAGAAGTCGTGGGCGTACCGCCAGGACCAGCTGCCCTCGACGCATCCGATCGCCGCTGACATCCCGGACCTGGCCGCGGTGGAGGTCAACTTCGACGGCATCACCTACGCCAAAGGCGCCTCGGTGCTCAAACAGCTGGTCGCCTACGTCGGGTTGGAGCATTTCCTCGCCGGGTTGCGCGACTACTTCGCCAAGCACGCCTTCGCCAACGCCACCTTCGATGATCTGCTCGCCGCGCTGGAGCGCGCCTCCGGACGCGACCTGTCCGACTGGGGTGCGCAGTGGCTCAAAACCACCGGCATCAACACGCTGCGGCCGGATTTCGACGTCGACGCCGACGGCAGGTTCACGCGGTTCGCCATCGACCAGTCCGGTGCGACACCGGGCGCCGGGGAGACCCGGGTGCACCGGTTGGCGGTCGGGATCTACGACGAGGACGACACCGGTCGGCTGGTGCGCACCCACCGCGAGGAACTCGACATCGAGGGAACCAGCACCGAGGTGCCCGCCCTGGTCGGTGTGCCGCGGGGCGCGTTGATCCTGGTCAACGACGATGACCTGACCTACTGTTCGCTGCGGCTGGACGCCGACTCGCTGGCGACCGCGCTGGATCGCATCGCCGACATCGCCGAGCCGCTGCCGCGCACGCTGGTGTGGTCGGCGGCCTGGGAGATGACCCGGGAAGCCGAACTGAAGGCCCGCGACTTCGTGGCCCTGGTGTCCCGGGGCATCGCCGCCGAGAGCGAGGTGGGGGTGGCGCAGCGGTTGCTGATGCAGGCCCAGACCGCGCTGGGTTCCTACGCCGACCCGGAGTGGGCGGCGGCGCAGGGCTGGCCGGCCTTCGCCGACCGGTTGCTGGAGTTGGCCCGTGCCGCCGAGGCGGGCTCGGACCACCAGTTGGCGTTCGTCAACGCGCTGTGCGCCTCGGTGCTGTCCGAGGCGCACACCGAGGTGCTCGCCGCGCTGCTCGACGCCGATCCGTCCGGGCAGGGCCTGCCCGGGTTGACCGTCGATGCCGACCTGCGCTGGCGGATCCTGACCGCGCTGGCCCGCTGCGGCCGGGTCGACACCGCCGAGATCGACGCGGAGGCCGACCGGGACGCCACGGCCGCCGGCCGGCGTGCCGCGGCGCAGGCCGCCGCGGCACGCCCACAGGCGGCGGTCAAAGAGCAGGCCTGGCAGCGGGTCATCGAGGATGACACGCTGGCCAACATCACCGGTCGGTCGATCATCGCGGGCATCGTGCAGCCCGGTCAGGCCGAGTTGCTCACGCCGTTGACCGCCCGCTACTTCGCCGACATCGGCGGGGTGTGGCAGCGGCGCTCCAGTGAGGTGGCCCAGACCGTCGTGATCGGGTTGTACCCGAGCTGGGACATCAGCGTCGAGGCCGTCGCGGCGGCCGAGGAGTTTCTGGCCGACCCGCAGGTGCCGCCGGCGTTGCGCCGCTTGGTCACCGAGGGACAAGCCGGGGTGCAGCGCGCGTTGCGCGCCCGCGCGGCCGACGCGACGTAACCGCGCTCAGCGATAGCCGCCGTCGGAGAGCCCCGCCTCGACCTCGAACCGGTTCACCCCGCCGCTGCACCGGGCCCGGGCCTCGGCGCCGAGATAGCCGGCGGCCATGCGCACCGGTCCCAGCCGCGCCCACTGCCGGCAGTGCCGCTCCTCATGGTGCAGGACCCGGTCCAGATCCAGCCCGCCGCGCACCGGGGCGCCGTCACCGCGGTACCACATCCGGCCGGATTCGATGATCGTCCGCAGCTGCCACTCCGCGCCGAGCCGATGATCCAGATTGGCCATGAACAGGTCCCCGTAGGTGGTGCCGCCGCGGCGGGCGAACCGGGTGTGCATCCTGCTGCCGGCCAGGCCCATCAGGATGCCGTTGGGGGTGGTGGCCAGGGCCCCGGCGGAGGCCAGCACCGGACGCACCGCTCGATAGCTCCACCGGTTGGCCCACTGGCGGTCGGCGATGCGGGCCAGCTCCCCCACCGAGTACCCGGCGGGGGCGAAATCGGTGTGGCCGCCGCGGGCGCCGTAGCCGGTGCCGGCGTTGAGCAGATAGGTCGCCAGCACCGCCGCGCGCGCCTGAACCGCGGTGGTGTCGGCCGGCAGCAGGAAGTAGGACGCGCCGTGCGGATCGGCGAGCTCGATCATCGACGCCAGCACGACGAAGCTGCCGGGGCCGATCCGACGGCGATCGATCAGCGCGTCGATCACCGCGGGATCGACGCGCTGGCGCCGGGCGTTGGCCAACCATTTCTGGTGCAACGCCGACGCGCTCATCCCGGGGGTGTCACGCACCGGTTCTCTGGAGCCGGCGCCGCGGGTCAGCCCGGGGAGATCGCGGCGCTGATCACCCGCACCGCGCTGATCAGTCCGTCGATCAGGTTGCCCTCGGCGAAGGCGGCCGCACCGGCTGCGACACCGAGCGGGGCGGCTGATTCGGCGCCGCGCCCGCGCAGGTCGGCGCCGTAGGCGACCTCGACCGCACGCTGGTCCGGGGAGACCGCCACCAGCACGGCGTTGTTCGGGGTGGGCACCGATCCGAGGATCTCCCGGGCGCGGGCCGCGGTGTCCGATCCCAGCTCACCGATGTAGACCGCGAACACGGCCTGCGCGCCCCGCGACCCGTAGGTCAAGGCGTCGTCGAGGCGTACCAGGTCTTTGATCGGGAACGGGTAGTCCACCGACAGCGCACCGGGCTCGGTGATTCCGGAGACCCGCCCGCTGCTGGTGATCACCGAACCGGCCGGCAGGCTGGCGGGATCGATCGTCGCGACGTCACCACTTGCCACTTGCGCCACCTCCCACACTGAACTCGGCGCTGTCGTGCCCGTGGGCGGACATCCGGGCGGCCTCGTCGGTGGCCGCCCACAGTACCGGCGGATGCGTCCACGGCTCCGACATCTGGTAGGTCGGCGCGTGTGCGCCCTTGTGGGACCAGATCCACAGGGACAACAGCAGCGTCAGCCCCAGTGGGATGCCCACGAAATAGAGGTGGATCTCTGCCATGCTCACGGTGCAAACCGTATCCCACCGGCTGTCACCGGGTGCAGCAGGTCGGGGAAACAGCCCGTGTCGGCGCCGTCGGGCGCTGTCAGGCCGCGCCCTCCCCCAGATACCGGCTCCAACTCGGGTCCAGATCGGTAATCGCGGCCAGCAGTCGCCAGTGCTGGCCGGTCGGGGTGGTCGGCGGGTTCCGCAGCGTCCATCCCAGCTCGGCCAGCAGCCGGTCGGCTTTGCGGCGGTTACACGCCGAGCAACACGCCACGCAGTTCTCCCAGTCGTGCACCCCGCCGCGGCTGCGGGGCACCACATGGTCGACGGTGTCGGCACGGCCGCCGCAGTAGGCGCAGCAGAACCGGTCGCGGTGCATCAACGCCGACCGGGTCATCGGCACCCGCGCCCGGTAGGGCACCCGCACGAAGTGGCGCAGCCGGATCACCGACGGCACCTGCACCGCGAGCGTCTCCGAATGGATGACCAGCCCGCTCGACGCGCCGGAGGTGTCCTCGTGCACGGTGTCGGCTTTGCCGCAGACCAGCATGACGATCGCCCGCCGCATCGGCAGCGCGGTCAACGGTTCGTAGGAGGCGTTGAGCAGCAGCACCCGCCGGCGCCCCCACGCCGGCGTCGCCCCGACGGGGGCAGGCACGCTGCGCAGAGCGACGCCGGTGGTCGCCGGCCGGCTCGGTGCGGCACCCGAACTGCGGTGGCCGCGGCGGTTCGTGTGCTGCGCCATGAATCCTCCGCGCAACAGTTCACCATGATTCGGCGCCGTGCGCACCCGATTTCCGCGCGTGCCGGCTACCCAATCCGGGGCGGGGTCGCCCCCGTGCACAATGGAGGCGATGACTTCCGCGCAGCAGACGTTTTACGACGCCGTCGGCGGAGCCGACACCTTCCACACCCTGGTCGCGCGGTTTTACCAGCTCGTCGCCGAGGATGACCTGCTGCGGCCGCTGTACCCCGAGGACGACATGGACGGGGCCGAGGACCGGCTGCGGATGTTCCTCGAGCAGTACTGGGGTGGGCCGCGCACCTACTCCGAGCAGCGCGGTCACCCCCGGCTGCGGATGCGCCACGTGCCCTACCGGATCGGCCCCGACGAGCGGGACGCGTGGCTGCGCTGCATGCGGGTCGCGATCGACGAGATCGACAGCGCGACCCTCGACGATGAGCACCGCCGCGAGCTGCTGGAGTATCTGGACATGGCGGCGCACGCATTGGTGAACTCGCCGTTCTGATGGGAGCGGATCCGCGCTGGTGGCACAACGCGGTCTTCTACCAGCTCTATCCGCGTTCCTTCGCCGACAGCGACGGCGACGGGGTCGGCGACCTCGACGGTGTCGTGGCGCACCTGGACTATCTGGTGGGCCTGGGGGTGGATGCGCTCTGGTTGAACCCCGTCATGGTCTCCCCGATGGTCGACCACGGCTACGACGTGGCCGATCCGCGGGCGGTGGATCCGCTGTTCGGGGGGCTGGCCGCACTGGACCGGCTGCTGGCCGCCGCCGGCGACCGGGGCATCCGGGTGGTCATGGACCTGGTGCCCAACCACACCAGCGCCGCGCATCCGTGGTTCGTCGCGGCGCTGGCCGCAGCCCCCGGCGACCCGGCGCGTGACCGGTACTTCTTCCGGGACGGGCGCGGCCGCCACGGCGAGCACCCGCCCAACAATTGGGTGTCGGTGTTCGGCGGGCCGGCATGGACCCGGGTCACCGAGGCCGACGGTCGGCCCGGCCAGTGGTATCTGCACCTGTTCGCCCCCGAACAGCCCGATTTGGACTGGTCGCATCCCGACGTGCTCGCCGACCTCACCCGCACCCTGCGGTTCTGGCTGGATCGTGGCGTCGACGGGTTCCGTATCGACGTCGCCCACGGGATGGCCAAACCCGAAGGGCTGCCGGACATGCCCACCACCGACATCGCGCTGCTCGCTCACCGCGACGACGACCCGCGGTTCAACCAGCCCGGCGTGCACGCGATCCACCGGGCCATCCGCGCCGTGGTCGACGACTACCCCGACGCGGTCACCATCGGCGAGGTGTGGGTGCACGACAACGCCGCGTTCGCCGCCTACCTGCGCCCCGACGAGCTGCATCTGGGGTTCAACTTCCGACTGGTGCAGGCCGCCTTCGACGCCGCCTCCCTGCGCGACGCCATCGAGAACTCGCTGGCGGCGGCGGCACTGGCCGGCGCGCCGCCGACCTGGACGCTGGCCAACCACGACGTGGTGCGCACCGTGACCCGGTACGGCGGTGGCGAACTGGGACGTGCCCGCGCCGCCGCGGCGGCGCTGGTGACGTTGGCGCTGCCGGGAGTGGTTTTCGTCTACAACGGCGAGGAACTGGGCCTGCCGGAGGTCGCGTTGCCCGACGCGGCGTTGCAGGATCCGGTGTGGGAGCGCTCCGGGCACACCGAGCGGGGCCGCGACGGCGCCCGGGTGCCGCTGCCCTGGTCCGGTGATGCTGCCCCGTACGGGTTCTCCACCACCGCCCGCACCTGGTTGCCGATGCCGGATGACTGGGCGGAGCTGACCGTGCAGCACCAGGAGGGCGACCCCGATTCGCTGGTGGAGTTGTATCGGCGGGCGCTGGCATTGCGCGCCGAGCGTCCCCCGGCTGCGGAGCTGACCTGGTTGCCCTCACCCGAAACCGTGCTGAGCTTCCGCTGCGGCGACGTGGTGTGCGTCCTCAACGCCGGCGAGCATCCGGTGGCATTGCCGGACGGCGCGGCGATCTGTGCCAGCGGACCGCTGACCGGCCAGTCGTTGCCGCCGGCAACTGCGTTCTGGATGAGGTGATCCGGGCGGTGGAACGGGTGGCCGGCGGTATCAGTTTTTCGGTGGGGTCCGGCCGGCGTTCAGCGCACGAAGCGGCCCAGGTACTCGCGGTGCTCGGCGGACAGCCGCACCAGGCGCTGCTCCTCGATATCGAAGGCGGCCAACTGGGTTTCGGCGATCACCGCGGGGCGTGAGTCGCCGGCTGCGGACACCGAACGGACCTCGTAGGCCAGGTTGAAATCGACCGCACGCAGCCGCGACACCCAGATGCTCACCTGCAGCGGCGAATCGGTGAGGCGCAGTTGGCCCTTGTAGGAGATGCGCACGTCGGCGATGAGCAGCCCGGTGGTGATGATCTCCGCACCGAACACCGGGGTGAGGAACGGGATCCGCGCCTCTTCGAGCAGCGTCACCATGGTGGCGTGGTTGACGTGCTGGTACATGTCGATGTCCGACCACCGCACATGGACCGGCGTCACGAAGGTCTCGCCGCTCATCCGGCCGTTCCCCGCCGCGCCGCCTGGGTCATCGACCGGATCTGGCGTGCGGCCACCGACAGCGCCGCCAGATCCAGGTCCTCCGAGCTGTAGGACTCGGTGATCTCCGCCAGCGTGCGCTGGGCCCGCCGCACCCGTGAACCGTTGATGTGTTCCCACTCCTCGATCTTGGTGGTGCCGTCCTCGTCGGGCTCGCCGACCGCCAGCACGTCGATGCACAGAGACTTCAACGAACTATAGATGTCGTCGCGCAGGGCGAGGCGGGCCAGGGAGCGCCACCGGTCGTCACGGGGCAGACCGGCCACCGCGGTGAGCAGACCGTCGGTGCCGAGGCGGTCCATCAACGCGAAGTAGGTGTCGGCGACCTCGACGGGGTCACGCTCGACGATGTCGGCGACGTCGATGACGTCGAGCAGGCTGTAGCGGTACAGGCCGATCGCGATGTCGCGGGCGAGATCGGCCGGCACCCCCTCGGCGGTGTACTCGCCGACGTGTTGGGCGACGATCGCCGCGTCGTCGCCGCGCAGCCACTCCTCCATCCGCGGACTGAGCATGTACACCTTCTGGGCGAACCGGTTGATCTCGGCGCCGACCGCCAGCGGCTGGGGCCGGTTGTTGAGCAGCCAACGGCTGGACCGGTCGATGAGACGGCGCAGATCCAGGGTCATGCGGTCGGAGACCGCGACCGGGATGTTCTGCTCGGTGCTCGCGGCGCGGATGCGCCGCCACAGCCGGCCGACGCCGAAGATCGCGTCGGTGGCCGCATAGGCGCGCGCGGCGTCGACCATCGACGCGCCGACGTCGATGGTGAGCCGGTAGGCGTAGGCGATGCCACAGGTGTCGATGAGGTCGTTGACGGTCATCGTGGTCACGATCTCGCGGCGCAGTTGGTGGGCGCGGATCGCCTGCGGGAACCGCTTCCGAAGCGGCGCGGGGAAATAATGCGGCAGCCGGGCGGCGAAGACGTCCTGATCGGGCACGTCGGTGTCCAGCAGTTCGGCTTTGAGCGCCAATTTGACGTGCGCCATCAGCGTCGCCAGTTCCGGCGAGGTCAACCCCAGTCCCATATCGCGCCGACGGCGGATCTCCTTGTCCGAAGGCAGCGCCTCCAGCTCCCGGTTGAGGCCGTGATCGGCCACCAGGGAGCGGATCTGCTGGGCGTGCACCGGCAGCAGACTGGCCGCATTGGCGCGGCTGGTGCCCATCAGGTCGTTCTGCGCGGCGTTGTCGGCGAGGACCAGTTCGGCGACCTCGTCGGTCATCGACGCCAGCAGCTCGGCGCGTTCGGCGCTGTCGACCTCGCCGGCAGTGACCACCGCCTCGATGAGGATCTTGATGTTGACCTCGTGATCGGAGCAGTCGACCCCGGCCGAGTTGTCCAGAGCGTCGGAATTGATCCGCCCTCCGGCTAGGTCGTATTCGATGCGGCCCAGCGGGGTGACCCCGAGGTTGCCGCCTTCACCGATCACCTTGGCCCGCACCTGATTTCCGTTGACACGAACGGCATCGTTGGCGCGGTCACCGACGTCGGCATCGGATTCACGCTCGGATTTGATGTAGGTGCCGATGCCGCCGTTGTAGAGCAGATCCACCGGGGCGCGCAGGATCGCGCGGATCAGTTGCGGTGGCGACAGCGCGCTCACCTCGTCACCGAGCCCGAGTAGCGCGCGCACCTCCTCGGTGACGGGAATGGACTTCTGACCGCGGGCGTACACTCCGCCGCCGGTGCTGATCAGCGCGGTGTCGTAGTCGTCCCAACTCGACCGGGGCAGAGCGAACATCCGCTGACGTTCGACGAAGCTGCGCCGCGGATCGGGGTCGGGATCCAAGAAGATGTGCCGGTGGTCGAAGGCGGCGACCAGCCGGATGTGGGGTGAGCACAGCATGCCGTTGCCGAACACGTCGCCGCTCATGTCACCGATGCCGACGACGGTGAAGTCCTGCGACTGGGTGTCGATACCCATCTCCCGAAAATGCCGTTTGACGCTCTCCCAGGCGCCGCGGGCGGTGATGCCCATCTCCTTGTGGTCGTAGCCGACCGATCCGCCGGATGCGAAGGCGTCACCGAGCCAGAACCCGTAGGACGCGGCGACCTCGTTGGCGATATCGGAGAAACTGGCGGTGCCCTTGTCGGCGGCGACCACCAGATAGGCGTCGTCGGTGTCGCGGCGCACCACCTGCGTTGGCGGGTGGGTCACGCCGGTCGCATGATCGATGTTGTCGGTCAGGTCCAACAACCCGGAGATGAACAGCCGGTAGCAGGCCACTCCCTCGGCGCGGGTGGCGTCGCGGTCGGTGGCGGCCTCGCCGGTGGGGGCGGGGGGTTGTTTGACGACGAACCCACCCTTGGCGCCCACCGGCACGATCACCGCGTTCTTCACCGCCTGCGCCTTGACCAGCCCGAGCACCTCGGTGCGGAAATCCTCTCGCCGGTCCGACCAGCGCAGTCCGCCGCGCGCGACGTAGCCGAACCGCAGGTGCACCCCTTCGACGCGCGGGGAGTACACGAAGATCTCGAATTTGGGCCGCGGCAGCGGCAGTTCGTCGATTCCGGGTGCGTCGAGTTTGAACGCCAGGACATCGTGGGCCCGCGCCGAGTGGGAGCGGTCGACGAAGTAGTTGGTGCGCAACGTTCCCTGGATCAGCGAGGCGAACGCCCGCAACACCCGGTCGGTGTCGAGACTGACCAGCGCATCGATATCAGCGGCGACGGCTGCGGCTGCCGCGTGGGCGTCGCGACCGACCCGGCCGGCCTCCGGGTCGAACAACGCTTCGAACAAAGCCACCAATGAGGCTGCGGTGCCGGAGTTTTCGTTGAGGACCGCGGCAATGTGGCTCTGGCTGTAAGGGAAGCGCGCCTGGCGCAGATAGCGCGCGTAAGCTCTGAGCACCGCGACCTGTTGCCAGGTCAGCCCGGCGCGCAAAACCAGTTCGTTGAACCGGTCGGCTTCGGCGCGGCCCCGCCAGATCGCGGTGACAGCATCGGCGAACCGCGTGGCGACGATCTCGCGCTGCGGACCGTCCGGGGCGCGGTCGATGGTCGGGTGCGGCTCGAATTTGAACTGGTAGATCCAGACCACCAGACCGTCCGCGCGGGTGACGGTGAACGGTTGTTCCTCGAAGACCACCACGCCCATCGACTGCAACATCGGCAGCAGTTCACTCAGCGAGGCCCCGTGCCCGCCCAGATACCAGGTGAGTTGCGGAGAACCGTCGTCGTCCTCACCGACGATCAGGGTGACCGAATCGACGTCGAGTTCCTCCACGACCGCGATGTTCGCAATCGCCGCCTCGGGGTCGATGGCCTGTTTGTAGACCTCGGGAAAGGCGCCCGCATAGTGCTCGGCGACCGGCGTCGGCAGTCCCGCCTCCGCGGCGGCGGCCAGCAACCGGTCCGCCCAGGTGCGGGCGGTTTCGGTGAGCAGAGCCTGGATGCGCGCCCGGTTGGCCTCGGACGTGTCCACCGCGGACGGCGAGTCTCCGACCGGCAGCCGCACCACGAAATGCACCAGGGCCCAGGGGGCTTCACTGACCCGCGCGGTGTATTCCAGACTGGTGCCGCCGAATTCACGCACCAGGATGTCCTGCATGGCCAGCCTGACTGCGGTGGTGTAGCGGTCGCGCGGCAGATAGACCAGGCACGACACGAAACGTCCCCGCTGGTCGGCGCGCGCGAACAGCAGCACTCGCCGCCGCGTACCCAGGTCGACCACGGCCATCGCCATCGTCAACAACTGCTCGGCGTTCATCGCGAACAGTTCCGAGCGCGGGACGGTCTGCAAAATGTCGAGCAGCAACTGCCCCGGGTGGCTCGGGTCGCGTTCGGACAGTTCCAACGCACGGCGCACGTTGCCCGCCAGCACCGGGATCTCCAGCACGTTGGCGTTCATCGCGGCCACCGTGAACAGCCCGATGAACCGGTGCTCGATCAGCTGTTCGGGGCCGCTCTCACGGATCACGACGATGTAGGGATAGGCGCCGAACCGCAGATAACTGGGCACGGTGGCCTGGGCCAACGCCAGCAGCGCCCCATCGGGGTCCAACCGGGTGCGGGTGGCTTGACGCAACCGCAGCACCCCGAGGCGACTGTCGGCGTCGACGGCCACCCGCCCGCCGTCGACGAGCCCGTGCTGATAGCCCAGCACGATGAAGTGGCCGTCGAGCAGCCAGCGCAGCAGGGCCGCCACGTCGTGGCGGTCCGGGGCGCTGAACCGACCCGCCGAATCGGTGTCGACGCTGACCGCCAGCCCTTCGAGGGCGGCGGTCATCGCGGTGGAGTCGAGGCTGACCTGGCGCACGTCGGCCAGCACCGCCGGCAGAAGGTGCTCGGCTTCGGTGAGCACCCGCACGTCGACGTCGGGGACGAGTTGGACGTGGATCCAGGTTTCGTCCTCGCCGGAGGGGGCATCGGCGGTCGGGGCGGGCTTTTCGATGCTCAGCAGCGTCCCGTCGGCGTCGCGGCGCGCCCGGAACACCGGGTTCATGATCCCGCTGTAGCCCACCCCGAGCCGATGCAACAGCACCGCAACCGAATCCATCAGCATGGTGCCGTGACTGGTCACCACCTGCAGCGCCGGCCCGAATCCGACCGGGTCATCAGCGGCGTAGACCGCCACGCGGATGTCGTCGGGGCGGCGCTGTCGCCCGAGCCGGCAGTGCGCAGCCACCATCGCCGCGCTGACGGTGCGACCCGCCCAGCGACGCTCGGGGTGGTTGCGTTCGGGGGTTTCGGTGTGCGGACCGCGATAGGTCTCGGTGTAGGCGGCGGTGATCCAGTCCGGGATGTCGTCGTCTCGGGTGAGACGGGTATCAGCGTTCAGGCTGCAGACATTTCGGGTTTCGGGATCGTCCTGCACGCCGACTGCTCCTGTCCCGGCGCCGACTCGGCGCCGTCACGCAGTCAACTCTAATCGCGGGTGAGCCGCCTGTGGGTCACTCTGTGCGGACGCGCCGCTTCCTCACCGAGACGTTCGATCTTGTTGGCCTCGTACGCGCCGAAATTGCCCTCGAACCAGAACCATTTGGCTTCGTTGTCGGCGTCGCCTTCCCACGCCAGGATGTGGGTGCAGGTGCGGTCCAAAAACCAGCGGTCGTGGGAGATGACCACCGCGCAGCCGGGGAACTTGTCCAAGGCGTTCTCCAACGAGCCGAGGGTTTCGACGTCGAGGTCGTTGGTGGGCTCGTCGAGCAGGATCAGGTTGCCGCCCTGTTTGAGGGTGAGCGCCAGGTTGAGCCGGTTGCGTTCCCCACCGGAGAGCACACCGGCCGGTTTCTGCTGGTCGGGGCCCTTGAACCCGAACGCCGACACATACGCCCGCGAGGGCACCTCGGTCTGGCCCACCACGATGTGGTCGAGTCCCTCGGAGACGACCTCCCAGACCGTCTTCTTCGGGTCGATCCCGGCGCGGGTCTGGTCGACGTAGGAGAGTTTGACCGTCTCCCCCACCTTGACGGTGCCACTGTCGGGTTCTTCGAGCCCGACGATCGTTTTGAACAGCGTGGTCTTGCCGACCCCGTTGGGGCCGATCACCCCGACGATGCCGTTGCGGGGCAGGGTGAACGACAGGTCCTTGATCAGGGTGCGTCCGCCGAAACCCTTGTCGAGGTGTTCCACCTCGACCACGACGTTGCCCAGCCGCGGCCCGACCGGGATCTGGATCTCCTCGAAGTCCAGCTTGCGCGTCTTCTCGGCCTCGGCGGCCATCTCTTCGTAGCGTTGCAGCCGGGCCTTGTTCTTGGCCTGCCGGGCCTTGGCGCCGGAGCGCACCCAGGCCAGCTCCTCCTGCAGCCGCCGGTGCAGTTTGGCGTCCTTGCGGCCCTGCACGGCGAGCCGTTCGGCCTTCTTCTCCAGGTAGGTGGAGTAGTTGCCCTCATACGGGTAGGCGCGGCCGCGGTCGAGCTCCAGGATCCACTCGGCGACGTTGTCCAGGAAGTACCGGTCGTGGGTGACCGCCAGGATCGCCCCTTCGTAGGCGGCCAGGTGCTGCTCGAGCCACTGCACACTCTCGGCGTCGAGGTGGTTGGTGGGCTCGTCGAGCAGCAGCAGATCCGGTTTGGACAGCAGCAGCTTGCACAGCGCCACCCGGCGGCGCTCCCCGCCGGAGAGTTTGGTCACCGGCTCCTCCGGCGGCGGGCAGCGCAGGGCGTCCATCGCCTGCTCGAGCTGGGAGTCGATGTCCCACGCGTTGGCGTGGTCGAGCTCCTCTTGCAGCCGGCCCATCTCCTCCATCAGCTCGTCGGTGTAGTCGGTGGCCATCAACTCGGCGACCTCGTTGAACCGGTCGAGTTTGACCTTGATCTCGCCGAGGCCCTCCTCGACGTTGCCGCGGACGGTCTTCTCCTCGTTCAGCGGCGGCTCCTGCAGCAGGATGCCGACGGTGGCGTCGTTGGCCAGGAACGCCTCACCGTTGTTGGGGGTGTCCAGGCCCGCCATGATGCGCAGCACGCTGGATTTCCCCGCCCCGTTGGGGCCGACCACGCCGATCTTCGCGCCGGGCAGAAAGCTCAGGGTGACGTCATCGAGGATGACTTTGTCGCCATGGGCCTTGCGGACCTTCTTCATCGTGTAGATGTATTCGGCCATGCCGCGGTGTTGCCTCCTGGTCGTGCGGGGTGGGTACTCGCGCACCATCCTAGGTGGCCCCCGGTTCACCCCGGGGCCTCCCTCGGTGGGGTCGCCGGTGGGCGTCGCTGATCGGCGCGCAGCTGCGACGCTACGCGCTGATGGGCAGCCCGTCGCCCTCGGCGGGGGTTTCGTCGTCGGTGTGCGCCGGCGCGGCGCTGGTCGGCGCCGGTTCGCCGGTCGCGGCGGCCCCGGTGTAGCCGGGTTTCTCGATCCGCGCGATCGCCCGCGACAGGTCCAGGCCGACGGCAGTGGCACGCATCTCCAGCGAGGAGCGGCGCACGCCGTCTTTGTCGTCGTACTCGCTGGTGTAGACGTGGCCGACGGCGATCACCGGCGCGCCGCGGCTCAGAGTGGCGCCCACCCCGGTGACCAGCCGGCCCCAGCAGTTGACGGTGAGAAACAGCGAGTTGCCCGGCTCCCACTCGCCGGTCGGGGTGCGCCGACGGGAATTGCTGGCCAGCCGGAAGCTGATGACTTCCTGGTCGCCGGCGTTGCGGCGGCGCAGGTCGGCGACGATGGTGCCGACCACGGTCAACGGGGTTTCGAACATTAGGTGTCTCCTGGGCTCGATGCGGGTGGGTGACCCCATTGAGCGCCGCGACACCGACACCGCGCCGTCACCGGGCACGTGAGTCGACAGACGGTGGGGATGAACCGGCGACTGTGGACCGTGGTGGCGCGCCCGCCGATCAGCCGCCGCCGTCGCGGCGGGCCAACTCGGCGAGCATCGCGTTGTAGGCGGTCAGCTCGGCGTCGTCGTCGCGGTCGGCGGCGCGGTCCATGCGTTTGGCGGCGCGGTCGTCGCTGCGGTGCCACTGCGCGAGCAGCGCCACCATCACGATCACCAACGGCAGCTCGCCGGCCGCCCACGCCATCCCCCCGCCCAACCTCTGGTCAGCGAGCAGGTCGGTGTTCCACGGCAGCCCCAGGGCGGTGTAGAACGCCTCCCCGATGACCGTGTGGCGTCCCATCAGCAGCACACCGAAGAAGGCGTGCATCGGCAGTGAGGCGAACACCACGACCAGTTTGGTCAGGTGCGACACCGGCCGCGGCGTGGGATCGACCCCGATCACCACCCAGTAGAACAGGTAGCCGCTGGCCAGGAAGTGCAGGTTCATCGCGACGTGCCCGGCGTGGTTGGACACCACCGCGTCGAAGAGGCTGCCGAAGTACAGCCCGTAGAAGCCGACGACGAAGACGATCGCGGCGACGATCGGGTTGGTGAAGAAGATCGACACCTTGCTGTGCAGCCCGGCCAGCAGCCATTCCCGCGGCCCCGGCGGTTGGCCGCGTCCGGCGGCCGGCAGCGCCCGCAACGCCAGGGTCGTCGGAGCGCCGAGCACCAGCAGGATCGGGATCAGCATCGACATCAGCATGTGCGCGCCCATGTGCACGCTGAACATCGCCGGCATGTAGCGGCCCAGGCCCGACGACGTCGCGAACAGCAGGAAAAAACACCCCAGCAGCCACGCGGTGGTGCGCCCCGGCGGCCAACTGTCGCCGCGGCGGCGCAACCGCCTCACCGCGACCAGGTACACCGCCGCGAACACGATCGAAGCGGTGCCGAACACCAGGTCGAACCGCCAGTCGAACAGGATGCGGGCCACCGTGGGGGGCCCGGCGAAGTCGTAGCCGATCAGCACCTCGGGTATCGACGGGTTCAGGATCGGCGGTGGGGGCGGCGGGGTGCGTCCCAGACCGACCGCGATGCCGAACGTGGCACCGAAGATGACGGCTTCGATCAACGCCAGCCGGATCAGTGCGCCGCGCGCGCCGGGGTCGGCCTGCAGGGCGGCCACCCCGCTGCGGCGCTGTCGCCAGCCGAGGAAACCCAGCGCCACCAGCGCCGCCACCTTGGCGAGCACCAGCCGGCCGTAGTCGGTGGTGAGCAGGTCCGACGGCAGCACCCGCACCCCGGCGTTGACCACACCACTGAGTCCCATCGCGACGAAGCACCACAGCGCCACCGCGGAGAACCGTCGGGCGGCCAAATCGGCGTGCTCACCGCCGCGCAGCGCGTGCACCAGCAGCGCCAGCAGCCCACCGGCCCACAGTGCACCGGCCAGCAGATGGATGATCAGGCTGTTGGTGGCCAGGTCGTGGGAGCCGCCGGCGGCGGAGTGCCCGGTCAGCCCCAGCGGCAGCAGGGTGATCAGCGAGCCCGCCAACAGCGCCGGGGTCCAGTTCCAGCGCAGCACCGCGAGGCTGGCCAGGCAGAGCAGCGCGGCGAGGATCGCCGTCCACCGCCAGGCCGAGGCGATGTTGACCAGACCGGCCACCGACCACAGTTGCGCCGGGTTGAGATGCTCGGTGATCGGCCGACCGGAGACATCGGAGATCGTCAACGGCACCAGCAACGCCGCACACACCGCCCAGACGCCGGCGGCGACGGTGCCCATCCGCAGCGACCGGTAGCCGGCGGCGTCGAGCACCCCGTTGGCCTGCGGCGGCACCAGAAACGCTGCCAGCAGGAACGACCCCACGGTCACCGCGGCGGCCACCTCACCGGCCGCCCGCACGAACGGCAGCCCCACGGTGGTGACGGTGCCTGGGTCGGGCAGGCCGGTCGCGGTCAGCGCCGCGGCCACCGACAGGGCACCGATCCCGGCGGCGACCGCGCCGGCCAGCGCCGCGACCCCGAGCAGCAGCGGGGCGACGGGGGGACGGGCTGAGGTGCGGGTGGCGCTCACCCGTCCAGGGTAGGCCGCGCACCGGTTCGGCCCGCACACCGCAGCGGGCGCTACGGGCGCGGTTGGTGACCCGCGGCGGCCCGACGCCGGGCTTCGCGGGCGATGAACTGCTGCCGGGCGATCCGCTCGATACGGTCGATGTCACGCAGGATGCCGCGCAGTTCACGGTGGAACGCCACCCGGCGTTCGCTGAGCTCGTCGGGGTCAACCTGTTCGTCGGCGCCGACGAGCAGGCCCTGGTCGCCCATCACCTGACAGGCGGTGGCGAACAGCAGCGTCGAGACCGGTTCGGCGCTGCGCACCCGCCCCTGGGCGATGTACTGGCGTCCCACCCCGAGTGCGAGGGTGGTGAGTTCCTCGGCGTCGATGACCGTCGGTGCGTTGCGCAGCACGTCGGCGACCACCTCGTAGGCCTCGAAGAACACCCGCAGCATGGCGTTGGACATCAGCGGCCGCTTGGCGCGCAGCAACTCCTCGACCTGGTCACCGCCGACCCGCACCCGGTCCTCCCAGCCGTCCTGCCATCCCATCTCGGCGGCGACGTGTTCCCGAAACGCCGCGGAGTCGGCGAAGTAGAACTCGAACTTCAACAGGTCGCGTACCCGCATCGCCTGGTCCCAGAACACGGTGAGCCGGTCCCCGGCGTCGGGGTCGGCGTCGCAGGCGTGCGCCAGCGCCAACTCCACGATGCAGGTCTCCAGGAAGGCGTGGATCACCGAATTGCGGTAGAACGCCGCGGCGTGCTCGTCCTCGGGGGCGATGCGCCACACCGGCTCCCAGCCGCCGTCGACGCGGGTGATGGGGTGCCCGCCGGAGAGCGCGTCGACGGCCGCGCGGACCCCGTCGCGGCTACGCAACCGCAACGCGCTGTTGGTCATCGGGGTGTCGGTGCGTTCCAGGTAATCCAGCGAGTCCTGCAGGGTGTGGTGCAGTTGGCCCAGGGTCAATGCCTGACCTCGGGTGGTCAGCAGCAGCGCGGAGACCAGCGCGGTCGCGTTGATCGGGGTGCATCGTTGGATCCGCCAGGCCACCTCGAAGGCCATCTTGTGCATCGCCAGCCGTTTGGCGTCGAGGTCGGCCCCGATCGGGCCGTCTGCCGGTCCGAGGTATTGGCGCATCGACACCGCTTCGGGGAAACGGACGTAGATCTTGCCGTAGTTGCGCTCGCCCTGGGCCTTGATGAAGTTGTACAGCCAGCTGACCCCTTCGGGGGTCTTCTCCGCTCCCCGCGCGTATGCGGCGTATTCGTCGGTCTCGTGTAGCTGGTCGAAGGAGATCGAAACTCCTTGCAACAGAATATCGTCGCTGCGTCCGTCGAGGTATGCGTCGGCGACGTAGCTCATCAGGCCCAGCTTGGGTGGCAGCATCTTCCCGGTCCGCGACCGGGTTCCCTCGATCGACCAACTCAGGTTGAATCGTTTCTCCACCACGTAGCCGACGTATTGGCGCAGAACGTATTTGTACAGCGGGTTGTTGCCGATGTTGCGGCGGATGAAGATGACACCGGACCGTCGCAGCAGCGGACCCATCGCCCCGAATGACAAGTTGACTCCGGCGAACACGTGCACCGGCGGCAGCCGGTTCTCCTGCATCGCCAGCGGGATGACCGCGCCGTCGATGTAGGAGCGGTGCGAGAACAGCAGCACCGCCGGATGGGTCTCCAGCGCCTCGCGCAATGCCGCCACTTGGTATTCGTCATAGTCGATTTCGGAGTCGAAGCCCCGGCTGAGCGCCCTGGTCAACACACCGACGAGGTCGACCGATACCCGACTCCACCCGGTCGACAGCTCATCGAGCATCTTGCGGGCCTCGTCGAGACTGGCTCCGGGGATCTTCTCCAGCCCGGCGCGGAACCGGCTTGACGCCAGGATCTCCGGAGTCACCAGGCGCGGCGACTTGTACTGCGGTCCCAGGATGCGGTATTCGGCTCGCTCCAAAGCCAATTCGGCGCGCCGATACACGAAATTCGCGAAGTCGCGCGGGGTGCCACCGACGGTGGTCTCCTGCCACTGCTGACGCAGTTCGGCAACCGTCGCCGATTCGCCGGCGACGACGCGGGCGCGACTCGCGTCGGAGCGCAGGATCCGCCGTTGGGCCCGCTCACTGGGATGGTAGGGGTCCTGCCCCGGCAACAAGGCCACGACCCGGTTGAGGGTCGAGGCGTTGGCGCGCGGAATCCAAAAAACCCGCACCGGCACGACGGGGCGCTGCTCGTCGGCGGCGAGTTGGTTGACCAATCGAGCCATATCGGCGTTGTCACCGCCGGGCCCGAACTCGCCGTCATCGCCGGTCAGGGTGACCACGTCGACACGGGCCTCCGGATGGCTGGCCTGCTGACGGCGCAGCCATTCGGCGATCAGGTCCGCCTCCACCTCGGAGGTCACCGAGGCGAGCACCAACGCGTCGTCGGCGGTGGTGAACCCGGCCGGGTTGGGCAGCGGTGCGCTCATGGCCGGCCTCGCGGCCGCGCCGAGCCGGCCGGGCCACCGGGGGGCTCGCCGGAGGATCTCGGTGGGGATTTCTTCGTGCTCCGCTGGGTCGCGGCGCTCTTCTTGGCGCCGGACTTGGTGGCGGTCTTCTTGGCCGCGCCGGGCTTGGCGGGCGCCTTCTTGGCCGGTGACTTCTTGGCCGGTGATTTCTTGGCGGCACGTTTGGCGGCCGACGGCGCGGTGGGTCCACCGATGTCGACGTCGGGAAGTTCGTCGGACGGCCAGTCGGCGATCGTGTCCAGATACAGTTGACGCACCCGCGCGATCCGGTCATCGAGATTGGTCAGCGTCCAGTCGTCCACCGAGATCGGCGGGAAGACCGCGACGTCCACGGTGCCGGGATTCATGGTGATCGAATCGCGGGAGGCGACCTGCTCGGCGTTGCGAATGACGATCGGCACGATCGGCAACCCGGTGGCCATCGCCATCCGGAACGCTCCCTTTTTGAACGGCCCCACCGCGGTGGTGTCCAGCCGGGTCCCCTCCGGTGCGATCAGGATCGACAGTCCGTCGCGCGCGCGTTCCTCGACCTCGTGCAGTGCCTCCACCGCCGCCGCGCTGTCGTCGCGGTCGATGAACGCGACGTCGAGCGCCCGCCCCAGCGCACCGATCACCGGATCGTTGGCAAGCTCCTTCTTGCCCACCCCGGTGTAGTTGTCGCGCACCAAGGCGCCCGCGATCAGTGGGTCAACCTGGTTGCGGTGGTTGAAGATAAACACCGCCGGGCGCTTTTTGGTGAGGTTCTCCTCACCGAGGACGTTGAGGCTGACCCCACCGGCTGTCAGCACCAACCGTTGCCAGTTGGAGGTGAAGAAGTTCACCCCGCGGCGGCGACTGCCGGTCAGCAGTCCCCACCACACCGCACCGGTGGCGATCGGCACCAGGGAGCCGACCCCGGCCAGGGTGCGTACCGCACCGGTGAACCCGATGCCGCTGCGACTGGAGAATCGCAGGATCGGCCAACCCCGCTTTTTGGCCACCGCGGCCATCTTGCCCTCAGGGTTGGTGGGCCGCGGATTGCCGACCAGGTACATCAGCGCCACGTCTTCATCGCCGTCGGCGTAGAAATAGCTGTCCTTGAGGTCGATGTCGTGCTCGGCCGCGAACCGTTGGACCGCGTCGGCTTTGCCCGGACCCCACAGGATCGGTTCGACCACACGGCCGGTGAGCACACCGTTCTCATCGGTCTCGAACCGGTTGGTCAACGTGTTGGGGATGCCCAGAAACCGGGCCACCGGGTCGACCTGGATTGTCAGGGCCGAAGAACTGAGTACCACGGTGTGGCCGCGGTTGAGGTGAGCGCGCACCAACTCCCGCATCTCCGGATAGACCCGCGGCTCGATCTTCTGGGTGAACATCCGTTCGCCGATTTCGGTGACGTCGCTGAGCGGCCGTCCGCCAAGTGCGGCGGCGGCGGTGTTGATCAGCCCCTCGAACTCGATGCGGCCCAGTTGATGGTTCACCCCGGCGGCGATCGTGCTGACCAGTTCACCCAGACCCATATCGCGGTGACGGAGTCGTTCGCGGGTCAGGATCACCCCGGTGAACCCGGCGACCAGCGTGCCGTCCAGGTCGAAGAACGCGCCGACCTTCGGGCCCGGCGGACTGGCGGCGACCTCGGCCACCGAGCCTGGCAGCCGCAAATCCCGTGGGGTCGTCATGCTCGCTCCGATCCGGTCGAGGCGGTGAAGGACGTGGGCCGCGAACGAGGTGCCGGATCGCCGGCCAGTGCGAGCACCTCGTCGAATCCCTCCTGAAGGCAGCGTGCGAACAGCGTCTCATCGGTGATCGACGCCCGGTCATAGCGCACGCTGATCGTGCATAAACCGTTGCGCGACAACAATACTGCCATCATCGCGACGCCCGGCAACGGCCCCAGCCCGTACTGGCACAGCACCTTCGCGCCGGCGAGGTAGGTCTCCCCCGGGTACATCGGTATGTTGCTGGCCTGCACATCGGCGGCGATCACCGATCCCTCCAGCGACTCCAGCGCCGGTGTCGGAAGCACGCTCAACAGCGGGGCGATCACGCCGAGGAGCCCGAGCGCCCGTTCCTCACGGCGCTGGGTCATCTGGGCGCGGATCTTGCTGATCCGCGTCGCCGGGTCCGCCTCCCCGATCGGTGCGGCCAGGTTCACGCCGGTGAACCGGTTGCCCCCGGCGGGATCGGTGCCGGTGCGCAGGTTGACCGGTACCGCCATCGGCAGTGTCGCTATCGGCACCCCGAGCGCGACGTGGTAGCGCCGTAGCGCACCGCACATCCCGGCCAGGTAGGCGTCGTTGATCGAGCCCTGCGCCGCTTTGGCCGCCCGGTGCAGGTCCGCGAGGTCGATGTCGAGGGTTTCGGTACGGCTGGACAGGCTGCGGCGACGCAGCAGCGGTGACGGTTCGGTGGCCTGCTGCATCATCCGCAGGCTGGACCGGGCGTAGTCGACGATGCCGGCGGCAGCGCCGAGCGGGTCCCCCACCACCCGTGTCGCGGCCCGCGCCGACCCGGTGACCAGTTCGCGGACGCCGCCGAGCAGCGAACCCGGCAGCCGGTTGAGCCCGTCGCGCATGAGGTCTTCCGGGGACAGGTCCTTGGGCACCGGCAGGGGCGCGACCCGTCGCGCCGGTGGGTCGCGTTCGAGATCGTAGAGCTGACCGAACATCTCCATCCCGCCGACGCCGTCGGTGACCGCGTGGCTCATGTGCAGCAGGGCCGCCGCCTTCCCGTCGGCGAGTCCCTCGACCAATGTCGCCGTCCACAGCGGCCGGGAGGTGTCCATCGGCGCCTGCAACATCAACTCGGCCAAGTCGAGAAGCTCACGCAGTGTGCCCGGCTCGGCGACCCGCAGCCGTCGCACGTGGTAGTCGATGTTGAAGTCCGGGTCGACCACCCAGCGGGCGGGCGCGGTCGGCAACGTCGGCACCACCACTTTCTCCCGGAGGCGCAACGCCTTGCGGGAGGCCGCTTCGAAGGTGGCCTGGAACCGTGCCCAGTCCGGGGTGGTGTCGAGGATCTCCAGACTCAAGATGCCCGACCGTGTCCGCGGGTTGGCTTCGCCGCGGTGCAGTAAGTAGTCGACAGCGCTCAATTCGACGGGCAGGCCGGCGGCGTTGAGATCCTTTCCCACGTCACACACCCGCCCCGCCGGTCCGATACACCGCCACCCTCGACCCCTTCCGATCCATGCCGTTGCCGTGTCGATAACGCTAGTCGGGTTACGCCGCTCGCGTTGGCCGATTGGGTGCTCCTCGCCGCGCCGCGACCACCCTGTCGACGCCGGTCCCGGGTCGGCGGCGGCGCACCGGATCGCCTCCCTGCCTCGATGCCCCCGAGGTGCGACGGTGTTGATTACACTGACCTGCGCGATTGCCCCCGTAGCTCAGCTGGATAGAGCACGTGACTTCTAATCTCGTGGTCGGCGGTTCGAGTCCGCCCGGGGGCGCTCACCAGGGTGTATGACGTGGCTGGCGGCGAGTTCGTGAGCTGTGGCGTTGCCCACGCGGCACGTCGGCAGACCGCCGGCGGTTCGTAGAATGGCCACGGACCCGATGCAGGGCCAGCGCCGCGGGCAGGGAGACATCGCTGATGGATGTGGGAATTCACTTCGTCGACTTTCTGCGCGGCGATACCGCGGGGATGGCCGCCTCGCTCGCGGCGACCGCCCGGGCCGCCGAGGAGATCGGCGCGACGATGTTCACGATGCAGGACCATTTTTTCCAAATGGAACAACTCGGGCCTGCTGATGATCCGTTCCTGGAGTGCTACACCTCGCTGGGGTTCGTGGCAGGACAGACCCAGCGACTCGCATTGGGGGCACTGGTCACCGGCGTGACCTACCGCTATCCCGGGGTACTGGCGAAAACGGTTGCTGCCTTGGATGTGCTGTCGCAGGGACGGGCGATGTTCGGTCTGGGCACCGCGTGGTATCAACGCGAGCACGCCGGGCTAGGGGTGCCGTTCCCGCCGCTGCGCGACCGGTTCGAGATGATGGAAGAGACCCTGCAGATCTGCCTGCAGATGTGGAGCGACGATGACGGCGCATTCGAGGGCAAGCACTATCGGCTCGCCGAGACCATCTGCGAGCCCCGGCCGCTGCGGCGTCCGCCGATCGTGATCGGTGGCGGTGGGGAGAAAAAGACTCTGCGGCTGGCGGCGCGGTACGCCGACGTGTGGAACCGTAACGGCACGGTGTTGGCCTCCGACGGATTGGCGCACAAGATCGCCGTCCTCGGTGAGCACTGCGCCGCGATCGGGCGTGATCCCGCGGAGATCCGCAAGACCGTCGGGCTGTTCGACGATCCGTTCGCCGACCTCGATGCGTACCTGCGCACCGTCGAGCGCTACGCATCGCTGGGCATCGACCTGATCCATGTCGGCCCGCTGCCCGGACATCCGGATCCGGCCGGGTTCGTCCGCCGCTTCGGCGACGAGGTGATGCCCCGGTTGGCCACGATGGGCTGACCCGCCCAACGGGTTTTGTCAGACCCTGATGCGATGCTGGTGGCATGTCCTCGATCACGACCTCCACCAGCCCGGATGCCCGTCCGGGAGAGCGTCTTGAGGCGTTGTTCGCTGAACTGTCGGAGCTGACCGGGCAGCGCAACGCGATC
>NZ_NCXO01000038.1 GCF_002104795.1 Mycolicibacillus koreensis
CACCAGGCGGTGACCGCCGCCGCAGCCGAACACGCCACCTTCATCGAGATCAGCCCACACCCGGTGCTGACCTACGCGCTGACCGAAACCCTGACCGACACCCTCGGATCGGACGCGACCGTGCTCGCGACCCTGCTGCGCGACGAACCGGAGAGCCTGACCTTCCACGCCCACAGGGCGAGAGCGGGGGCCGCCGCCGAGACCGCCGCCGAGCCCGCCGGCCGGATCATCGACCTCCCGCCGACGCCGTGGCTGCACACCGACTACTGGGTCGACGCCCCCGTGGCCACGCCGTCCGGCGAGCATCCGCTGCTCGGGGCGCACGTCGAGATGCCCTCCGGGCACGCCTGGCAAGCCGATGTGGGCACCGCGTCCCTGGGCTGGATGGCCGACCACCGCGTCCACGGACAGCCGGTGCTCCCGGCCGCCGCCTTCGCCGAGATGGCGCTCGCCGCCGGACGTGCCGCACTGGGCGATCCCGGGCCGGGGCTGGCCCACCTGGAAGTCGAGCAGATGCTGGCGCTCGGCGAGCACACCTGGGTGACAACCCAATTGAGCCTAGAGGACAACCGGGTGCAGATCGCATCCCGCAGCGCCGAAGGCACCTGGACCCGGCACGCGGTGGCCCACCTCGACACCGAGAGCGCGCTCCCCGGGCCACCGGCCGGCGACGACTCCGCCACCGCCGACGGCATCGCTGTGACACCAGCGGACTTCTACAGCGCTCTGCGCCGCACCGGCGCCTATCACGGGCCGGCGTTCGCTGCGCTCACCCGGATCGTGCGGCGCGGCGACGGTCGCGCCGACACCGAGATCGTGCTGCCCGAGGAGGCGACCCCCCACCGCGGCTACCGGCTGCACCCGGTGTTGCTCGACGCGGTCCTGCAGAGCGTGGCCGCCGCGGTCACCGAACCCTCCGCCGGCGAGGCCGACACCACCTACCTGCCGGTCTCGGTGGAATCGCTGCGGGTGTTCACCGCAACGATCGGTCGCCGTGCCCGCTGCCACGCCGAGTTGACCGACCTCGACACCGACGGCAAGCTCGGCCGCGCTCTGCTCACCGACGACACCGGCGCCCCACTCGCCGAACTCACCGGCATCTACCTGCGGCGTGTTCAACGCCGGGCGGTGCCGCTGCCGTTGAGCCAGAAGCTGTTCCACGCAATCTGGGAGCAGGCCGATGTGCCGCCACCGGCCGACGACGCCGTCGCGGGCGGCTGGCTGGTCCTGTCGGCGCAGACCGGCGCGGACACCGGCATCGCCGGGGAATTCACCGACCGGTTCGCTGCCGCGCACCGTCGCGTGCACCGGGCGCCGCTGGGTGATGAACCCGCGGTGCGCGAAGCGTTCGCCGCCCTCGCCGGAGACCCCGACCACCCGCCGGCCGGGGTGATCGTCGTCGTCGACGCCGCTGGCTTCGACACCAATCGCTTCGACACCGCTGGCTTCGACACCGCTGGCGTCGACACCGGAACCGACGGCGTGGAGGACACCGTCGGCCAAGCCCGGGATCTGATCTGGGATCTCGCGACCACCGTGCGGGCCGTCGTCAACGGCTGGCACGGCGCGGCGCCGCGGCTCTGGTTGGTCAGCAACGGCGGTCTGGGGGCCGGTGGAGGGGAACACAATCCGACGATCGGCGCACTGAGGGGTCTGATCCGGGTGCTCGGCTACGAGCACCCGGATCTGCGCGCCACCATGATCGACGTGGATGACGTCGCTGATCCGGTCGCCACCGTGATCAGCGAGGTGCAGACCGGCGGCACCGACGACGTCATCGCCTGGCACGGAGCCGACCGTTACGTGGAGCGCCTCGCGCGGGCCCGCCTCGACGCCGACCGTCGGGGCGCGCCCATCCGCGATGACGGTGCCTACCTGATCACCGGTGGGCTGGGGGGCCTGGGGTTGGTGATCGCCGGGTGGCTCGCCGAACGGGGGGCCGGGCGGATCGTGCTCAACAGCCGGTCCGCGCCGGCAGGCGAACAGGCCACCGCGCTGTCGGAGCTGCAGGAACGCGCCGACGTCACGGTGGTCACCGGCGACATCGCCGAACCCGGTGTCGCCGACCGGTTGGTGGCCGCCGCCGAGCAGACCGGTCTGGCGCTGCGCGGGGTCATCCACGCAGCGGCGGTCATCGACGACCGCATCGTGGCCACCCTGGACGAGGAGAGTCTGCAGAGGGTGTGGCGCCCCAAGGCAGTCGGCGCGCTGCGACTGCATCACGCCACCGCCGGGCGTGAGATGGACTGGTGGGTGGGATTCTCCTCGATGGCCGCATTGCTGGGCTCGCCCGGCCAGGGCGCCTACGCCGCCGCCAACGCCTGGCTGGACACCTTGATCGGGTGGCGTCGCGCGGCCGGGCTGCCCGGCACGGCGATCGACTGGGGCCAGTGGGCCGACGTCGGGGCGGCCCGCGCCCTCACACTCGGTGTGCTCGATCCGCTGGACCCCACAGAGGGGCTCGCCGCGTTGGACGCGGTGCTCGCGGCCCAGCCCGAACGGATCGGTGTCGCGCGGCTACGCCTGGACCGGGCCGCCGCGGCCTTCCCGGAGTTGGCCCACCGCGGTTACTTCTCCGATCTCGCCGGTGAACTCGACTTCGACTCCGCCGACGACGACTGGTCCGGGCCCGACGCGTTGCGAGACCTGGAGCCCGACGCCGTCACCGCCGCGGTGCGCGCCCGGCTGCGTTCCCGGATCACCGCGATCATGGGATTTTCGACTCCGGATGCCCTCGAGGACAGCGCACCGCTGACCACCCTCGGTATGGATTCGCTGATGGCGGTGCGAATCCGGAACACCGTGCGCGGTGACTTCGGAGTCGAACCCCCGGTGGCGCTGCTGCTGCAGGGGGCGACCCTGCCGGACCTGGCCACCGATCTGATCCGTCAACTCGACCTCACCGGCCCCGCCGATCCGGGTGGGGCGACCGGCGCCGCCACCCCCACCGGCGGGGTGGCCGGGCGCGCCCAACAGCGAGCCGCGGCACGTCGACGCGCCGCCGCCCGCAGGAAGGTAGGACACCGCGCGTGAGTACTCCCACTGACACCGAACTACCCACCACCGCAATCGCCGTGATCGGCATGGCCGGCCGGTTCCCCGGTGCGGACTCGCTTGCCACGTTCTGGGCGAACCTGCGCGGCGGCGTCGAATCGATCGTCGACCTCAGTGCCGATGAGCTGCGGGCCGCCGGGATCGCCGAGGCCACCCTGGACAACCACTCCTACGTGCGCCGCGCCGCTCTGCTCGACGGCATCGAGGAATTCGACGCGGAATTCTTCGGGTTCACCCCGCACACCGCGGCCACCCTGGACCCGCAACATCGACTGTTTCTGCAGACCGCCTGGCATGCCTTCGAAGACGCCGGGGTCAACCCGGCGACCCTGCAGGCCTCGGTCGGGGTGTTCGGAACCAGCTCGGCCAGCGGTTACCTGCTGCACAACTTGATGTCACACCACCGGCCGAGCACCGTGATCGGCGAAGGCGCCACCTTCGAGATGGTCAACCTGTCGTTGCACAACGACAAAGACCACCTGGCCACCCGCGTCGCCCACCAGTTCAACCTGCGCGGCCCCGCCCTGTCGGTACAGACCGCGTGCTCGTCGTCGCTGGTGGCGGTGCACCTGGCGTGCCAGGCGCTGCTCAACGGGGAATGCGAGATGGCCCTGGCCGGCGGCTCCTCGATCCGGGTGCCGCACCGCGTGGGCTACTGGCATGAGGCCGGATCGATGGTGTCGGGCACCGGTCACTGCCGGCCGTTCGACGTCCGCAGCGACGGAACCATCTTCGGCAGCGGTGTCGGGGCGGTGCTGCTCAAACCACTGGCCGACGCCATCGCCGACGGGGACCGCGTTCACGCGGTCATCCGCGGCTCGGCGATCAACAACGACGGCGCAACCAAAATGAACTACGCCGCCCCCAACGCCGTCGGGCAGGCGGAGGTGATCGCCGAGGCGCACGCAGTGGCCGAGATCGACCCCGCCTCCGTCGGCTACATCGAGACCCACGGCACCGGAACGCCGTTGGGTGACCCGATCGAACTCGACGGGTTGCGCCAAGCGTTCGCGATCTCCGAGGAGGAACGCCCCGGCCCGTGCTACCTCGGATCGGTCAAATCCAACATCGGCCACCTCGAGGTCGCCTCCGGGATCGCGGGGCTGATCAAAGCTATTCTCTGCCTAGAGCATCGCGAGATCCCGGCCACCTTGCACTACACCGCCCCCAACCCTGAGCTGCACCTGGACCGCGGCCCGTTCGAAGTGCGCGACCAGCACGGCGCGTGGGAATGGCCGGGGGTGCGCCGCGCCGGGGTGTCCTCCTTCGGGGTCGGCGGCACCAACGCCCACGTGGTCCTCGAGGAAGCGCCCGACCGCCCGGCTCCCTCGGAGAACACCAGCGGTGCACAGGTGTTGGTGATGTCGGCGCGCACACCGGAGAGCCTCCAGGATTACCGTGGGGCGCTGGCCGCCGAACTGTCCGCCGACGCACCGGATCTGGTCGATGTGGCAGCCACCCTTGCCGGCCGGCGCACCGAAAAGGTCCGCGGCGTCGTCGTCGCCCACGACCCGGTGCAGGCGGCGAGCGTGCTCGTTGCCGACGACCACGACAACGCCCTGGTCGCCGACGCGCCCGATCCCGGTGTCACCGGCCTCGACGAGCGGGTTGTGTTCATGTTCCCCGGCCAGGGTGCACAACACATCGGAATGGCACGCGGGCTCTACGACGCCGAACCGGTGTTCGCCGAACACTTCGACGCCTGCGCCGCCGCCTTCGGCGACGAACTCGACATCGACCTGCGCGCGGAGATCTTCGACGGCACCGCCCGCAGCCTGGAACGCACCGACCGGACACAGCCCGCACTGTTCACCGTGCAATACGCCCTGGCCCGGTTGCTCCAGTCCTACGGCGTGCAACCGGCGGCGATGGCGGGCCACAGCATCGGTGAATACACCGCCGCAACCCTCGCCGGGGTGTTCGACCTGTCCACCGCGGTACAGGCGGTGGCGATGCGGGCACGGCTGATGCACGCCGCGCCCCGCGGGGTGATGGTCGCCGTGCCCTGCAGCGCCGATCAGATCACCGAGGACCTCGCGGCCACCGCGGTGGACCTGGCGACCGTCAACGATCCGGGCAGCTGCGTGGTCGCCGGCACCGCGGAGACCATCGCGGCGTTCACCGAACGGCTCGCCGAACGGGGGATCACCGCACGGCGGGTTCGCACCTCCCACGGCTTCCACTCACGGCTGATGGACCCGGTGGTGCCGGAGTTCGCCACCTACCTCTCGCAACTCGCCCTGCACGAACCGCGGATCCCGTTGCTGTCCAACATCACCGGCACCTGGTTGACAGCCGACGCGGCGACCGATCCGCAGACCTGGGCCAAACAGATCCGCTCCACGGTTCGCTTCGCCGACGAGCTCGACGTGCTGCTCGGCCATCCGGGCCGGGTGCTGATCGAGGTCGGCCCGGGCGGAAGCCTCACCGGATCGGCAATGCGCCACCCCGCCTTCTCCGGTGACCACCGTGCGGTTCGGATGATGCGGCACCACGCCCAGAACCGCGACGACCACGACACCTTCCTGCTGGGTCTCGGTGCGCTGTGGGCCGCCGGCGTCGACGTCGACTGGCGGCCCCGTCACGGCGGTCGCACCCCGACCCGGGTGACCGTGCCGGGCTACCCGTTCGATCGTCAGCGGCATTGGATCGACTACGCCGGCGGCCACGGCCAGGCGCCGCTGCCCGTGGCCGCCCGTGCGGCGATGACCGCCGGCAACGGCTCGGGCGGCGACGTGGACCCGACCGCGCAGATGGAGGCCACGGTGCAACGCATCTGGGGTCAATGCCTGGGCATCAACGACATCGGGCGCGGCGCGAACTTCTTCGACATCGGCGGCGACTCGCTGATCGCGATCAGCGTGGCCATGACGGCCACCCATGAAGGCCTGGATCTGACACCACAGGACCTCTACGAACACCCGACGGTGAGCGCCCTGGCCCGTGCCCTGGTCGCGCGCTACAGCGAGGGCGGACTGGCGCGCGACCCCGGCACCGCCGCCGCCCCGCCGCTACCCCCCAACCTGGAGCGGTTCATCGACGCCGGGTTGGCCGACCGCGGCCGCTGGCGCATCCCACTGCTGCTGCGACTGCGCCCCGACGTCGACGCCGACGACATCCATGCGGCGCTGACCGCGGTCATCAACCATCACGAGGCGCTGCGGCTGCAACTGGTGCAGCGCGGCGGCACCTGGGTCCAAGAGATCGGCGAACCGCAGGAGTTCACCGACTTCACCACCCGGGAACTGCCCGACCACGGCGACGAACACCAGGCGGTTCTTACGCTGCTGGCCGAGCAGATCGGCGCGGAGGACCTGGCGCCGCTCACCGCGACCCACATACGGGGCCGCACCGGTGGGCCGTGCTACCTGGCGTTGAGCCTGCACGCCATGGTCGCCGACCCGGCCTCCCGCGACATCGTGCTCGCCGACGTGCTCACCGCGCTCGGTCAGCGCATCGGCGGCCAGGACATCACCCTGCCCACGGTGCCCGTGTCGTGGCGGCAGTGGGCGACGCGGTGCGCTGCGTTGAGCACACATCCGTCGGTGCTCGACACCGCCGACTACTGGCTGCGGGCCGGCACGTCGGCGACCCTGCAGATCGGTGAGCCCACGGTCGACACCGCCCCGCACGTCGGGGATTTGAACCGCCACTCGAGCGTGTTGAGCGTGGCCGATACCACCGAACTCGACGATGCGCGCCGCCGCTGCAAGGTGTCGGTCGACGACATCGTGCTGGCCGCGCTCGCCGAGACGATCGCAACCTGCAGCGGCGAGGGCACCCTCGCGGTCGACCTCGGCGGTCTGGGCCGCTCGGTGCTCAAACCCGACGTGGACCTCCACCGCACGGTCGGCTGGTTCACCACCGTGTACCCGGTGGTGCTGGAGTGCTCGGCCAACCCGGCGAGGAGCGCCGCAGAGCGCATCGACGCCGTTCACGAGACGGTATCGACGGTGCCGCACTACGGGATCGGCTACGGCCTGCTGCGGTATGTCTACGCCCCGACAGCACGCACATTGGCGGCTCAGCCCACCGCACAGATCTACCTGCACAACGCCGGCACGATCCCCGAGTTGCCGAGCCTGTCGACCGACGACGCGCCGGTGCAGTTCGATCCCGACACCGCGCTGCCGGTGCGCGACACGGTACCGGGGCTCGGGCACGCGATCGAACTACGGTTGTACCGCCTCGCCGGGCAGCTGCACCTGGACTGGTGGCACGACACCCGCCGCATCGACGCCGACGCCACGCAGCGGTTGGCCGTCACGCTCGCCGAGGCGGTGATGAGGTTGGCGCGCACGGTGATCGACGAAGATTCCGGCGATGCTTCCGACGATCGTTCCGACGGTGACGCCGATCTCGCCGACGGCGACCTGACACTGGTCGACCTGTCGTCGCAGACCTGACCGACCACCAGATCCCGGCACCCGTCCGAGATTGCGAACCCCGAGATTGCGAACAAGGAGAACCATGACCGACACACCCGCGGTTGTCGTCGACGGCATAGGCAAGACGTTCGGATCGGTGACGGCGTTGCGTGACATTAGTTTCGAGGTCCACCACGGTGAGGTGGTGGGACTGCTCGGGCCCAACGGTGCGGGCAAGACCACCACCGTCGACATCCTGTCGACCCTGACCCGCCCCGATCGTGGCCGAGCAGTCGTCGCCGGACACGATGTGCTCAGCGACCCGGCCGGGGTGCGGCGCTCGATCATGCTGACCGGGCAACAGGTGGCGCTCGACGACATCTTGACCGGGCGGGAGAACCTCGTCATGTTCGGCCGGCTGCAGGGACTGACCAAATCGCAGGCCCGCACCCGGGCCGCCGAGCTTGTGGCGCAATTCGACCTCGATCACGCCGCCGACCGGGCCGTGAGCACCTACTCCGGTGGGATGCGCCGGCGTATCGACATCGCCTGCGGCCTCGTTGTCCGCCCCGATGTGGTGTTTCTCGATGAGCCCACCACCGGTCTGGATCCGCGCAGCCGGCAAGCCATCTGGGACCTGGTGGCCGACTTCAAAGCCGCCGGGATCGCCACACTGTTGACCACCCAGTACCTCGAGGAGGCCGACGCGCTCTCCGACCGGATCGTGGTCGTCGACCACGGCGCGGTCATCGCCTCGGGCACCGCGGATGATCTCAAGCAACGCATCGGCTCCACGTACTGCGACATCGTGCCGCGCCACCGCGACGATCTGCCCATGATCGCCGGGGTACTCGGTGACCTCGCCGGCGAGCAGAATCACGCGGCGCTGAGTGCTGAGGCCGACCGGATCGCCATCGCCGCACCGGACGGTCCCGACACCCTTCTCGAGGCGGTACGCCGATTGGCCGCCGCCGAGATCGAATTGAGCGACATCGGATTGCGGCGCCCCTCCCTCGACGAGGTGTTCTTCGCGCTCACCGGCGATCCCACCGAGACCTCGGCACCCGACGACGCGGAGGTCCCTGCATGAGTGTGGCCGCCGTCGACCTGCGCGCGACACGCCCGCCGGTCTCGACCCGCCAGCAATGGTGGGTGTTGACGGTCCGCACCATCGCCCCGACGCTGCGCAACGGGGAGTTGGTCACCCAGGTGGCCGCCTCGATCATGTTCACCGTCGGCTTCTACATTCCGCTCAAACAGATGATGAGCGTGTTCGCCGCCGACATGAGCAGCTACGCCCAGTATCTGATGCCGCTGATCGGGTTGCAGGCGATCGCCTTCGCGTCGGTGTCGGCGGCGTTCCGTTCGGCGACCGACGCGGTGCAAGGCATCAACCGCCGGTTTCGGGCCATGCCGATCGCCCCGCTGACGCCGTTGGCGGCCCGCATGTCGGCCAGCATGTACCGCTGCGCGATCGCGCTGGCGGTTTCACTGGCCTGCGGCCACGTGATCGGATTCCGGTTCTACGGCGGCCTGGTTCACACCGTCGGGTTCTGTGCGCTGCTGCTGCTGATCGGGGTGGCCCTGTCGCTGCTGGGGGACTGGATCGGAACCGCCACCGAGAACCCCGAAGCCACCATGCCGATGATGCTGTTGCCGCAGCTGATCTTCGGGTTGCTGTCGGTCGGCATCCAGCCGGTCGAACGGTTCCCGGACTGGATTCGCGGGTTCGTGCGCAACCAGCCGATATCCCAGTTCGTCTACGCGTTGCGTGCTCTCGCCGGGGACAGCACCCCGGGCGCCGGAGTGGTCACCTGGTCGACGTTGGGGCCGACGCTGCTGTGGGTGGTTGCGGTGATCGTGGCACTGATCCCCCTGCACGTCGTCGTCTCGGGAAGGAGACGGTAGATGACACTGACCGCACCCGAACCCACCGCCACCGTGACCGGAGCGGCGCCGCCCCCGCCGCAGCGATCGGTACCCAGCCACCCGTTGAGCGTCGAGACCGCCGTCTTGACCACGCGGGTGCTGCGCCGTTGGCTGCGCGACCCCGGCACGCTGGCTGAGTCGCTGATCATGCCGGTCGTTTTGCTGGTCACCCTCAATATCGTGCTGGGCGACGGGATTACCCAAGTCGCCGGAGAGAACGCGCTTCACCGCAGCGTCCCGCTGATCGCGATGGTCGGCGCCATGTCGGGAGCGATGGTCGGCGGCATCGGAGTGATGCGCGAACGCGACAGCGGACTGCTCGCGCGACTGTGGGTGCTGCCGGTGCACCGCGGATCCGGATTGGTGTCGCGACTGGTCGCCGAGGTGGTCCGCATCGTGGTGACCACGCTGGCTATCCTGGCCGCCGGCCTGGTACTGGGATTCCGGTTCGAACAGGGTGTGGCCGCAGGGTTGGCCTGGGTTCTGGTGCCCACCGCGTTCGGTGTGGCGTTCTCCATGGCGGTGATCACCCTGGCGTTGTACTCGGCGAACACACTCATGGTCGAGGCAACGGAGATCGTCTGGGGACTGCTGATGTTCTTCTCCACCGGCTTCGTTCCCCTGGACCAGTACCCGGACTGGATTCAACCGGTGGTGCAGCACCAACCCGTCAGCTACGCCATCGAAGCCATGCACGGCCTGTCCGCGGGAGGCCCGATCGCCCAACCGCTCGCCGCATTGTTGGCCTGGTCGGTGGTGCTGGTCGCGCTCTGCGCGCTGCCGATGGCACTGGGCTTCCGGCGGGCCAGCATGCGCAACTGACGCTCCTCGCACCCGACCCCAACACGCGAAAGGACACCAGTGTTCACCTCCTCGGTAATCCGCAAGCTGTCGCGCAGCGAAGAGATGTTCGCCCAGACGCACAGTTTCGTGGGACTCGCAGCGGAGGTGCGTGGACCGATCGACATCGACGCGCTGTCCACCGCGTTCGACGCACTGATGGAGAACCGTCCCGTGCTCGGCGGTCACCTCGAATGCGACGACGCCGGCCGCTACCAAATCGCCGTCGACGACCTGGAACACCCCGGCGTCGACGTCATAGAACTCTCCGATCCCCACGCGGCCGACCCTCCGGTGCTGCTGGATCAACGGGAGTCGCTGATCGCGCTACGGGTCGTGATCCGCGACGGCCAACCGCAGCCGACCCTCTACATCCATCACAGCCTCGCCGACGGGCATCACGAATTCGCGTTGATCGAAGAACTCTTCTCCGCCTATACCGGGCTGGTCACCACCGGACGACTCACCCCCGGTGAGCCCGCCCCGGCCCCGGATTCGTTGGAGACCATCCTGGCCGAGCGCAACATCACCAAACAGCAGCGCTCCGGGCTGGAACGTTTCATGCCCGCCATGTACGCCTACGACCTGCCGCCGTCCCGGCGGACCGCCGGTGGCGAAGTGAGTACAGAGCGCACGCAACGGGTTCCGATGAGTTATTGCCGGCTCAGCGAGACGGAGACCCGGGGGGTGGTCAACTTCGGCCGTGCCCACAAGCTGAGCCTCAACGCGATGATGGCGTCGGTGATCCTGCTTGCCGAATGGGAGCTCCGCGGACGCACCAGTATTCCGGTGCCGTACCTCTACCCGGTCGACCTGCGCTACGTGCTCACCCCGCCGGTCTCGGCGACAGCCTGCACCAACCCGGTGGGCGTGGCCACCTATCTGGCCCACATCGACGAGTCCACCGGAGTGGTCGGCTTGGCCCGCGACATCGCCGCGACCTTCAAAGCGGACCTGGCCGAGGGGGTGATCCAACAGTCGCTGCTGCACTTCAGTCCGCAGTACGTCGGCAACCCGCCAGGTCTTCCCGATGTCGTGATGGTGACCGACAACGGCCCCGTTCCGCCGTTGCCGACACCCCCGGAGCTGGAGGTGGTCGCCACCCACGGCGAACTGTTCTTCGCCGTCAACGCCGGGATCGACATGTACTCCACGAAGATCTTCAACGATCAGCTCATGATCGAATACCACACCCACGCAGCCGATCCGCAGCGCGCCACAACGGCTATCGCCGCGCTGCTCCGCGGTCTCGCCGACCAACAGGGCACACCCGACGGACAGTAAAGGAGCGTCTATGGCCGTCATCAACACCCCGCAGTACCTGCTGGATCGCGCGCGTCGTCGGCTCACACCGACCCTCAACAACCTCCCCGGCATGGGAGCGCTGGAAAAGCGACTGCTGGCCCACCGGTGGAAGCCCAAGACCCTGGCCGACCCGCCGGACGGCAGTGGCCTGGCCCCGATCGTCGGCGACTCCGGTCTGCCGCTGATCGCACATATGGTGGAGTTGTTCCGCGGCGGGCCGGACTACCCGCTGCACCTGTACCGGACCCACGGCCCGTTGTTCTACAACGCGCCGGTGATCCTGCCCGGGGTGATCGCCGTCGGGACCGAAGCCACCCAGGCGGTGTTGGCCAACCGCAACAAGGACTTCTCCCAGAAGGGCTGGCACCCGATCATCGGGCCGTTCTTCAACCGCGGCCTGATGCTGCTCGACTTCGAAGATCACCTCGCGCACAAGCGGATCATGCAAGAGGCATTCACCCGCAGCCGGCTGGCCAGCTACGTCGAGCACATCGACCGAGTGGTCAGTGCGGTGGTGTCGGAATGGCCGGTCAACGACGCCCGCTTCCTGTGCTACCCGGCCACCAAGGAACTCACCCTCGATGTGGCCTCGCTGGTGTTCATGGGCCACGAGTTGGGAGCCGACCGCGCCCTGGTCACGCGGGTCAACCGCGCGTTCACCGCCACGACCCGCGCCGGCAGCGCCATGCTGCGGTTTCCCGCGCCCCCGTTCAAATGGTGGCGTGGCCTGCGCGGGCGCAAGCTCTTGGAAAAGTACTTCTACGAACGCGTCGCAGAACGCCGCCATGGCGACGGCACCGATCTGCTCACCGTGTTGTGCCACGCGGTCGACAGCGACGGCAACCGGTTCAGTGACGACGACATCGTCAGCCACATGATCTTTTTGATGATGGCGGCCCACGACACGTCCACTTCGGCGATCAGCACCATGATCTACCAACTGGCAGCGCACCCGGAGTGGCAGCAGCGCTGCCGCGACGAGTCCGCCCGCCTCGGGGACGGCCCCCTGGACATCGGCGGGCTGGAAAAGTTGGAGTCCTTGGACTTGGTGATGAAAGAGTCGCTGAGAATGGTGACGCCGCTGCACTTCGTGATGCGTCAGAGCGTGCGCGACACCGAGTTGCTGGGCCACTACCTGCCGGCCGGGACCAACGTGATGTTGTGGCCGTCGGCCAATCACCGCATACCGGAGCTGTGGACCGATCCGGAGACGTTCGACCCGGATCGGTTCGCCGAGCCGCGCTCCGAACACAAACGGCACCGCTACGCCTACGCACCGTTCGGTGGTGGTGCACACAAATGTATCGGGATGGTGTTCGCCCAGTTGGAAGTCAAGACCGTGCTGCACCGCCTGTTACAGCGCTATCAGTTGGAGTTGCCACGGCCCGGCTACCGCCCGCACTGGGACTACGCCGCCATGCCGGTCCCGATCGACGGCATGCCGATCGTGCTACGGCCCCGAGACGAAACCCGAAAGGAACGGACCATGCAGAACACCACCACCGTCAGCCGTCGCGAGGAGGAGACCCGCGGGAAGCGAATGAAACGCTGGGCCGGGGAGTGCGGTGCAGCCGCCCGTGTCCTCGCGTCGCGCTCCGAGGGGAAAACCGGCCGGATCTACGACATCATCGGAACCCAGAACCTGTTCGGCGAGGAGTCGCTGTTCATCAACTTCGGGTACTGGAAGAACGCCCCGTCGACATTGGACGAGGCCAGCCGGGACCTGGCGCGGCTGGTGGCGCGCGCCGCCGACTTCACCGGAACCGACACCGTCGTCGACTGCGGCCCCGGCTACGGCGATCAGGACATCCTGTGGTCCAACGAATTCGGCGTCTCCCAGATCACCGGCGTCAACGTCGCCACCGAACAGATCGCGATCGCCGAAAGCCGGGTCGCTGAGGCCGGTCTCGCCGACCGCATCGCCTACGTCAACGCCTCGGCCACCGCGTTGCCGTTCGACGATGAATCCTGCACCAAGGTGGTGGCGTTGGAGTCCGCGTTCCACTTCCCGTCCCGCGTCGACTTCTTCGCCGAGGCGATGCGGGTACTCAAGCCCGGTGGGCGCCTGGTCACCGCCGACATCGTTCCCAAACGGACCGTGCTCAACGCCCGCTTCCGGCGTCAGGTCGACCAACTCGGCTGGCGTGGCGCGTCGCCCAAGGCGGTACGCAAGGCCGCAAACGTGACCGCCTATCGCGATCTACTGGCGGACGCGGGCTTCAGCGAGGTCCACACGGAGTCGATCGCCCCCGACGTGTTCCGCCCGCTGGCCCGGTTCTTGTGGAAGCGGTTGTGGCAACCGGACATGAAGGCGGTCAACCCGGTGCTGCGGTGGACCGTACGTCCCGACAACTTCTGGATCCACGAAACCCACGTGGACTACATCCTGGCCGTCGGGGTGAAGGCGGGGTGATCGTCAGATGACCGGACCGAAGGCGTACCGGTGATATTGCAGCGCGTCGCGCACCGGCGGAACCGCCCGGGTCAGCCGCGCCAGTGTCCGTGGCCCCAGCGAGGCTCGACGCAGGGTCACCGCCCCGCTCAACGTGGTGGCGATCAACAGTCGCAGTTCCGGAACGGCACGCAGCACCGAGGCGGGGGAGTTGACCGCCCAGTGCAGCGTCGATCCCGTGGCACGCACCAACGCTTGGCGGCTCTGGCTTTTCACGCCCAGCCAGTTGTAGAAGTCGATCTGCACCTCGCCGGTGCCGAAACGGTCCACCACTGCGCGCAGCAACGCCGCGCCGTCCTCGGCGGTGAGGTACATGCTGATGCCCTCGGCGAGCAGCAACGTGGGACGACCGGTCGGGATCCGCTGCAGCCACGACAGATCGGTGGCCGCGGTGCCGAGCAGTTCATAACTCGGGCGGGCGGGGTAGACCCGCTCGCGCAACGCCACCACATCGGGGTAGTCGACGTCATACCAGTGCACGTGCGGTCCAGGGTTGAGGCGAAACACCCGGGCGTCCATGCCGCAGCCCAGATGGATGACGGTGCAGTCGGGGTGGGCGGCGAGGAACTGGCGGGCCCACACGTCATACAACGCGGTGCGAACCGTGATCAACGGTGCCCACGCGGCGCCCACACCGATCGTGGGGAAATCGTAGTCGAGGCGTTCCACCGCTTGCTTGGCGAACTGGTCGCCGAGCACCGGGTGGGAGAAGTCTGCGTCGAGCGCCTTCAGGTACAGGGTGGCCAGCATCGTCTGGGCAGCACCACTGAGATCCACGGCAACCTTGTCCGTCACGTCGCTAACACTAATGGCCATAACGGTTTTAGGAAACCCGCGCAGAAGGGTGAAGGCGATGACCGCTGAGGGCTCCACCGGAGGTGCGCCGCGGGTGCTGCTGCTGTATTACAGCTACACCGGGCAGTCGAAGAAGGTGTTGGCCGCCGCCGGGGAAGTGTTCGCCCAACGCGGCTGGGAAGTCCATGAGGCAGCGATCGAATTCACCGATGAGCGCTACGCCGAGCCGTTCACCCGTTTCCCGATGCGCGGGGTGTGGCCGGAGATGCTCAGTGTCTTCGCTGCCCAGACGAAGAAGGAGACCGGAGCGATCACCACGCCGGAGTCGGTGCGCACCAACAGCTATGACCTGGTGTGCATAGGATCGCCGACATGGTGGAGAACCGTCAGCATGCCTCTGCGGTCGTTTCTCCAGAGTGGTGAGGCCCGCGATCTGCTCAACGGCACACCGTTCGCGGTCTTCGTCGTGTGCCGGCGCTACTGGCGCGAGAACCTCGACGGGGTACGTGAACTCGCCGAGTCGGCCGGTGGTCGTTACGTCGACGCCGTGCACTTCCAATACCCCGGGGATCAAATACGCTCGATGCTGTCGTTGACGAGTTATCTGGGCAGCGGCGAGTATCGCCGTAAATACCTCGGGGTGCCGATCCCCACCACCAACGTCACCCCCGACCAACTCGACGAGACCCGCGTGTTTGCCGGCACCCTGGCCGACCGGGTTCTTTAGGTAAGGAGAGTGTGTGCCCCGTTCGGTGGACGTTTCGGTGCGATCACCGGTGACGGTGCCCCAGGTTCATGCCGCGTTCAGCGCCGAAGACTACTGGCGTGAGCGGTTCGCGGCATTCGAGACCGACACCAGCCTCGATGCGTTGCGCGTCGATGACGACGGGGCGGTCCATGTGGCCATGACCGTGCACCTGGTGCGGTCAGTGCTGCCCGCGGCTCTGGTGAAGCTCATCCCGGGCGGGTTGACCATGACCCACCGTGAGGTGTGGCGACCGGTCGATGAGCAGCGGGTCTGTGGCGAGATCAGCATCGACGCGCCGGCGGCGCGCGGAGCCGGCCACGGCGAGGCCTGGCTGACTCCGGCAGGCGCGGGATCGCAGCTGGCGTTCGCGGCCACCGTGCGGGTCAAGATGCCGGTGGTGGGTGGCACGGTGGAGCGGTTCATCGGCGGCCAGTTGGCCGAGAACATCCCGGCGATCCAGCGATTCACCACCGAATGGATCGCCGGGCGGTCGTGTTGAACCGCACCGCGATGTCGCTTCTGCGACACTTGTCGGGCTATGACGCTGCGGATTCTCATGGCCCCGTGGTGGGTGCGCTGGGTGCTGGTCACGGCCCTCATCGCGGTGCTCGTCGGTGGGTTCTATCTGGTGGTCGCCCCGAACACGGCGGCAGCCGTCGGCCCGCTCTGGGGGCCGCTGGCGCTCGGTGTCTTCAGCATGGCCTTCGGTGCTGCCTTACTGGCTCTGAGGGAGCCGGAGCGCAGGCACACCCTGGCGATCATGGATGGACTCGACCACGACCAACGCCGGCGCGCGGTTGCGGCGCTGCGTCACGGCTCGGTGCCCGAGGACCCGGTGGTGGTCACCGCGGCGCTGCGGCTCGGCGTGATGGCCGAATACCAGCGTCGGCGGCTGCGCTGGCCACGTGCCGGGTTGTTAGCCCTCGCGACCGGGTGTGTGGCGATCGGCGTCGCCGCAGTGAGCGGGGCCGTCGCGATCGATGTCCGGACCGGATGGGCCGATCTGGTCCTCGGGGCGGGGGTGCTGGCAGTCGGATTGTGGAGCCGGAGGCGGTGGCGGCGTCTCGAGCAGCACTTGGCGTTACTGCGAGTCGCGGCGGCACCGGCGGCGACGAGTCGACCCGAGAACGCCGAGGCCCCGACGCGTTCGGTGCGGTGGTCGCTGCTCACCCTGCTGGTCGGGGCTGGGGTGGTCGTGGCGCCGTTGATCGTGTGGCCGGCCCCGGCACCGTCGGCGCAGTGCCGCACCGCGCATGCGGTGGTGAGCTTGATCTATGAGCAGCGCGATCTGCTCACCGCGCCGCAACACCATTCGGTCGCGGAGTTTCGCCGATGGTCGGCACAGCTTCAGCAGTACGCGGCCGCGGTCGACGACACCGAGATCGCCCCGCGGGTGCGCCGCATCGCCGAACTGGCCGACCATCTGGTGGGCGGCATCGAGCATGACGGCGTGGCCGACGCGGCGACGCTCACCGCGATCGTCGACGAAGACCAACAGCTGAACCGGGCCTGTCGCTGGTGACTGCAGACGCGTTGGAGGTCATCGAGACCGGCGAGAGCACCCGCGAGCACCTGGTCCCGCTGCTGTTCGTCCACGGCGCCTGGAACGGCGCCTGGGTCTGGCAGGAGCATTTCTTGTCGTTCTTCGCCGGCTGTGGCTATCGCGCGGTGGCGCTGAGTCTGCGCGGGCACGGGGCGAGCCCGGCCCCGCGGGGTTTGCACCGGTGCACCATCGGTGACTACGTCACCGACGTGCGTGCCGTCGCCGACGGTCTACCAGCCGCGCCGGTGGTGATCGGGCATTCGATGGGCGGGCTGGTGGTGCAGAAGTATCTCGAGCACCGTGACGCGCCCGCGGCGGTGCTGATGGGCTCGATGCCTCCGGCCGGGGCACTCGGGTCCGGGCTGCGCTGGCTGCGCCAACACCCTTGGCACTTCACCAAAATCGGTCTCACCGGACGGTCCCTGCCGTATGTCAGCACCCCGGCACTGGCGCGGGAGCGGTTCTTCTCACCGAACACGCCGGAAGACCGGGTATGCGCCTTCGCCGCACGCCTGCAGGAGGAGAGCCGGCGCGCCGGGCCGAGCAGCATCGCCGGCCGTGCCCGGCCGCAGCGGGTGCGCAGCCCGATCCTGGTGTTGGGCGCGGAGTTCGACGGCGCCACCAGCCGTGGGGAGGTGCTCGCCACCGCCCGCGCATACCGCACCACGGCGGAGTTCTTTCCCACGGGCCACGCCATGATGCTCGACGACGGCTGGCAGGCCGTCGCCGAACGCATCCATGGCTGGCTGGGGGAGCGCGGGGTGTAGGCGTTCCCGTTCCGGCTCAGAAGAGCAGGGACAGGAACGTCATCGGGTCGATCGCTCCGGCCATGTTCGCCGCGAAGTCGGGGCCGAGCATCGTGGCCAGGTCGGGAAGTAGCGAACTGAAATCGAACGCCGTCAGGATGTTGCTCAGATCCAACCCAGTGAACAGGTTGCTGAGATCCAGACCGGAGAACAGGTTCGGGATATCGAGTCCGGACAGCATATTGGCGGGATCGAACCCCTCGAAGAGGTTCGTGGGAGCCAGATCAGCAAGGATTGTGCTGATCGTCGGTGCATTGTCACCGACGAATCCGGGCACTCCGTTTCCGCCGGTCGCCAGCTCGATCTCGTTGACCATTGCCATGAAGAGATTGTTGATCCCGACGACCCCGTTGGCGATCTCGCTGTTCGGCCCGATCAGCCAGTTCAACGGACCACCAAGGGCTTCCGTCAGCTGGGTTGGGATCACGTTGGGGAAATTGGGCCCGAAGATTCCGCCATTGTCGCCGTTGAAAATCCCGTTGATGATGTTCGGCACTCCGTACAAGTACTTCGCACCCTGGATCAACATGGTGTCGGTACCCGGGATGAGCTCACCGGTTTGCGGATCCGCACCCAAGTAGAAGGGGCTGAAATCGGTGTTGAACGAGTTGTACAGGTTCCACAGCGTCGGAACCGCGTTCTGCAGGTCGGGCAGGTGAATCTTGTCCGGCGACCACGGCTCGGTCAGGCTTTGCAAAAAGTTCGTGCTGCCGCCCCAGTCCTGGGTTTCACCGAAGCCCAAACCCAGGGTCGGATCGAGGTGCGGTTTCACCCCCGACCAGATTTCCGGATACGTGACACCATCCGGGTTGAACCCCAGCGGGCCAGCGCCGACACCGACCGGGTTGGTGGAGGGATCAGGGAAGGTCCATCCGCTTCCGCCTGCCAAATCGGACAGCGGCACCCGGAACAGGGTCTGAAGCTCACCGAGCAGATCGTTGAAGAAGAACTTGTTCGCCGACTCCGCAATGGGGAATTCAGCCGCCATAATGGTATTCAGGTTCTGGCCCAACGGTTCCGACAGGGGTTGGATCGGAATCAGTGTGTTGAGCAGCGCACTGAAATTCCACGGGTTAGCGGTGTCCCACCCCCACACGTTGGTCGCCGAGGACTGCCACCAACTTCCGGTGTAGAGCAGCGCGTTCGCCAGATTGTTCAAAGCACCGGTAGACGTGCCGGTGGCGTCGACCGGGTCGCTCGTCACAAGGGCACCGGGCAGTCCCGGATAGTCAAAGCCCTCCAAGACTGTCTGGCCGTCCGCAGCAAACTGAGGAACCAATCCATCGACGCCGTACGGTGCGTTGAACAGGTAGTACGGAATATTGACGACGTCAGTGAGAAAATTCAGGGGAACATTCTGAATCCCATCCAAACCGCCCAGCAGATCGCCCACCGCATCGGTCAAGCGCACCTCGGCGCGCACTAGTGGTGACTCCGGTAGCGAGATCACCGGAGCGACCGCGGTCGCGGCGACCAACCCCGCGCCGACGAGCGCGACTCTGGCGGCGTGCTGCGTGCGATATGACTGTGCTGCTGACGACATGACGTCCCCCTGCCCCCCTAGGCATCAATCAGTGACCGCCTGAACGTACCCCTAACAAACCTGTGACGTCTATGGGGGTACACACAGTCACAGGCGTCAATTTCTGTTCTGCGCCAAGGATTATTTCGTGCATACGCTGGGAAAGCGCTGGTAGCACAGGAGAATCAGCGGAATCGCCCCTGTTTTCCCGGTAGGATCAAGGCATCCCGAAGCTGGGAGCGTGCTGTCAAAGCCGAACGGGGGGCGGGGCGGCGGAGGATGCAGGGGGGAGCTGACCATGGGCGGTTTTCGGTTCGGACTGGTCGACGGGCTGGTGAATGCGCGACCTACACCGACATCGTTGCCGAGGGCGAACTATCTGAGTGCGGCGGTGACCGGAGCCGACTCGTTCTGGGTGGGCGATCACCTCAATTCCCTTGTACCGCGTGCTATCGCCACCCCTGAGCACCTCGGTGTCGGAGCCAGACTGGTTCCCGACGTGGACGCCATCTTGGAGCCGTGGACCATGCTCGGGCACCTGGCCGCCCGACGCCGGCCGCGGCGGCTTCGCCTGGGTGTGGCGGTCACCGACGCGGTGCGCCGCCACCCGGCCGTCACCGCCCAGGCCGCCGCCAGCCTGCATCTGCTCACCGGCGGGCGCGCCATCCTCGGCGTCGGGGTCGGGGAGCGGGAAGGCACCGAGCCCTACGGGGTGGACTGGACGAAGCCGGTGTCGCGTCTGGAGGAAGCGATCGCGACCATCCGCGCCCTGTGGGATTCCGGCGGACGCCTGGTCTCCCGCGATTCGCCCTATTTCCCTCTGCGCGACGCCATCTTCGCCCTCCCGGGCCACCGGGGCACCCGTCCCCCGATCTGGGTGGCCGCGCACGGCCCCCGGATGCTCGGCATCACCGGCCGCCACGGCGACGGTTGGCTGCCGTTCGTGCTCGTGCGTCCCGACGACTACGGCGCGGCATGGCAGACCGTGCGCAACGCAGCCAGCGACGCCGGACGTGACCCTCACGCGATCACCCCGGCGGCGGTGCGCGCCGTGGTCACCGGACGGCACCGCGACGACGTCGACGAAGCCCTGGACTCGGTGCTGATGAAAACCTCCGCACTCTCGGCACCGGCGGCGGCCTGGGCGCGCCACGGCGTGACCCACCCCCTCGGCGAGGAGTTCGCCGGGGTCCACGACCTGGTACCCCAGACCCTCGACGCGCAAACCGTGCTGGACTACACCGCGCGGGTGCCGGCGTCGCTGATGCGCGAGATCACCTTCAACGGCACCCCCACCGAGGTGCTCGACCAGGTCGCTGACTGGCGTGACCACGGGTTGCGCTACCTGCTGGTGATCAATGGCAGTGTGCTCAACCCCCGGCTGCGCAAGGGAGCCGCCGCCGTGCGCCCGTTCCTGAGCGTGCTGCGCGGACTGAGAAAACTATGAACGGACAAGCCATGAACATTCCCGCGGAGAACACCGGCACCGACGACGTGCTGGCGCGCCTGGACATGCCGCTGCTGGAGGCGATGATGACCCAGCGTGCGGTGCGCCGCGTGCTGCCGGACCCGGTGGACGACGCCGTGGTGCTCAAATGCCTCGAGTTGGCGTTGCGCGCCCCCACCGGCGCCAACGGCCAGAACTGGGAGTTCGTCGTCGTCAAAGACCCGCGCATCAAGGAGCGGTTCGCCCGGCGCTACCGGCAGGCCTGGTGGCCCTACTACCGCGCGGTCATCCGCCGGCAGGCCGCGCGCGACGAGTCGATGGCCAAGACCGCTCGGGCGGTGCAGTGGCAGGTCGACCACTTCACCGAGATCCCGGTGCTGGTGGTGGCCTGCCTGCGGTTGGGTGTCCGGGACGGCAAAATGCTCGGGATCCCGCTGCCGCACGCGGCGAAATCCGGTTACTTCGGCTCCATCTACCCCAGCGTGCAGAACCTGCTGTTGGCGGCCCGCGCGATGGGGCTGGGGGCGTCGCTGATCACCCTGCCGCTGTGGAGTGTGGCCTCCGCACGACGCATCCTCGGGTTGCCGCACGCGGTGACCCCGTTGTGCATGGTGCCGCTGGGCTGGCCGCGGGGACGCTACGGGCCGACCACACGCCGCCCGGTCGGTGAAGTCGTCCACCTCGACGGCTACGGCAACCGGGCGTGGCTGCAGCCGCCGACCGACGGGTGAGACCAGCGCGGTGAAAACGCTCCGCAATGCTCTGCGCGCCGGTAGCCTGCGGAAATGCCATCGACGATGACAACCGTCGACGGGTTCCCCATACCGGTGGAGGTGGCCGGACCGCAGGGGAGTCCGGTTGTCGTCGTGCTCAGCGCCGCGCAGCGCACCACCGCCGCCTACGACGCCGTCTGCCAACGACTGCACACCGCCCATCTGCGCACCGTCGTCATCGGCCCCGACGAACGCCTCAGCGCCAAATCGGTGGTCGGGATCATGGACGCCCTCGACATCCAGTGGGGAGTGGTGGTCGGCGACCGGATGGGCGGCGGTGAGTTGGCCTGGGACCTCGCCGCCACCCGCCTGGACCGGTTCACCGGGCTGGTCGCCATCGACCGGGGCCACCCCCGGGTGCCCGACCACAACGGCGTCATCCTCGACGACCACTGCCCTCCGGTGGAGATCAACACCACCGTGTTGACCAGCAACCCGACCGCGCTGCGGGTGGCCCGGGCCAGCCAGCAGTACGTCTACGGCGACCTGCGGGTGGTCGAGCTGTCCGGGCGGCGCAGCGCCGCGGAGACCACCGCGCAGTTGGCCGGGGAGATCGTGCTGCGCTCCAGCACTTGGTGACGTGGGTGCGGTGACTGCTGAGGCTGCTGAAACCGGTGCTGCCTTGGTAACCGGGGGTTTTTGACTGTCCGACGCAGGACGGCGCGGCGCTGTTCGTCGTCGGCAGTTCTGTCCGTCTCGGCGGCTAGCCTGCGTTCATGTCCGCGCGTTTCGTCCTCGATCCAGCCGATCTCAGCGGCATCTTCACCGCCGCCACGATCGCCCGCGGAGCCGGCTACGCCCACGGAGGCCGGATCCACGACGTGACCTTCAACCCGGACACCAGAGTGCTCGGCGGGCTGTGCCGAGGATCGGGTGCTCGGGTTTACCGCGTCGAGGTCGCCCTCGAAGACATTCGCGGCGACCTCTACATCGCGTGGGCAAGCTGCTCCTGCCCGGTCGGCTCGTTCTGCAAGCATGCCGTCGCGTTGCTGCTGGCCGCCTCGAACACGCCGGCGTCGGCCTCGCCCGTCGTGCCCGATCGGTGGCGGGCGGTGGTCACCGCGCTGCTCGACGACATCACCCCGCCGGATGGCGACGGCGGAGGCGCCCCCATAGGACTGGAGTTCTCCCTGGTGCCGGCCGGTTATCGACTCGCGCCCGCGCTGGCGTTGCGCCCACTGACCGTCGGTAAGCGCGGCACCTGGATCAAACGCGGGGTGACCTGGCGGGACGTGCGCTATCAGCGTGCGCCGGGGGCATTCAACCGTCGCCAGTTGCGTGCCCTCCAAACACTGGCCGCCGAACTGGACCACCCGGGGCCGATCATGGTCGGGGATTACCTGATGACGAGCTGGGCCTCACCGGCGCTGTGGCCGGCGTTGAGGGACGCCGACGACGCCGGGATCGCGATGGTCCCGGACCAGTCCAGTGGCCTGCGGGCGGTCGAATTCATCAAAAACGCCCAGCTCACCATCGACCTGGTGGCCGACGGCACGGGTGGAGCGACGATGTCGTCGGCCCTGATGGTCGACGGTCAACGCTGCGATTCCAGCGAGACGGGATTGATCGGGCAGCGCGCCCCGCACGGGATGTACCAGGTGGTCGACGGGGTCTTGCGCCTCGGCGCCTTCAACCCGCTTCCCGGCGCGGCCCTCCTGGGCCTGCTCGGCGATGACGAGCGAGTCTCCATACCCGCCGAGAGCGTCGAGGAGTTCACCGTGGAGGTGTTGCCGCGGCTCAGCGCCGCGGTGACGGTGTACGCCGACGACGAGGTGTTCACCCCTCCGACGATCGAGGGGCCGTACGCGGTGTTGACCTTTGCGGTGGCCGACCGGGGTATTCGGGCATTCTGGAGCACCCGCTATCACGTCAACGGTAAGAACCATGATTTCGCCCCGGATTCCGCTTCCGGGGTGACCGCATACCGCGATCCCAGCGCCGAGACGGCAGTCTGGCAACAGGTGTCGTCGGCGCTGGCGGCCGCGGGCAGCCCGATCGCGGACCTGGACTCCACCGTCGCCCTCACCGAGGTGGAGTTCGCCGTGTTGCACGCCGAGGTTCTGCCGCGGCTGGCCGACAACCAGTGGCTGATCGTGGAGGTTGACGGGCAGCTTCCCGACCTTCGTGCCGCGCGCCGCGACCCGTACCTGGAGTTCGCCGCCACCGAGGTGGTGCACACCGACTGGTTCGACCTCGACGTAACCGTGAACGTCGACGACACCCGTGTCGCGTTGTCCGACGTGATCGCGGAAATCGCTGCCGGGGCAACGCACATGCTGCTGCCCAACGGCGTTTACTTCCCGCTCGACACCGTCGAGTTGAACCGCTTGCGCACCCTCCTCGATGAGGCGCGCGCACTCGGCGAGATCGACGGCGGACGCGTCAACCGCCAGTCGCTGAACGTCACCCTGTGGGAGGACCTTCTCGACCTGGGGGTCGTCGACACACAACTGGCGCGCTGGCGCCGAACTCTGGGTCGGTTGGCCGCCGCACGGCCACCGACCCCGGTGGAGAACCCGGCCGGGCTGCGGGCCACATTGCGTGACTACCAGCGTGACGGCCTGAACTGGCTGGCGTTTCTGTGGGACAACGGGCTCGGCGGGGTGCTCGCCGACGACATGGGGCTGGGTAAGACCGTGCAGACGTTGGCGTTGATCGCTCGCGCCGTGGCGACCGGCGCCGAACGGTTCCTGGTCGTCGCGCCGACCAGCGTGGTATCGAACTGGGTAGCTGAAGCCGCGAAGTTCACCCCCGAGTTGAAGGTGGTCGCCGTCACCGCGACCGAGGCCCGCTCCGGCGGTCGGCTCGCGAGTATCGTGGCTGAGGCCCACATTGTGGTGACCTCATATGCGTTGGTGCGGCTCGATTTTGACGCCTACGACGAGATCGAATGGGCGGGGATGATTCTTGACGAAGCGCAGTTCGTCAAGAACCGCAACAGCAAGACCCACCAGGCCGTTCGGCGACTCAGCACCGCCTTCAAGGTCGCGATCACCGGCACCCCGATGGAGAACAACCTGATGGAACTGTGGTCGCTGCTGTCGATCACGGTGCCGGGGCTCTTCCCTTCCCCGACGGCCTTCGGCGCCTACTTCGGCAAACCGATCGAATCGGGTGGCCACCGTGAGCGGCTGACGGTGCTGCGGCGGCGGATCAAACCGGTCCTGCTGCGCCGGACGAAATCCCAGGTGATTGCCGAGCTGCCGCCGAAACACGAGCAGGTGATCGCCGTGGAGTTGGGAACCAAGCACCGCAAGATCTATGACACGCGGTTGGCCCGGGAGCGGCAGAAGGTGCTGGGTCTGCTGGGGGGCTGGGAGAAGAACAAGTTTCAGATCTTCCGGTCGCTGACCGTGCTGCGGCAACTGAGCCTGCACCCGGGCCTGGTGGACCAAACCGACATGACCGTCGGCTCGGCGAAAATCGATTTCCTCGTCGACCAATTACCGCAACTGGTGGCCGAGGGCCACAAAGCGCTGGTGTTCAGTCAGTTCACCGGGTTCCTCGGTCTCCTGCGGGCACGGCTGGACGCCATCGGGGTGGAGTACAGCTACCTCGACGGCGCGGTGAACGCCCGCGGCCGTGCGGCGGCGCTGGAAACGTTCCGGGCCGGCGGTACCGCGGTGTTTCTGATCAGCCTCAAAGCCGGCGGGTTCGGGCTCAACCTGACCGAGGCTGACTACTGTTTCCTGTGCGACCCGTGGTGGAGCCCCGCCGCGGAGGCCCAGGCGGTCGACCGGACGCACCGCATCGGCCAGACCCGGCCGGTCACCGTCTATCGTCTGGTGTCGACGGGCACCATCGAAGAGAAGGTGGTCGCTCTGCAGGTGCGCAAACGCGAACTGTTCCGCGCCGTCATGGACGACGGTGATCTGTTCAGTTCGGCACTGACCGCCGCGGATGTGCGCGAACTGCTCGGATAGCGCGGCGGCGCGACCTGTGGCGCCCGCGACCACCGGACGTGCCGGTGCGAAAGGGGTGCGATGGTGGGCGAACAGAACCCGATCCTCGGCGTCACCACCTACTTGGAGCGCGCCCGGTGCGGCATCTGGGATGTGCCGGCCAGTTTCCTGCCCGCCAGCTACCTGGCCGGGATCACCGCCGCCGGTGGTACGCCCGTGCTGCTGGCGCCGACGGCGCCCGAGGCCGCCGAAGCTGTTGTCGACCGGCTCGACGCCCTGGTGATCACCGGCGGCCGCGACCTGGACCCTGCCGGCTATGACCAGTCACCGCACCCGGCCGCCGAGGAACCCGGCGCCGACCGGGACCACTGGGAGTTCGCGCTGCTGGCCGCCGCGCTGCGCCGCAAGTTGCCGGTGCTGGGGATCTGTCGCGGGGCCCAGGTGCTCAACGTCGCACTCGGCGGAACGCTGCACCAGCATCTGCCCGACGTGGTCGGCCACGACGGCCATCAGGTCGGGGGAGCGGTGTTCGCCACCCGCACCGCGCACACCGTTTCGGGCACCCGCGTCGCGGCACTGCTCGGGCCGACACCACAGGTGCCGTGTTATCACCATCAGGCCATCGCCGAACTCGGCGCGGGCTTGATCGTGGCCGCTCGCGGCGACGACGGCGTGATCGAGGCGGTCGAGCTCCCCGATGCGGGGTTCGTCGTGGCGGTGCAGTGGCACCCCGAGGAGGACCTGGATGATCTGCGCTTGTTCAGCGCGGTGGTTGGGGCCGCCGGTCGGTATGCCGCCGATCGTGATGGCGGGGGTGATCCGCGCCAGGTCGCGGGCCGCTGAACCACCGTCCCGGCGAAGATTCGGCAAACCTCAACACCAGTGGCGAAACGGAAAACCGCAGCGACGTCGCCGTGTAGGCGGTGGCGGTGACGGTGGTGGTGGCGGGGACGGTGGCGACGTGCACGGTGGATTCCCCGGGGCGGCACCGCAATCGGGCATCGGGTCGTGGGCCGCGGCGATGTTCGCGCCCCCGAAGTCGGGCCCGGCGTCAGAGACGCTGGACGCATCGGTGACCGGAAGGGGGCCGGGAAGACCGACCAGTGCCGCAACGACGGCGATGCTCGCCGCACCGCGCAACTTTTCCCGCCACACCTGTCACGCCCCTCACCTCGGGCACCTGGTGCATCGAGACTATCGGCCGGTCAGGTGCCGCGTCAGGGATCGTCGTCATCCTCATCCTCCCCACCGGTCTCGTGCAGCAGCTTCTCCGGATGGTGATAGCGATTGACCCGCGGCTGGCCGCGGTCGAGGTGCGCCGGCGGGATGGTCTCGGTCTCCCCGGCCTCGTTTTTGCGGGTGACCCAGCCGTCGTCGAGGATCCGGTGATGAGGCCCGCAGCGCAGGGTGAGTTCGTCGGCGTGGGTGCGCGGACGCTCAGCGTAGGGGGTGACGTGGTGCACCTCGGTGAGGTTGGCCGGCACGGAGCAGTTGGGGTGCGAACACCCGCGTTCGGTGGCGTAGAGCAGCAACCGTTGTGCGGGGTTGGCCAGGCGTTTGGCGTGATAGAGCGCCAGCGGTTTGGCGCCGTCGAAGACGGCCAGGTAGTGGTGGGCCGCGGCGGCAAGTTTGAGAACATCGCTCATCGGCAGCCAGGTGCCCCCGGCGGTGTGGGCCTTGGCACCACCGCTGTGCTCGGTGCGCGGCGCGGCCTCCAACTCCGCGAGCGTGGTCGATACGACGATCGAGGCCGGTAGCCCGTTGTGCTGCCCGAGCTGTCCGGAGGCGAGCATGGAACGCCCCAGCGCCTCCAGCGCGTCGTGATTGCGTTGACCGGCGCTACGGGCGTCGTTGTCGATGGCCTGCTGGCTGGGGGTGCCGTCCAGACACGGGGTCTCGTCGGCGGGGTTGCACATGCCGGGTGCGGCCCAGCGCGCCAGCACCGCATCGAGGGTGGCCCGCGCCGTGGGGGACAGCGTGCCGGTCAGCGCGCTCATGCCGTCGGCGTCCTGTTTGCCGAGGGTGAGGGTGCGCCGGCGGGCTCGGTCGACGTCGGAGAACAACCCGTCGGGGTTGAGGCAGTCGGCGAGGTGGTCGGCGAGTTTGGCCAGTTCATCGGGTCGGTACTGGGTAGCGAGTTTGGCGAGATGTTTCTCGGCATTGGCGGCCAAATCGGGATGCAGATCGTGGGGAAGGTGATGCCAGAACTCGCGGATGATCTGAATGTGCGCGCGGCTGATGAGCCCGGCGCGGGCGGCGGCGGCGGTGTGGGGCAGCACCGGGTCCAGCGGCTGGCCGTCAAGAGCGCGCCGTTCGCCGAGGTCGGCGGTCTCGGCGATGCGGCGCCGCGCATCGGCGCGGGTGATGCGCATCCGGTCGGCCAATGCCCACGGCAGTTTCCCGCCGAGCTCGTTGAGATCGGCATGGGTGAGCTCACCGATCAGAGGTTGCTCGAGGGCGGTCAATCGCCGGCACACGGTCTCGATGCGTTCGAGCAAGCTGAGCCGATCGGAGGTGGTCAGCACATCGAACGACAACGCGAGTGCGCGGTCGACGTCGGCGGTGATGGCGTCGAAGGCCGCGGCGACATCTTCCCGTGTGTTCGAAAGCATGTTCGAATTATAGCGCGGGTGGCCGACAACGGGTCGGACGATTTGCAGAGCAAATCCCCTGTGGCGCATGGGAATTCTGTGTCAGAAGCGGTTTGTGGGACGTGCGGAGCGGGTGGGGTGCAGGAGGTGCGCGCAGCCGCGGGTGGCGCAGTCCCTACTGCAGGCCCAGCAGCGCGTTCTCGACGACCTCGGCCAACGCGGGGTGAATCCAGTACTGCCCGCGGGCCATCTCGTGGGCGGTCAGCCCGAAACTCATCGCCTGGATCAGCGGTTGAATCAACGACGATGCCTCATGGCCGAGCAGGTGGGCGCCGAGCAGCCGTCCGGTGCCTCGCTCGGCCACCAGCTTCACGATGCCGGCGGTGTCCTCCATCGCCCACCCGTAGGCGACGTCACCATAGTTCTGCACCTTCACCGAGACCGTGAAGCCCTGCGCGCGGGCCTGGTTCTCCGTCAACCCGACACTGGCGATCTGCGGGTGGGTGAACACCGCCGCAGGCACGAAACGGTGGTCGGTGGCGGTCATCGCCGCGGTCTCGTCCCAGTCGCAGAGCACATTGTCGGCCACCACCCGGGCCTCGTGGTTGGCGACGTGTTTGAGCTCATACGGCGAGGACACGTCGCCGAGGGCGAAGACACCACGCGCCGTGGTGCGCTGGTACTCGTCGACGATCACCCGCCCGTCGTCGCCGACGGCGATCCCGGCCTTCTCGGCGTCGAGCCGGTCACCGTTGGGAGTGCGCCCGGTGGCCACCAGCAGCAGATCGGCCTCCAGCACCGACCCGTCGTCGAGGGTCAGTGCCACCCCGTCGTCGGTGTCGCGGGCGTCGACCACCGTGCGATGGGTGAGCACCTCCCACTGCCGGGCGGCAATCCGCGTGAACTCTTCGACCAGGGTGTCGTCGAGGTGGCGCAGCATCGCTCCGCTGCGGATCACCAGCGTCACCCGCACCCCCAGTGCGGAGAAGATGTGGGCGAACTCGGCGGCGACGAACCCGCCACCGATGATCACCAGGTGCCCGGGCAGCTCCGCGATGCGCATGATGGTGTCGCTGGTGTGGAAGCTCACCCCGCTGTCGGCGATCGCCGGGGGCACCACGGCGCGGGCCCCGGCGGCGATCACCACCTGCGCGGCGCGGAACTGCGCGCCGTCGTCGGTGCGCAGCAGATAGCCGTCGCCGTCGTCGGGTCCGGCGAAGCGGGTGGGGCGGTCGTAGACGTCGATGTCGGGTGCGCTGCGCCGGTAATCCTCGCCACCGGCCGCGATCGGGTCGATGCGGCCGAACACCCGGGAGACGATGTCGGACCAGCGCACGTCGGCGAGGTGCGCATCGACGCCGTAGCGGGCGGCGTCGCGCACCGTATTGGCCACCTCGGCGGCGTAGACGAACATTTTGGTGGGAATGCAACCGACGTTGAGGCAGGTGCCCCCGAAGGTGCCCTGCTCGCAGATCGCCACCCGTTTGCCGGCGTAGCGGTCGTCGAGAATCGAGTTCCCCGACCCGGTTCCGATAATCGCGAGATCATAGGTGTCCATCGCCCGGTCAGCTTAAGCCCGCAACACCACCGTCGGCCGGGTGGGCCCGACCCGCTCGGGATAATCTGAGGTCGGTACCCGACCGCCCAACCGCGAAGGACACTGGTGTCAGACCCGAAGGTAGCCCGAACCGACAAGACCGACGTCGTGCTGGTCGGCGCGGGAATCATGAGCGCCACCCTGGGTGTGCTGCTGCGCCGGCTGCAGCCGGACTGGTCGATCACGCTGATCGAACGACTCGACGGTGCAGCCGCCGAGAGCAGCGACCCGTGGAACAACGCCGGCACCGGCCACTCGGCGCTGTGTGAACTCAACTACACCCCTGAGCAGCCGGACGGCTCGATCGACATCACCAAGGCGGTGAAGGTCAACGAACAGTTCCAGGTCACCCGCCAGTTCTGGTCGTACGCGGTGGAGAACGACATCCTCACCGACGTGCGGGGCTTCCTCAACCCGATTCCGCACGTCAGCTTCGTGCACGGTGCGGAACGGGTCGACTACCTGCGCCGCCGCCAGCAGGCCCTGGCCGCCAACCCGCTGTTCGCCGCGACGGAGTTCATCGACGACCCCGACGAGTTCGCCCGCCGGCTGCCGCTGATGGCCGCCGGGCGCGACATGTCCGAGCCGGTCGCGCTGAACTGGACCACCAACGGCACCGACGTGGACTTCGGCGCACTGTCTCGCCAGCTCACCGCCTACGCGGTGAAAAGCGGTGCCACCGCGCTGTTCGGCCACGAGGTGCGCAACCTCACCCGCCAGTCCGACGGCAGCTGGGCGGTGAAGGTCCGCAACCGTCGCACCGGCACCAAGCGCACCCTCAACGCCAAGTTCGTGTTCGTCGGCGCCGGCGGGCAGGCGCTACCGTTGCTGCAGAAGGCCGGCATCAAAGCCGCCCGGGGCTTCGCCGGGTTCCCGGTCGGCGGGAAGTTCCTGCGTACCGCCAACCCGGAGCTGGCGGCGGCCCACCAGGCGAAGGTGTACGGCTTCCCGCCGCTGGGCGCGCCGCCGATGTCGGCGCCACACCTGGACACCCGGGTGATCGCCGGCAAGGAATTCCTGCTGTTCGGCCCGTTCGCCGGCTGGACCCCGAAGTTTTTGAAGCAGGGCCACTTCAGCGATCTGCCCAAGTCGGTGAAACCGAACAACCTGATCCAGATGGCCAGCATCGGCGTCAGCGAGCTCAGCTTGGTCAACTACCTCGTCGGGCAACTACTGCTCAACGACGCCGACCGGGTGGAGGCGCTGCGCGAGTTTGCCCCGACCGCCCGTGACTCCGACTGGGAGACCATCGAGGCCGGCCAGCGGGTGCAGGTCATCCGTCCCGACGGGCTCAAGGGTGTGCTCGAGTTCGGCACCACCGTGCTCGCCGACGACGACGGCAGCATCGCCGGGCTGCTCGGCGCCTCCCCGGGAGCCTCGACGGCGGTGCCGGCGATGATCGACGTGCTGCAACGCTGCTTCCCGGGCCGCTACCAGTCGTGGTTGCCGACGCTGACCGAGATGGTGCCGTCGCTGGGCGTCCAACTCTCGGAGGACCCGAAACTCTTCGACGAGGTGTGGTCGTGGGGGACGAAGGTGTTGGGACTGCAGGTCGATACCCAGTGAGTGGCACCGCCGGCGCCCACGCGGGTCCGCAGCCGTACCCGTTCTCCGCGATCGTCGGCCACGAGCAGCTTCGCCTGGCGTTGATCCTGTGCGCGGTGCGCCCGGAGATCGGCGGAGTGCTGATCCGCGGGGAGAAGGGCACCGCCAAGTCGACCGCGGTGCGTGGGCTGGCCGCGCTGCTGGCCGCACTGCCCGGCACCGCGGGGGCGTCCGCACGGCTGGTGGAGCTGCCGATCGGCGCCACCGAGGACCGGGTGGTCGGGTCGCTGGATCTGCAGAAGGTGCTCACCGACGGCGAACACGCTTTTCAGCCGGGGCTGTTGGCCCGCGCCCATGGCGGGGTGCTCTACGTCGACGAGGTCAACCTGCTGCACGACCACCTGGTCGACGTGCTGCTCGACGCCGCCGCGATGGGTCGCGTGCACGTCGAACGTGACGGCATCTCGCACTCCCACGAGGCGCGGTTCGTGCTCATCGGCACGATGAACCCCGAAGAGGGCGAGTTGCGCCCCCAACTGCTCGACCGGTTCGGGCTCACCGTCGACGTGGCCGCGTCCCGCGACGTGGCGGTGCGCACCGAGGTGGTGCGCCAACGCATGGCCTACGAAGCCGACCCGGACGCGTTCGCCGAGCGGTATGCGGCCGCCGACGTGGAGCTGGCCCGGCGCATCGACGCCGCCCGCGGACGCGTCGACGCGGTGGCGCTGCCCGACACCGAACTGCGCCGCATCGCCGCGCTGTGTGCCGCGTTCGACGTCGACGGGATGCGCGCTGACCTGGTGGTGGCCCGAACCGCGGTGGCCCACGCCGCCTGGCGCGGCGGGGATGAGGTCACCGAAGACGACATCCGGGTCGCCGCCACGCTGGCACTGCCGCACCGGCGCCGCCGCGACCCCTTCGACGATCCGGGCATCGACCCGCAGGCACTCGATGACGCCATGGAGCAGGCCGCCTCGGAGCAGGACAGCGGTGACCCCGAACCCGATCCCGACCCGCCCGGCGGCGGACAGGCCGGCGACCCGCAGCCTGATCCGGCACCGGGGCAAGGGAACTCGGATGGCTCCGGGAGGCCGCCGAGTCCTGCCGCGGCGCCGTCGGCATCGTTTCGTCCCCGTGCGCTGCGGGTGCCCGGCGTGGGCGAGGGGGCGCCGGGACGGCGTTCCCGCGCCCGCAACGCCACCGGGCTGAAAGTCGGCGCCGCCCCCGAGGGGACCGGGCACGGCCTGCACCTGTTCGCCACCGTCCTGGCCGCCGCCGAGCACACCACCGGACCGGGCCGGCTGCGGCTGGCCGCCACCGACGTGCGGCGCGCCGCCCGTGAGGGCCGCGAAGGCAACCTGGTGATCTTCTTGGTCGACGCGTCGGGGTCGATGGCCGCGCGTGACCGGATGGCCGCGGTCAACGGCGCGGCACTGTCGCTGCTGCGCGACGCCTATCAGCGCCGCGACAAGGTCGCGGTCATCACCTTCCGCGGTCGACAGGCCACGGTGGTGTTGCCGCCGACATCCTCGGCGCACATCGCCAGCCGCCGGCTCACCCGGTTCGACACCGGCGGCAAAACCCCGCTCGCCGAGGGGCTGCTCAGCGCCCGCGATCTGGTCGCCCGCTCACGGGTGCGCGAACCGGACCGTCGCCCACTGGTCGTCGTGCTCACCGATGGGCGCGCCACCGGCGGTGCGGACCCGTTGGGGCGCACCAGGATTGCTGCGGCACGCCTGGTCTCCGAAGGGGCATCCGCGGTGGTTGTCGACTGCGAAAAGGGCTATGTGCGTCTCGGTTTGGCCCAACAGCTGGCGAACCAACTCGGTGCGCCGATGATCAGTCTCGACCAGTTGAACGCCGATCACCTGAGCAGCGCCGTACGTAGCGCCGCCTGAGCGTAAAGGAGTGCCATGCCCCAAGGGCAGCCACTGCAGGTTCCCGACGACGGGCTGAGCACCAAAGCCCGCCGCAGCGCACCGTTGTTCGCGGTGCACACCGGCGACGGCAAGGGAAAATCGACCGCCGCGTTCGGCATGGCGTTGCGGGCCTGGAACGCCGGGCTTAGCGTCGGGGTGTTCCAGTTCGTCAAGAGCGCCAAGTGGAAGGTCGGCGAGGAGGCGGTGTTCCACCGGCTCGCCGACCTGCACGACGAGCACGGAATCGGCGCGCCGGTGGAGTGGCACAAGATGGGATCGGGGTGGTCGTGGTCGCGTAAGCCCGGCAGCGAAGCCGACCATGCCGCGGCCGCCGCCGACGGCTGGGCCGAGGTGGCCCGCCGGCTCGCCGCACAGCAGCACGACTTCTATGTCCTCGACGAGTTCACCTATCCGCTCGGCTGGGGCTGGGTCGATGTGGCCGAGGTTGTCGACGTGCTCACCGCCCGGCCCGGCAAGCAGCACGTGGTGATCACCGGCCGGCGCGCACCGCAGGCGTTGATCGATGCCGCCGACCTGGTGACCGAGATGACCAAGATCAAGCACCCGATGGATGCCGGCCGCAAGGGCCAGAAGGGTATCGAGTGGTGAGAGCGCGGTGAGCGCGCCACCGGCACTGGTGGTCGCCGCTCCCGCCTCCGGGTGCGGAAAGACCACCGTCGCCACCGGCCTGATCGGGGCGCTGCGACGCGCCGGGCACCGCGTTGCCCCCTTCAAGGTGGGTCCGGATTTCATCGACCCCGGCTATCACGGACTGGCCGCCGGGCGCCCCGGCCGCAACCTCGACTCGGTGCTCGTCGGCGAGGAACTGATCGCTCCGCTGTACCGGCACGGCGCTACCGGCGCCGATCTCGCCGTCGTCGAGGGTGTGATGGGGCTCTTCGACGGCCGGATCGACACGCGGCGCACCGGCCCGGCCAGCGGATCGACCGCGCAGATCGCCGCGCTGCTCGGCGCCCCGGTGGTGCTGGTCGTCGACGCCGGTGGACAGGGCCAGAGCCTCGCGGCGCTGCTGCACGGCTTCACCACCTTCGACCCGGACACCCGGGTGGCCGGGGTGATCCTCAACCGGGTCGGCTCGGCGCGCCACGAGCAGGTGCTGCGCGGCGCCTGCGAACAGGCCGGGGTGCCGGTGTTCGGCGCGATCCCCCGGACACCCCGACTGCAGGTGCCGTCGCGGCACCTCGGTCTGGTCACCGCTGCCGAGCACGGCCGAGCCGCCGGGGAGGCCGTCGCCGCGATGGCCGATGCGGTGCACGACCACGTCGACGTGGCGGCGTTGGCCGCCCGCGCCGCCAGTCGCGTCGACGCGCCGCCCTGGGATCCGCAGGAGGCCGTCGGGACGCCGGTGACCCGCCCGGTCACCGTGGCGCTGGCGGGCGGCACGGTGTTCAGCTTCGGTTACGCCGAGCATCGCGAGCTGCTCGCCGCGGCCGGTGCCGACGTCGTCACCTTCGACCCGCTGGTCGACACGCTGCCGCCGACGGCGGCAGCGCTGGTGCTGCCCGGCGGGTTCCCCGAGGAGCACACCGCGGCGCTCGGTGAGAACAACGCGTTGCGCCACCAGATCGCCGCACTGGCCGCCCGCGCCCCGGTGCACGCCGAATGCGCCGGGCTGACCTACCTCGCCGCCGAACTCGACGGCACGCCGATGTGCGGCGTGCTCACCGCGACCGCCCGGTTCACCGACACCCTCACCCTCGGCTACCGCGACGCCGTCGCCGCCACCGACTCGGTATCCCACCGTGCCGGTGAGCGGGTCACCGGACACGAATTTCACCGCACCGCAATCAGTTTCACCGACACTCCGCAGCCGGCGTGGATGTACCGCGGCGCCGGGCAGGCCGTCGTGCACGACGGGGTCGCCGGCAACCTCCTGCATGCGGCGTACCTGCACACCCACCCGGCGGCGCACCCGCAGGCGGTGGCGCGCTTTGTTGCCCACGCCGATATGTTGAGCAGGTGAGCGAGAACCCCTACCTCGTCGGGTTGCGGCTGGCCGGACGCAAGGTCGTCGTGGTCGGCGGCGGCAGCGTCGCCCAACGCCGGCTCGGGCTGCTGGTCGACAGCGGCGCCGACGTCCACGTCGTCACCCGCAGTGCGACCCCGGCCGTGGAGGCCATGCCCGGCATCACCCTGGTTCTGCGCGACTACCGCGACGGTGACCTCGACGGCGCCTGGTACGTGCTGGCCGCCACCAGCGACCCGGAGGTCAACGCCGCCGTCGTCGCCGAGGCCGACCGCCGGCGCATCTTCTGTGTGCGCGCCGACGTCGCGGTCGAGGGCAGCGCGGTCACCCCGGCCACCCTCGACCACGCCGGGCTGACCGTCGGGGTGCTCGCCGGCGGGGAGCACCGGCGGTCGGCGGCGATCCGCACGGCGATCGGTGAGGCCCTGCAGACCGGGGCGGTCAGCGCGCCGAGCGCCGACGCGGCCCCCGGCGGGGTGGCGCTGGTCGGCGCCGGACCCGGCGACCCCGAGCTGATCACGGTGCGGGGGCGACGGTTGCTCGCCCAGGCCGACGTGGTGATCGCCGACCGGCTCGCGCCGCCGCAGCTGCTCGGCGACCTGCCGCCGCACGTCGAGGTCATCGACGCCGCGAAGATCCCGTACGGGCGGGCGATGGCGCAGGAGGCGATCAACGCGCTGCTCATCGAACACGCCCGGGCCGGGAAATTCGTGGTCCGGCTCAAAGGCGGGGATCCGTTCGTGTTCGCCCGCGGCTACGAAGAGGTCCAGGCCTGCACCGAGGCGGGCATCCCGGTCACCGTCGTGCCCGGGGTGACCAGCGCAATCGCTGTTCCGGCGCTGGCCGGGGTACCGGTCACCCACCGCGGGCTCAACCACGAATTCGTCGTGGTCAGCGGGCATGTCGCTCCCGGACACCCCGAATCGTTAGTGAATTGGGACGCATTAGCGGCCATGGGCGGCACGATCGTGTTGCTGATGGCCGTCGAACGCATCGAACAGTTCTGCGATGTGCTCCTCAAAGGCGGTCGACCTGCGCAAACCCCGGTATTGGTGGTGCAGCACGGCACCACCGCCGCGCAGTACCTGTTACGAGCATCACTGGCCGACGCGCCGGAAAAGATCCGCGCCGAGGGGATCCGACCTCCTGCGATCGTCGTGATCGGGCCCGTCGCCGGCTTCGGCGCTTAAACTCTTCTTAATATTACTGTAGGGTAGCCCGCTATGACGGCTCTCAAGGATGCAGAGCGGGTATCACCAGTGAATGATCTGAGCAGGTTCTACCCGGCGTGGCTGCCTTCCTACCGGTTTGTCGCCGCGGTCATCGCCATCGGCGGGATGCAGCTGCTGGCGACCATGGACAGCACCGTCGCGATCGTGGCGCTGCCGCGGATCCAGGACGAGCTGAGCCTGTCCGACGCCGGTCGCAGCTGGGTGATCACCGCCTACGTGCTCACCTTCGGCGGGTTGATGCTGCTCGGTGGGCGCCTCGGCGACACCATCGGGCGCAAGCGCACCTTCATCGTCGGGGTCTCGCTGTTCACCATCGCCTCGGTGCTGTGCGGGGTGGCGTGGGATGCGCCCACGCTGGTCATCGCGCGGCTGCTGCAGGGGGTGGGCTCGGCCATCGCCTCACCGACCGGGTTGGCGCTGATCGCCACCACGTTCGCCAAGGGGCCCGCCCGCAACACCGCCACCGCGGTGTTCGGCGCGATGACCGCGATCGGATCGGTGATGGGCCTGGTGGTCGGCGGTGCGCTGACCGAGGTGTCCTGGCGGCTGGCGTTTCTGGTCAACGTCCCGATCGGGCTGATGATGATCTACCTGGCCCGCAAGGCGCTGCGGGAGACCGTGCGCGAACGGATGAAGCTCGACGCCTCCGGCGCCCTGCTGGCCACCATGGGCTGCACCGCCGCGGTGTTCGCGTTCACCCAGGGCCCGGCCAGCGGTTGGCTCTCGCCGATCACGTTGGGTTCGGGGGCCGCTGCCGCCGCCTGCGGGCTGGCGTTCTTCCTCGCCGAGCGTCGCGCGGAGAACCCGGTGGTGCCGTTCGACCTGTTCTACGACCGCAACCGGCTGGCCACCTTCCTGGCGATCTTCCTGGCCGGCGGGGTGCTGTTCACCCTCACCGTGCTCATCGGGCTCTACGTGCAGGACATCCTGGGCTATTCGGCGCTGCGCGCCGGGGTCGGCTTCATCCCGTTCGTCATCGGTATGGGTATCGGGTTGGGTGCCTCCTCGCAGCTGGTGCGGTTCTTCTCGCCGCGGGTGCTGGTGATCGTCGGTGGCATCCTGGTGCTCGGCGCCATGCTGTACGGCTCGACCCTGCATGCCGGCATTCCGTACTTCCCGGACCTGGTGATACCGATCACCGTCGGCGGGATCGGCATCGGCACGATCGTGGTGCCGTTGACCCTCTCGGCGATCGCCGGGGTCGGCTTCGACCAGATCGGCCCGGTCTCGGCGATCGCGCTGATGCTGCAGAACCTGGGCGGCCCGCTGGTGCTGGCCGTCATCCAGGCGGTCATCACCTCCCGCACTCTCTACCTCGGCGGCATCACCGGGCCGGTCAAGGACATGAACCCCGTCCAGCTGCACGCATTGGACCAGGGCTACACCTACGGGTTGCTGTGGGTGGCCGCGGTCGCTGTGCTCGTCGGCGGGGCGGCGCTGTTGATCGGCTACACCTCCCAGCAGGTCGCCCACGCCCAGGAGATCAAGGACGCCTTCGACGCCGGCGACCTGTAGATCCTGTAGATCCGGGACCGCTCGGGCTGTAGATCGGCGACCGCTCGGGTACCCGACCGCCGTCACTCGCACGTTTGCGTGCGTTTCGGTGCGCTCAGCGCACCGAAACGTGCGGCTGGGTGAGTTGCCCCGCCGCAGCTCCCATTAGGCTCTGCGGCTGTGATCACCCGGATGTCCCATTTGTTCCTGCGCACCCTGCGCGACGACCCGGCCGACGCCGAGGTCCCCAGCCACAAGCTGCTGATCCGGGCCGGCTACATCCGGCCGGTGGCGCCGGGGCTCTACAGCTGGCTGCCGCTGGGGCTCCGCGTGCTGCGCCGCATCGAAGAGGTGATCCGCGAGGAGATGGACGCCATCGGCGGCCAGGAGATCCTGCTGCCGGCGCTGCTGCCGCGCGCACCCTATGAGACCACCAACCGGTGGAGTGAGTACGGCGAGACCATGTTCCGGCTGCGCGACCGCCGCGACAACGACTACCTGCTCGGGCCCACCCACGAGGAACTGTTCACGCTCACCGTCAAAGGGGAGTACGGCTCCTACAAGGACTTCCCGGTCCTGCTGTATCAGATCCAGACCAAATACCGCGACGAGGCGCGCCCGCGCGCCGGGATCCTGCGCGGGCGGGAGTTCGTGATGAAGGACTCCTACTCCTTCGACGTCGACGACGCCGGGCTGTCGGCGGCCTACGCCGCTCACCGCGAGGCCTACCAGCGCATCTTCGATCGCCTCGCGGTGCGCTACGTGATCGTCGCGGCGCTGTCGGGGGCCATGGGCGGATCGGCCTCCGAGGAATTTCTCGCCGAGAGCGAGGTCGGTGAGGACACCTTCGTGCGTTGCGCGCAATCGGACTACGCCGCCAACGTCGAAGCGGTCGTCACCGCGCGGCCCGCCCCGGTGGCCGCGGAGGTCGTGGCCGAGATACCGCCTGCCACCGTGCACGACACCGGTGACACCCCGACGATCGCCACGCTGGTCGACTGGGCCAACGCCAGCCTAGACCGCCGCGTCGGCGCCGAGGACACGTTGAAGAACGTCATGGTGAAGGTGCGCCAACCCGGCGGGGAGTGGGAACTGCTGGGCATCGGGGTGCCCGGCGACCGCGAAATCGACGACAAGCGGCTCGGTGCGGCGCTCGAACCCGCCGAGTACGCACTGCTCGACGACGCCGATTTCGCCGCGCATCCCTTCCTGGTGAAGGGCTATATCGGTCCGAAGGCGCTGCGCGACAATGGTGTTCGCTACCTCGTCGACCCGCGCGTGGTCGACGGAACCCGCTGGATCACCGGCGCCGATCAGCCGGGCCGCCACGCGGTCGACCTGGTGGCCGGGCGCGACTTCACCGCCGACGGCACCATCGAGGCCGCCGAGGTGCGCGACGGCGACCTGGCGCCGGACGGGGCCGGCACCCTGGTCAGCGCCCGCGGCATCGAGATCGGCCACATCTTCCAGCTGGGACGCAAATACACCGACGCATTCGGCGCCGACGTGCTCGGCGAGGACGGCAAACCGGTGCGGCTGACGATGGGCTCCTACGGAATCGGGGTGTCGCGGCTGGTGGCGGTGATCGCCGAGCAGCACCACGACCAACTCGGGCTGCGGTGGCCGGCGGCCGTCGCGCCCTTCGATGTGCACCTGGTGATCGCCAACAAGGACCAGGCCGCCCGCGACGGCGCGGAGACCCTGGCCGCCGATCTGGACCGGCTCGGGGTGCAGGTGCTCCTCGACGACCGGGGCGCCTCGCCGGGGGTGAAGTTCAAAGACGCGGAACTGCTCGGCATGCCGCAGGTCGTGGTCGTCGGACGTGGCTGGTCCAACGGTGTCGTCGAGGTGCGGGACCGGTTCAGCGGGCAGACCATCGAGGTGCCCGTCGATGCCGACCTGGCCGCGACGATCGCTACTCGCTGCCGCCCGGAAACGCCTCACTGACCGGGCGGACGTTCAGCACGGCGTTCCATCGGGCGGCGGTGACCGCGCAGGCGCTGAGCGCGTTGAGCGCGAACGCGCGATCGGCATCGGTGTCGGCCTGCTCGAGCGCCGCCCGCCAGGCCACCGCGGCGTCACGTTCCATGCGCACCGCCAATTCGGCGGCGTCGGTGGGGGTGCTCACCGTGATCGGCAACTGGTAGCCGGGCGCGGCGACCGGTGCGTCGACCCCGCGCCCGCGCAGCATGTCGGTGAGTTCGTCACGACGGTCACGGTGTTCCCGCAGCGCCGCGGCCACCAGGTCGTTGACGTCGAGCCGCGAATGCGCCGAGACCATGCCGTATCCGTAGATGACGCCGTGCTCGACGGCCAGTGCGTCGCTCAACGCCTGGTCGGCGGGGCTCATCGGGGTGCCTCCTGGTCGCCGAGGGTCACGCTGTGATCGGCGGTGCAGCAGGCCGCGATCGAGCCGAGCAACCCGGCCCGGTACCCCGCGACGGTGGTGGCGAGTTTCCCGGCGCTCTGCGCGGCGGTGCGCAGCGCCGCCACCACGTCGTCGACCGACGCCGCCGCGGCAGCAGCCGTGGTCGTGGTGGCGCTGACCGACGGTGACGCCGTGCCGGCGGCCAACCGGTCGATCTCGGTGGCCAACGCCGCGGCGTGGGCCTGGCGGTGCTCGGCGACCACGCTCAGTGCGGCCGCGGTCGCTCCGGTGGCCGCCGCGGCTGCGGCGGTGGCCAGCGCGGCGTCACCGCGGGCCAGGTCCAGTTGGGCGATCAGCACGTCCGGCTCGGGCGGGGCGGAGGGGGCGCACGCCGAGCCGGCAGCCCCGACCGCGGCGAGGGTCGCGGCTGCGGCCAGCACCCGGCGGCGGCTGACCAGAGGTGGGGTGTCGAACACAGCGGTCATCCTGCCACTGCCGGCGGGCGATCGTGGCCGCACCCGCGGCTCGGGGGTGACCCGGTTCGTGACCGCGGTGGTGGTTTCTCGCGTATCGTGGGGGACTGGCGTGCACGCCGGCTGTCGTGTCGGTGCGCGCCGAGAACGACCGGACAACTCAAGATGAGGAGCTCGCCGTGGCCACCGGGCTACCTTCGCAGACGCAGGTGATCGAGCTACTCGATGCGGAGTTCACGCGGGCCGGGTATGAGATCGACGACGTCGTCATCGACGCGCGCGCCCGGCCACCCCGCATCACCGTGATCGCCGACGGGGACACCGCCTTGGATCTGGACACCGCCGCCGCGCTGTCCCGGTCGGCCGCCGCGCTGCTCGACGAGGCCGCCCCCGCTGCCGGCGCCTACCACCTGGAGGTCAGCTCGCCCGGGGTGGACCGGCCGTTGACCGCAGCGAAACACTTCCGCCGCGCCCGAGGCCGCAAGGCCGAGGTGACGCTGAGCGATCACAGTGTGCTCACCGGACGGGTCGGGGCCACCCACGCCGACGGGTTCGACCTGGTGGTCAAGACCGGCAAGGCCGACTGGTCGGTGCGGCGGATCCCGCTGGCGCAGGTGCAGCAGGCGATCGTGCAGATCGAGTTCGCCGCGCCGGCCCGCCGCGAATTGGAACTGGCGGGCGTCAGCGACCCCGCCGGCAACGTCGACACCGAGGAGGCCGGGGCGTGAACATCGACATGGCCACGTTGCACGCGATCGAGGCGGAAAAAGGCATCTCGGCGGAGGTGGTGGTCGAGACCATCAAATCGGCGCTGTTGACCGCCTACCGGCACACCGACGGTCACCAGCCCGATGCGCGGATCGAGATCGACCGCAAAACCGGCGCGGTGCAGGTGATCGCCCGGGAGAGCGACGAGGACGGCAACGTCATCAGCGAATGGGACGACACCCCGGAAGGGTTCGGCCGGATCGCGGCGACCACCGCCCGCCAAGTGATCCTGCAGCGGTTGCGCGACGCGGAGAACGAGCGCACCTACGGCGAGTTCTCCGCCCGGGAGGGCGACATCGTCGCCGGGGTGATCCAGCGCGACGCCCGCCAGAACGCCCGCGGCATGGTGGTGGTGCGCATCGGCAGCGAAACCACCGGCGCGGAAGGGGTGATCCCGGTCGCCGAGCAGGTGCCGGGGGAGACCTACGAGCACGGCGACCGCGTGCGCTGCTATGTGGTGGGGGTCAGCAGGGGGCCCCGGGAACCGTTGGTCACCCTTTCGCGCACTCACCCCAACCTGGTGCGCAAACTGTTCGCGCTGGAGGTCCCCGAGATCGCCGACGGGTCGGTCGACATCGTCGCGGTGGCCCGCGAGGCCGGTCACCGCTCCAAGATCGCGGTCGCCTCCCAGATCGCCGGTCTCAACGCCAAGGGCGCCTGCATCGGCCCGATGGGCCAGCGGGTGCGCAACGTGATGAGCGAGCTGTCGGGGGAGAAGATCGACATCATCGACTACGACCCGGACCCGGCGCGGTTCGTGGCCAACGCGCTGTCCCCGGCGAAGGTGGTGTCGGTCACCGTCATCGACCTCGCCGCGCGCGCCGCGCGGGTCGTCGTTCCCGATTTCCAGTTGTCGTTGGCCATCGGCAAGGAAGGCCAAAACGCCCGGCTGGCGGCCCGGCTCACCGGTTGGCGCATCGATATCCGCAGCGACACCGGCGAGTCCACAGCCGACGAGGTGGCGCCGGCAGCGGGCACGCGACCCACCGAGCAGGTCGGCGAGCACTGAAGTGCCGCGGGTGGTGCGAAGCACCCCCGCGGTAAAGGTAGACTGACCCGTGATCCAGCGCAGGTCTCCGACTTCTGAGACACAATCGCATCGCAGCCCGCACGGGCCGGTACGCACGTGTGTCGGATGCCGGAGACGTGAGCTGGCCGCCGAACTGCTTCGGACAGTCGCAGTGTCGCGCGGAAACGGCAGCTATGCCGTGACCGTCGACGCAGCGGGTAACCTACCGGGGCGGGGTGCCTGGCTGCACCCCACCAGGCAGTGTCTGGATGCAGCGGTTCGACGGCGAGCTTTCAGCAGGGCACTACGGATCGCCGGTTCGCCGGACACAGCCCCGGTGGCTGAGCACCTCGGTGTCGCCGAGATGTCCAGCTCCCCGGAGCCCCTGACTACAGAACAGGCAATGAAGAACATGAGCACACCGTGAAGACCCGATGACCATGCGTCATAGCTAAACCGAGGCGCGGCCCACCACCGCTGTCGCCTCATGGACAGGAGAAGTAGTGGCAAAGGCCCGCGTACACCAGTTGGCTAAAGAACTCGGTGTTACCAGCAAGGAAGTGCTCGCCCGACTGAGTGAACAGGGCGAATTCGTCAAATCGGCCTCATCGACAGTGGAGGCGCCGGTCGCCCGGCGGCTGCTGGAGTCGTTCGGCGGTCCGAAGCCCGACTCCGGCAAGGACGCCGCCAAGGCGCCCGCCAAAACACCGGGCAAACCCGCCCCGAAACCCGCCGACACCGCGGCCGCGGCACCCGCGGCCGAAGCGCCCGCCAAGCCCGCCGATGACCCGGCGCCGGCTTGGGCGCGCCGGAGGCCGCCGGTGACGGCGGCGCGGCCGGCGGTGGCGGGGTGGCCGCCGGGGG
>NZ_NCXO01000039.1 GCF_002104795.1 Mycolicibacillus koreensis
CCGCCCGACCCCGCCCAGCCGGCCTGGAACACCCAGCGCGGCTCGGCGATGCCGGCCTACCGGTACCGGCCGTTCGCCGAGGAGGTCGAGCCGATCCGGCTGCCCGACCGCACCTGGCCCGACACCGTGATCGAGCGCGCGCCGCTGTGGTGCGCGGTGGATCTGCGCGACGGCAACCAGGCGCTGATCGACCCGATGAGCCCGGCCCGCAAACGCCGGATGTTCGACCTGCTGGTCGCGATGGGTTACAAGGAGATCGAGGTCGGCTTCCCGTCGGCCAGCCAGACCGACTACGACTTCGTCCGCGAGATCATCGACGGTGACGCCATCCCCGCCGACGTCACCATCCAGGTGCTCACCCAGTGCCGCGACGAGCTGATCGAACGCACCTTCGCCGCGTGCGCCGGCGCGCCGAACGTCATCGTGCACTTCTACAACTCCACCTCGATCCTGCAGCGCCGCGTGGTGTTCCGCGCCGACCGGGCCGCGGTCACCGAGATCGCGGTGGCCGGGGCGCGAAAATGCCTGGTCGAGGCCGCCAAATATCCGCAGACGCGGTGGCGCTACGAGTACTCCCCGGAGTCCTACACCGGCACCGAACTCGAGTACGCCAAACAGGTGTGCGACGCGGTCGGCGAGGTGCTGCAGCCGAGCGTGGACAACCCGATGATCGTCAACCTGCCGGCCACGGTGGAGATGACCACCCCCAACGTCTACGCCGACTCGATCGAGTGGATGAGCCGCAACCTCGCCCGCCGCGAGGCGGTGATCTTGAGCCTGCACCCGCACAACGACCGCGGCACCGCGGTGGCCGCCGCCGAACTCGGCTACGCCGCCGGTGCGGACCGCATCGAGGGCTGCCTGTTCGGCAACGGTGAACGCACCGGCAACGTCTGCCTGGTCACCCTCGGGCTGAACCTGTTCTCCCGCGGGGTGGACCCGCAGATCGACTTCGCCAACATCGACGAGATCCGGCGCACCGTCGAATACTGCAACCAGCTGTCGGTGCCCGAACGGCACCCCTACGGCGGGGACCTGGTCTACACCGCGTTCTCCGGCAGCCACCAGGACGCCATCAACAAGGGCCTCGACCAGATGAAGGTCGATGCCGACGCCGCCGACGCCGACGTCGACGACATCCTGTGGCAGGTGCCCTACCTGCCGATCGACCCCCGCGACGTGGGCCGCACCTACGAGGCGGTGATCCGGGTCAACTCCCAGTCCGGCAAGGGCGGGGTGGCCTACATCATGAAGGCCGACCACGGGCTGGTGCTGCCGCGCCGCCTGCAGATCGAGTTCTCCCAAGTGATCCAGGCGCTCTCGGAGGGCACCGCCGGGGAAGGCGGGGAGGTCTCCCCGAAGGTCATGTGGGACGCCTTCGACCAGGAATACCTGGCACCGGTGACGCCGCTGGAGCGGATGCGCCAGAAGGTGGTCGCCGCGGAGACCGACGACGGCACCGACACCATCGAGGCGGTGGTCAAGGTCGACGGCGTCGAGACCACCATCACCGGGTCGGGCAACGGCCCGCTCGCGGCGTTCGTCGACGCGCTCACCGACGTCGGGTTCGACGTCGCGGTGCTCGACTACTCCGAGCACGCGATGAGCGCCGGGGAGGAGGCGCAGGCCGCCGCCTACGTGGAGGCCGACGTCGGCGGCGCCACCGTGTGGGGGGTCGGCATCGCCTCGTCGATCACCACCGCGTCGCTGCGCGCGGTCGTCTCGGCGGTCAACCGGGCCGCCCGCCGCTGAGCCGCGCCGGGACTGCTCAGAACAACGCGCCCTGCACCGCGGCGGGGGTGGTGTCGATGAACTCCTCGACCGCCACGCCGGGGCGCACCGCGGACAGCGCGGCGAGGAACTCCGCGTCGCCGAGCAGCGGCACACCGGACTCCACCGCGGTGAACCCCTTGCCCTGCGCGGGGCGCGGATCGTTGCACAGCACCAGCGAGGTCTGCGCGTCGACGGCGTCGCTGTAGGCCAGCCCGGCGTGCAACAGCCGTTCGACCAGCTCGTCGTGGCGGCGGGTGCACTCCGGCGCCAACGCCACCCGCATGCCCTGCACCAGCGGACGGCCCGGGACGTAGCGCCCCGGGTTGACGAACGGGCCGGGCTGGCGGGCCGCCCACTTCTTCAGCGGCTCCAACGCGGCGTGGGTGACGTGCCCGTTGGGCCAGCGCTGCCGGCTGACCGGCCGCACCGGCAGCCACACGTCGCGTTCGCGGGCACGGCGCAGCATCGGGTCGAGCACCCGGGAGAGCACCAGCGCGTCGTCCAGGGCGTCGTGCGCCTTGGACTGCGGCACCTGAAGGTGTGCGGCGAGGGTCTCCAACCGCAGGTTGTCGAGCCCCAGGTCCAGCCGACGCGCCAGGTCCACCGTGCACATCACCGTGTCGACCGGCAGCGCGGCGCCGACCAGTTCGGCCTCCGCGGTCACGAACGCGTAGTCGAACGCCGCATTGTGGGCGACCAGGGTGCGTCCGTGCAGCACCTCGGCGACCTCGCCGACGATGTCGGAGAACCGGGGCGCCCCGGCGAGCATCTCGGCGGTGAGCCCGTGCACGTGGGTGGGGCCGGGATCGACGCCGGGGTTGAGCAGGCTCACCACCGAGCGCTCCACCTGCCCGTCGACGTCGAGGGCGAGCACCGCGATGCTGAGCACCCGGGCCCGGTCCGGCCGGAACCCGGAGGTCTCCACGTCGAGAACCGCCCAGCCCGGCCAGCCCGCCGCGCTCTCGGACGGCGGACGGCCCCACCCGGTCACCGCGGCCACCTCATGGCTCGAGGATGGCACGCCCGGCCGACACCGGCCGGTATTACCGGTTCGTGCTCGGCTGTGTCGCGCCCTAAACTCAGCCGGGTGGTGAGCGTGCGTGGCCGACTGGCCCTGGCGGCCGGGTCGGCCGCCCGCTGGGCGTCGCGGGTCACCGGCCGCGGCGCCGGGTCGATGATCGGCGGACTCGTCGCGATGACGCTGGACCGCTCGCTGCTGGCGCAGCTGGGCCGTGACCGGCGCACCGTGATCATCACCGGAACCAACGGCAAATCCACCACCACCGGGATGGTGGCCGCCGCCCTGGCGGAACTCGGCGCGGTCGCCACCAACTCCGAGGGCGCCAACATGGACGCCGGGTTGATCGCGGCGCTGGCCGCCGAGCGCGCCGCCCCGGTCGCGGCCCTCGAGGTCGACGAGATGCACGTGCCGCACGTCGCCGACGCGGTGGACCCGGCGGTGATCGTGCTGCTCAACCTCTCCCGCGACCAACTCGACCGGGTGGGCGAGATCAACACCATCGAACGGGCCCTGCGGGCCGCGCTGGCCCGCCACCCCGACGCCGTGGTCGTCGCCAACTGCGACGACGTGCTGGTCACCTCCGCCGCCTACGACCACCCGCGGGTGGTGTGGGTGGCGGCCGGGGGCGCCTGGTCGGCCGATTCGGTGAGCTGCCCACGCAGCGGCGAGGTCATCGTGCGCGACACCGCCGGCTGGCACTCCACCGGTGCGGATTTCCGCCGGCCCGCCCCGCAGTGGTGGTTCGACGAGCAGAACCTGTACGGCCCGGGCGGCGTGGTGCTGCCGATGCGGCTGGCGCTGCCCGGCGCGGTCAACCGCGGCAACGCCGCGCAGGCGGTCGCCGCGGCGGTCGCCGTCGGGGCGCACGCCCCCGCCGCGGTCGCCGCGGCCGGCACCGTCGATCAGGTGGCCGGGCGCTACCGGAGCCTGCAGCGCGGCCCGCACACGGTGCGGATGCTGCTGGCGAAGAACCCGGCCGGCTGGCAGGAGGCACTGGCGATGGTCGACCCGCACGCCGTCGCGGTGGTGATCGCGGTCAACGGGCAGGTGCCCGACGGGGTCGACCTGTCCTGGCTGTGGGACGTGAACTTCGAACACTTCACCACCGCCGACACCACCGTGGTGGCCGCCGGGGAGCGCGGCACCGACCTGGCGGTGCGCCTCGGCTACGCGGAGGTCGCCCACACCCTGGTGCACGACCCGGTGGCCGCCATCGACTCCTGCCCGCCGGGAGCCGTCGAGGTCGTCGCCAACTACACCGCGTTCCTGCAACTCAACCGGGCCCTGGAGCGACATGGCTGACTCGACGACCGGGGCCGGCGGGCCCGACTCGACGGTGCGCATCGGGCTGGTGCTGCCCGACGTGATGGGCACCTACGGCGACAACGGCAACGCGGTGGTGCTGCGCCAGCGGCTGCGCCGCCGCGGCATCGCCGCGCAGATCGTGACGATCACCCTGGATGAGCCGGTCCCGGACTCGCTGGACCTCTACACCATCGGCGGCGCCGAGGATTATGCGCAGCGGCTGGCCACCCGCCATCTGCTGCGCCACCCCGGTCTGCAGCGCGCGGTCGCGCGGGGCGCACCGGTTCTGGCGATCTGCGCCGCCGTCCAGGTGCTGGGCCAGTGGTATGAGACCGCCGCCGGTGAGCGGGTCGACGGGGTGGGGCTGCTGGATCTGACCACCAGCCCGCAACCGGCCCGCAGCATCGGCGAGGTCCTCGCCCAACCACGCCTGCCGGGGCTCACCGAGACGCTCACCGGATTCGAAAACCACCGCGGCGGCACCGTGTTGGGCCCGCAGGCCACCGCCTTGGCCGCGGTGCTCCGCGGTGACGGCAACCGGGCGGGCCAGGGCGCCGAGGGCGTCGAAGGCGCGGTACAGGGCAGCGTCGTCGCCACCTATCTGCACGGTCCCTGCCTGGCCCGCAACCCGCAACTGGCCGACCTGCTGCTGAGCCGGGTGGTGGGGGAGTTGGCGCCGCTGAAGCTGCCGGAGGTGGCGTTGCTGCGCCAGGAACGGCTCAGCGCCCGCTAGCGATCGCCGTCGTCGTGCGCGGTGCGCTCGCCGGACACCGGAGCGAAACCCGCCGGGGGCGCAATCAAGGTGGCACCGAACAACTCCCGGGCCCGCTCGGCGAGGACGCGCACCTCGTCGAGTTGACGCTGCAGCAGCGAATCAGCCACGACGCCGACGCTACCGTCCGGGGCCGGGCGGAACAATTCAGCCGCGGTGGCGACCGGGCCGGGCGTGGGGGAAGAAAAGTCGCGGCGATGAATTGACGGCCCCGACCGGACGGTCGGATACTGAGACGATGCCGCGGCCGGCCAGGCGCACGCAGCTAGACGACACCGATCTCGTCGAGTCGGTTCTCCGCGACCTCCGCGACGCCGCCCACCGCTGGGAGGCGTTGGTCGCCGAGGCGCAAACCACCACCTACAGCGTCGATCTCGGGGACATCCAGGCCGTCGTCAACGCCGACGGCCGGCTGATCGACCTGACCCTGCATCCCGCGGTCACCACCACCTACACTCACACCGAACTCGCCGACCGCCTCAACGTCGCCTTCGACGCGCTGCGGCGCGAAGCCCAAGCCGACAACCGGGCACGCTACGGCGGGCCGCTGCGATGAGCACCGACCCGCTCAGCGAGGCGCTGGTGCTGCTCGCCCGCGGACACCGCCTCTACGCCGACCCGGTCGAGGCCGCTGAGCCCACCCTGCCCAACGTGCCCGCCGCGACCGCGCCGCCACCGGCGGTCGGCGAAACCCCGCGGCAGCGGCGACTGGCCGCGCTGGGAGCGCAGTCCCACGCCGCCGACCGGCGCCTGCGGACGCTGCTGCGTCGCGCGCACACCGAGCAGCGTGGCGGCTACCGCCAGAGCCGCGCGATGCTCGACGAGGCCCGCGGTGATGCGATGCCCGCCGTCGACACCCCGCTGGGGCGTCGGGAAGCGCTGCGCCGCATGGCCGCACGGCTACACGCCCAACGCCGGCGCATCGCAGCGTCGCGCCGCCGCGCCCACCGGCTGGCTCGTCATCTGCGGCGGCTGCACTACCCGGGAGGGCCGCGCCGCCGCACCGCGGCGCGCCGGCTGCCGACCTCGGCCGTCGACTACACCCGTCGGCCACGGCCCGGGCGCCTCGACCACCACATCGCGGCGGCACTGGACCGGTTGGGCATCGTCGACCCGGCGGCGCGGCGACGCTGGACGCACGGCTATCGCACCCTGATCGCGCGTGAATCGTCCGGGCGGGCCACCGCGGTGGCCGGTGCGCCCGCCGCCGCGCCCGGACCTCTGCAGGCCGACGGCTATCGCCTCGGCTACGCCCGGGGCCTGACCCAGACCCTGCCCGCCACCTTCGCCCACTACCACCAGCCCGGAACGCCCGCGTCCATCTACGACCCGGTCGCCAACATCTGCGCCTCGATGAACTACGTGATGGCCCGCTACGGGGTTCATCCCGACGCGGCCAACCTCGCCGCCCTGGTGCAGCAGGCCGACCCGAGCCGCCCGCCGAAGGGCTACTGACCGTGCCCCTGACCCTGTCCAACCGCGACCAGAACTCCGGTCACCTCTTCTATCACCGGCGGCTGGTCGCCGCGATCACCCGTTTCTCGGTGCGGATGCGGCACGACGACCGCAAACAGCAGGCCGCCGTCGCGCTGTCCCTGGTGTTCGTGATGATCGGGGTGGGCTGGATGACGCTGCTGCACTGGTTGAAACCGGCCGGGCTGATCGGTGATGCCGCCGTGCTCGGCAACCGGGACACCGGGCAGATCTACGCCCGCCTCGACGGGCGGCTCTACCCGGCGTTGAACCTGACATCGGCGCGGCTGGCGGTGGCCGCACCCACCGATCCGACCTGGGTCACCGCCGCGGAGATCGCCCGGTACCCCACCGGGCCGCTGATCGGGATCCCCGGCGCCCCCGACGAGTTGACGACCACCGCACCCGGCGTCGTCACCTGGAGTGTCTGCGACACCGCGCATCCGCAAAGTGCGCACCCGCCGACGGTGACCAGCATCGCCGGAGACCTGCCCGCCGGGGACCGGTCGCGGGTCCTGGGGGCCGATGAGGCGCTGCTGGTGGGCCACGGCGAGGACACCTATGTGCTGTGGGCGGGGCATCGGGCCCGACTGGATCCCGGCGACCGGGCGCTGACGTTCACCCTCGGCCTGGACCCCGACCACGTCGCCGCCGTCGCGCTGTCGACGGCGCTGTTCGACGCGATACCGGCCGCCGGAGCGCTGGTGGTGCCGACCGTCCCCGACGCGGGCGCCCCGAGCCGGTGGGTGCCCGGCGCTACGGTGGGCACCGTACTGGCCACCCGCGACGTCACCGACGCGGTGACCGGGTTGTATGTGCTGCTCGGTGACGGGGTCCAGCCGGTGAGCCGGTTCGTCGCCGACCTGCTGGCCACCGCGGCCGGCGGCTCCACCCCGCGGATGATCGACGCGGGTCTGCTGGTGCGGATCCCGACCGTCGAGGTGCTCGACGTGGCCGACTACCCGCCGAGCAGGCTGCAGTTCGTCGACCCGGACGCCAATCCGGTCACCTGCCTGTCGTGGCGCCGGGCGCCCGGCGACCCGGCCGCCACGGTGACCGTGCGCAGCGGGCGCGGCCTGCCGGCCGCCGCCGACGAGGACCGCCGGGTGGTGACCTTGGTGCGCAACGACCGCGCGCCGGGATCGGTGGAGGCCGATCGGACGCTGCTGCTGCCCGGTGCGGCCCGTTTCGTGGCGACCACCAGCGCCGCGGTCGGCGCCGACACCCGCGAGAGCCTGTACTGGCTTTCCCCGCAGGGGGTGCGGTTCGGGATCGGGTGGGATCCGGTCACGCTGCGGGCCCTCGCGCTGGACCCGGCCGATGCCGCACCGGCGCCCTGGCCGCTGCTGCGCACCTTCGCCGCCGGCCCCGCGCTCAGCCGTGCCGATGCGCTGGTCGCCCGCGACACCGTGCCGGCGTCGGCGGCGACCGCGGTGCGCACCGACGACGACGGCGGTGAGCGATGACCAAACGCGGCTTCGTGCGCGGTGAGCGTGCGGCGGTTCCGGTGGTGCCGCCGACCCGGGTGGCCGTCGCCGCGCCGCTGGCCCTGCCGGAGCGCGAACCCCGCAACATCCTGCTGATGATCGCGATCCCGGCGCTGCTGGTCGGCATCCTCGGCACGCTGGTCGTGATGTACGCCTCGGGCGTGCGCACGATGCGCTCGGGGTTCTTCCCGATGATGGGACTGGCCGGATTCGGCGCGTTGATGTTCAGCGGCCGGCTCGGCCGCGGGCGCCGGATCAGCTGGGGTGAACAGGAGAAGGCGCGCCGCAGCTATCTGCGGCAACTCGACGACGACCGCGACGAGGTTCACCGGGCCGCCGACCAGCAGCGTCGAGCCCAGCGGTTCGTCCACGCCGAACCGGCCGCCCTGCACCGGCTGATCGGCGGTCCGCGGATGTGGGAGCGCCGCCCCGGCGACCCGGACTTCCTCGACGTCCGCGTCGGGATCGGCGTCCAGCAGGCCGGCGACGCCGCGGTGTCACTGCAATGGCCGGAGATCCCGGTCGCCGAGGAACTCGAACCGGTCACCGGTGCGGCGCTGCGGGACTTCATCGTCGAACAGAGCACGATCCGCGGGATCGGCAAGGTCGTGAGCCTGCGCTCCCAACCGGGATTCAGCGTCCTCGGCGCCGACACCGAGCAGCAGCATCAGCTGCTGCGGGCGATCCTGTGCGCACTGGCGGTCTACCACAGCCCCGACGAGTGCAAGATCCTGGTCGTCACCCGCCGCCCGGAGCGCTGGCGCTGGCTGGTGTGGCTGCCGCACGCCTGGCACGACACGCTGGTCGACGGGTGCGGCCCGCGCCGACTGATCTTCACCGGCCCCGCCGACCTGGAGGACACCCTCGACGCGGAGCTGCACCGCAAGGGCCGCGGACCGTGGCAGCCGCCCAGCGCCGCCAGCCCGCTGACGGTCGGCACCGCGCTGGAGGCGTCCACCGAGGCGACGATCGGCCCGCACTGGCTGATCGTCGACGACAACACCGGCAACCCCGACCAGTGGGAGGCGGTGACCGGGCAGAAGGGGATGGTCGGGATCACCGTGGTGCGCCTGGCCGGCCGGGCCGGCCCCGGGGTCGGGTTCGGTGACGACCAGCGGTTCACCCTGCGGCAGGGCCGCCTGTACCGACGGGACGTGTTCTACGCCGTCGCCGATCTGCTCACCGCGACCGCCGCCGCCCGCTGCGCCCGCGCCCTGGCTCGCTGGGCCCCACAGGCCCCCGGCGTGCTGGCCACCCGTCGCCGCCCCGGCGGGGAACTGCTGCGGTCACTGGGCATCGACGACCCACGCCACCTCGACGTGCGACGGCTGTGGGCGCAGAGCCGCAGCCGCGGCGACCCCCAGTGGGCGATGGTGCCGGTAGGGGTGCGCCCCGACGGCGAGATCCAACACATCACGCTGCGGGCCAAGGACTTCGGTGGCTTCGGGTTCCACTCGGTGGTGATCGGCACCTCCGGGTCGGGCAAGTCGGAGTACTTCCTCTCACTGTGCAGCGGGATCGCTTTGACCCATGCTCCGGAGACGTTCATCGTGATCTTCGTCGACATGAAGTTCGAGTCCGCCGCCCAGGACCTGGAGGGGTTCCCGCACGTGGCGGCCTCGTTGTCGAACCTGGGCAACGACGAACGCCACCTGGCCGACCGGATGCGCAAAGCGGTCAACGGCGAGATCGTGCGCCGCTACCGGCTGTTCAAGGACGCCGGGGCCCGCGACGCCAACGAATACGAGGAGATGCGCCTCGCCGGCCGCGACCTGGAACCGGTGCCGATCCTGCTGGTCATCATCGACGAGTACCTGGAGTTGTTCATCCACCACCCGGACTGGATCGACCTGGTCATCCACATCGGCCAGGAGGGCCGCGGCTGCAACGTGTTCTTCACCCTCGGCGGGCAGCGCCTCGACCTGTCGTCGCTGAGCAAAGCCAAGAGCAACATCGCGTTCCGGGTGGCGCTGCGCGCCGAGACCGCCGAGGACTCCCGCGATGTGATCGGCAGCGACGCCGCGCTGCACCTGCCGTCGGCGGAGAACGGCCACGCCCTGCTGAAGGTGGGTCCGCGGGATCTGGAACCGTTCCGATGCTTTTATGTCTCCGCGCCGTTCGTGGTGCCCCGCACCCCGACAGCGCGCCCCGGCGACGCCGGCCCGGCCGATGCGCGCCCGCGGTTGCTCACCGCGACCGCTCAGCCCGGGCCGGCCGGCGTGGCGGCCGCAACGGCCGAGCCGGCAGAACCCGATCGGCCGGATGAGTTCCTGCTGCATGCCGACGGGTTTCGCCGCAAGAAGATCGTCGACGTAATCCGGGAGGCGCTCGCCGCGCAGCCCGCCCGTCCTCCGCACCGGATCTGGCTTCCGCCACTGGAACACAGCGCACCGGTCGATGCTCTGGTCGAGGCGTGGCGCGGGCGGCCGTGGCACGTCGACTACGGCGAGAACCCCGGGCTGGTGTTCCCGGTCGGCATCGTCGACATCCCCGAGGAACACGACCAACGGGTGCATGTGATCGACGCCGAGATGGACAACATCATGGTGGTCGCCACCGCGCAGCGCGGCAAATCCACCACGCTGATGACGCTGATGACCGCCGCAGCACTGCTGTACCCGCCGCGGCGTGTCACGTTCTTCTGCGTCGGGGCGGCCCTGTATGCCGTCGAGGATCTCCCGCAGGTCGCCGGCGTGGTCAGTCTCTCTGACACCGAAGGGATCTCGCGCACGATCGCCACTGTCGAAGGCATCATCCGTGCGCGGGAGATGGCGTTCAAACGCCACCAGATCGACATCGCCGAGTTCCGGGCCCGCCGGTTCGGGTCGCACCCCGGCGACACCGATCCCGACGACAAGTTCGGTGATGTCTTCCTGGTCATCGACAACTACGGCGACCTTTACGAGAAGGATGCGCTGCTGGGCGACCGTGCAATCGCCGTTGCGCGCCAAGGACTGTCCTACGGGGTTCATGTGATCACCAGTGCCACAGCCTGGTTCGTTGGGCAGAAGCAGGGGCTGCTGAACGTGTCGAACGCGCGCATCCAGCTGCGGCTGTCCAACCCCGATGAATCTCAGATGGGAAACGGGCTGGAACGACGCAAGGCCGCCCGCAACACCGTGGACCGTCCGGGCTTCGGGCTCACCGCCGCCGGCTGTGAACTGCTGGTCGGCGTCCCGGAACTGAGTGCTCCCGACGGTGCGACGGTGCCCACCCGGCAGATCGGCGCGGTGCTCACCGAACGCACCGGGGTGAGCAGGGTGGAGCGGCTCGCGCGGCTACCGCAGCGGATCACGTTGCGCCGCGTCCTCGCCGCCTTCACCGGTGCCCCCGCCGTCGATCCGCTGGCGGTGGCATTCGCGATCGGGGAGAGCGCGCTGCAGCCGGTGGCCCTGCCGCTGCGAACGCTGCCGAACCTGCTGGTCATGGGGCGGCAGGGGTGCGGCAAAACCACGACGCTGGCCGCGCTGGGTCACGCGATCATGAGCCGTTTCACCCCGGAGCAGGCGCAGATCACCATCATCGACCCCAAGACCGCGCTGATCGGGATGGTCCAGGGTCCGCACGTCGGCGGCTACGCCTACACCGCCGACGACATCGATGCTCTGCTCGACGACCTGGCCGCGACGGTGCGCCGCCGCTTGCCGCCGGCGGGGCTGAGCCAGCAGGAGTTGCTGGCGCGCCCGGACTGGCAGGGACCGCGGCAGTTCGTCCTCATCGACGACGAGCAGGAGCTGCGCCCGCACGGGGGGATCGGCAAACCTGCGGCCACCGCGCCGCTGTGGGGGGTGCTCGAACGCAGCCGGGAGATCGGACTGCACGTGATGGTGGCGCGTCTGCCCGGCAACTGGGTCGCCCAGGCGGTGATGAACCCGCTGCTGCAGAAGCTGACCGGCACCCGCGCCCCCACCCTGTTCATGGACAACGACCCGGCCACGGTGAAGGTGTTCGGCCGCATCAGCGCCCAGCAGCTGCCGCCGGGGCGCGGCCTGCTGGTCACCGCCGAGGGTGCGATGGAGGGGGTGCTGGTGGGCACCCCGCCGCGCTGAGGGACTCAGCGCGCACACGAACCGGGGTGTACCAACAGGGCCGGCCACAGCGCGGTCGCCAACCCGAACTCGACCAGGTCGAAGCCGCTGTTCTGCGGGGACCGCTCGGCTAAGAGGGTGTGCACCCGATCCAGGCTCTCCGGCTGGCTGAACGTCACCACCAGCCCGATCAGCATGTAGGGCACGACCAGCCAGACCAGCGCCTCGAGCACCGCGTCGACCCGCACCGGTCGCGCCAGCAGCGCCTGCAGCCGGGCCCTCCTGCCCGACGGGCTGGGCGCGCTCATCCGGGCCCGCACAGCGGGGGGAAGACCAACTGCACCGGCCAGGACGCGATCGCGGCGAGCAGCGACGTCGCCAACCGCGGCCCCGCCAGCCCGACGAAGAGTTCACCGTGCAGGATCGCCCACACCACGCCGAGACCCAGATACGGCAGCGCCACCGCCAACGCGCACACCACCCATTCGATGAGGCTGAGTTGCGCGGCGAGCAGCCGTCGCACCGCGGCGAGCAGGACGGCACCTCCTCCGGCGGGCGGGCGATACGCCCCCCAACCTACCCGCGGTCAGGTGGGCTGACCGTACTCGTCGAACCAGTAGGCCAGTTTGCCGCGGCGGCTGACGGCGCGCAGTCGTCGCTCGGCGGCCTCCCGGGTCGGCGGGTTGGTGACCACCAGCAGCTCGTCGCCGGCCTTGATGCGGGTGTCCGGTTGCGGCACAAAGCTGTGCCCGTCGCGGATGATCAGCGTGATCACGCTCGGATCGGGCAGCCGCAACTCCAGGATCGTGACGTTGCGCAGGCGCGACTCCGGCTGCACCGTCATCGTCAACAGCTCGGCCTCCAACACGTCCAGGGGCGCGGACTCCACGTGGATTTCGCGGGCGGCGTCGCGTGACATCAGTCCCAGTCGTCGCGCCACCACGCTCAGGCTGGGGCCCTGCACCAAGGTGAACACCACGACCAGGATGAACACGATATTGAGCAGCCGCTGGCTGTGATCGACGCCTTCGACGATCGGGAACGTCGCCAACACGATCGGTACCGCCCCGCGCAGCCCCGCCCACGACAGGAAGATCTGCTCGCGCCACGGCACTTTGAACCACACCAGACAACCCGCCACCGACAGCGGCCGCGCCACCAGCAACAGCACCAGACCCACCCCGAGCGCGGGCAGGATCTCGCCGGGCAGGTTGCGCGGCGTCGCCAACAGCCCCAGCAGCACGAACAGGCTGATCTGGGCGAGCCAGGCCAGGCCCTCGGCGAACGAACGGGTGGCCGAGCGGTGCGGCAACCGGAAATTGGCCAGGATCATCCCCGCGACGTAGGCGGCGAGAAACGAGCTGGCGTGCGCGGTTCCGGCGGCGGCGAACGCGACCATCCCCACCCCGAACGTGGCGATCGGGTAGAGCCCCGAGGCCGGCAGCGCGGCGTGGCGCAGTGCGAACGCGCCGACGAAACCGCAGCCGATGCCGATCGCCGCGCCGACGGCCAACTCGAAGACGATCTCGATGATGGTGTCGGCCACCGACACCGCGAACGGGGTGGCGGAGAACATCAACACCAGGATCGCGGCCGGCGGATCGTTGAACCCGGATTCGGCTTCCACCAGACCGGCCAGCCGCCGCGGCAAGGGCAGCAGCCGCAGCACCGAGAACACCGCCGCCGCGTCGGTGGAGGAGATGATCGCCCCCAGCAGCAGCGACAGCTGCCAGTCCATGCCCAGCAGCAGGTGCGCGCCGGTGGCGGTGATCGCCGTGGAGATGCCCACCCCGGCGGTGGCGAGCACCCCGGCGGGGGCGAGCACGCTGCGGACTTCGGCGAACCGGGTGGTCAACCCGCCCTCGACCAGGATGATGCCCAGCGCGGCCATCCCCAGGTCGCGGGCCAACTCGTAGTTGTCGAAGACCAGGCCCAGCCCGCCGTCGCCGATTCCCATGCCGACCGCCAGGAACAGCAGCAGGCTGGGCAGGCCCACCCGGCTGGCCACCCGGGTGCCCACGATGCTGGCCAACAGCACCAGACCGCCGGCCAGCAGCGCCAGGTACAGCTGCTCCATGGTCATGTCTATCCCCGCTCATGCCGGGCCCAGGGGTTCCCGCTGGCCGCGGGTGGCAAGGCCACCGGAGTTGTGTGGTGCCATAGGGTGAACGGCACCGCCCTTTGGTGGGGCTGCGGTGTCAACTCTAGCGGTCGGGTGGGGGCGTCGGCGAAGATGGGGCGGGATGAGTAAACGGGTGATGCGCATCGTCATCGGCGGGGCCGGCGCGGTCGGCCGCTCGGTGGCCCGCGAACTGGTCGACAACGGTCACAAGGTGCTGCTGATCGAGCAGAAGGCCGATCACTTCGACCCGCGGGCGGTGGCCGGCGCGGAGTGGCTGCTCGCCGACGCCTGCGAGTTGGCGACGCTGGAGGAGTGCGGACTGACCGCCTGCGACGCGCTGATCGCCGCCACCGGCGATGACCGGGCGAACCTGTCGATGGCGCTGATGGCCAAGACCGAGTTCGCGGTGCCGCTGGTGGTGGCCCGGGTCAACGACTCGCACAACGAGTGGCTGTTCACCGGGGTGTGGGGTGTCGACATCGCGGTGTCCACCCCGCGCGCGATCGTCGGCGGGGTGGAGGGCGCCATCGATGTCGGGCACCTGGTCCATGTGATGGGGCTGCGGCAAAGTCAGGCCAACCTCACCAAACTGACCCTGCCGCACACGAATTCGTGGGTGGGTCAGCGGGTGTGTGACGTGGTGTTGCCGGACAACACCGCGCTGGTGGTGGTGCTGCGCGACGACACCCCGATCCTGCCGAGCTCGACGGAGATGCTCGCCCCCGGCGATGAGCTGCTGTTCGCGGTGAACAGCGCCGCCGAGCACCGGATCCGCGCCATCATCGAAGGGCGGGCCGACCAGCGCCCGCAGGTGACGCCGGGCTGACGCGGGACGTCAGCGGGAGCGAGGCGCTCAGGCCTCGACGATGATCGGGTCGCCGAGGGTGACCTGATCGAAGTACCAGGCGGCGTTGGCCGGGCTGAGGTTGATGCAGCCGTGGCTGACATTGGAGTAGCCCTGCGAGTCCACCGACCACGGCGCGGAGTGCACGTAGACCCCGCTCCAGGTCACCCGCACCGCGTACTCGCCGTCGATGAGGTAGCCCTCCGGATCATCCAGCGGGATCCCGATGGTGCGGGAGTCGAACTTGATGGTCCGCTCCTTCGACAGTGCCGTGAACGAGCCGATCGGGGTGGGCCGGCTGGGTTTACCCAGCGAGGCCGGCATCTCGCGCAGGGTTTCGCCGTTGCGGCTCACCGTGAACGAGTGCCCGGAGATGCTGGCGACCGCCAAAAGCGCGTCACCGGTCTCGAACCCCGTCGACATGCCCTTGACCGTGACGTCGACCTTGGTGTGCGGCGGCCAGTAGCCGTCGGGAACCCACTGCACCTCGCGGTCGCTGACCCAGTCGAAGCTCCCGGTGGTGTCGCTGTCGGAGCGGATCGCGATGACCCGCTCGGCGGCAGCACGGTCGGTGACCGGCGCGACGAAGTGGACGATCACCGGGTGGGCCACCCCGACAACCGAATTCGGGGCGGGCTGGATCGCGGCGACGGTCAGTGCCGGGTCCGGCGGGGCGATCGACGCCCAGCTGGCGTTGCCGGAGCCCATCGCGACCATGGCGGTGACGGCCGAGACGACCATTACCCAGCGAACTACCCGGTGCACGGCTTCCCCCTTCGGCCCGTAACGGCCCTCACGTTAGGTAGCCATTCTATCGGTTGTCTGTCGAAGTCGCCCATAGCAAATCCCAACCAGCTCCCATTCTAGGATCAATAGAGGTCGGTATGCCCGCTGAACAACGCACAGCAAACATGTTGTCGGTGTTTTGGCGCGGATCCCTCGTGGCCGGCGGCCCCGGGTGCGATGATGACGATCAGACACAGTACGGCCGCCAATCGGCCCGAGATCGCAGACTCTCGTCGAGCCTGGAGAAAGGGGCACCGGTGTCGGTGATCGATGGGTTACCCGCCCACATTCTGATCAATCATTTCGTGGTGGTGCTCATGCCGCTGACCGCCCTGCTGGCGATCCTGTGCGCGGTGTGGCCGGCCGCGCGCCAGCGGCTGGTGTGGCTCGTGGTGGTGCTCGGTGTGGCGACCGCCGCGGCGACGGTCGTGACCGTCAAGTCGGGGGAGTGGCTCATCGACCATGCCGATCAGCAGTCGGCGATGATGGATCACCATGCCGAGTTGGGCGACACCATGGGCTATTTCGCGGCTGCGCTGCTCGTCGCGGTGATCCTGCTGGCGGTGCTGCACGTGCGCCGGAGCCGCGAGGCGCTGACGCCGGTCGTGCACGCGCTGATCGTGGTGGTGGTGCTCGCCGCCTCGGTCGCATCACTGGTGCAGGTGTATCGCACCGGTGACTCCGGGGCCCGCGCGGCGTGGGGGTCGTTCGTCCCGTCGATCGGTGGCTAGGGGTCGGGCCCGTCGCCGGCCGTCGAGGAACGACTATCGGCGCAGTTGACGAGCTGTTTCGTTCGACGATCGTCGTGGTGGCAGGTTTGAGAATTTTCGTCGAGACGGTGGGCAGGAATCCCCTAAACTCAGCGTGGCTAGGCAGTGGTGATCGCGGGTTGCGGGTAGATGAATCAGCCCGGCTGGCGCTATCGAGATCCGACGTACGAGGTGAGGGACATGAGCCGGCATCAGGCAGTGGAGGTTAGTGCTGAGCAGGCGTGGTTTTTGGCCGACCTGCTACGGGCCGGCAGCTATCCGTGGAAATTGGCCATCACCGCGCCGTACACCGATCCCGCAGCGTACACCGACTTCCGTGAGCGTTGCACGGCCGAATTGGTCGAGCAGGGGATCATCGATGACTACGAGGTCGTGGTACCCGCGGTCGCCGCCAGCGTCCGTGCAATATGCCAAGCGCGGCAGTGGTTGGAGTGGCTCACCGTCGTCGACGAGGACCAGGTGATGCGTGGGGTCCTCGTGCGCGACGGTGACTCGGGGGCCGCTGTGGTGGCCCTCCGGTATGCGCAGATGGTGACCTTCACCCCGATGCAACTCGATAGCAGTGAGGCATTGGTCCCGGTGGTCACCGTCGGGCTCGATGATCAGCAACCGGCTGTGTTCGCCGAGTTCTCACTGCCGATGGAGCTTGGCGTGACCTTGGACAAGCAGATCGCCGCGGGCGCCGACATCGGTGCCGTTTTGGCCCAGGCCGGGGTTCCCGAACCCGATGCGCAAGTGATGGAGATCGCCCGCTCCGGCGACCACCCGTTCGTCGAGATCACGGCCCACGAGCAGCTACCAGAGGGGTCGCGGCAGGCCACCGATGTCTGCGTCAACGTCATCAACACCGAGATCGGCCGCATTCTTGTCAGTCCGGACCCCGACGAGCCGCGGGCCAGCGGTGTATCGGTGTTCCGGCCGGCCGAGCCGTTCGCGGTGGCGGTCGCGTTGCGTGATCTCACCGAACGGCTGCCATCGCGAGCATGGTTTCCCGACGAATCATTCACCATCTGAACCCCGAATCGGAAAGCTTGGCAGGAGCTATGAGCACTCCCTCAGAACCCGGCGGTGATGCAGACCAAAACCCGCCCGACCCGGACCCCGGCCCGCAGCCCACTGAGGCGCAACCGCCGGAGCAGACGCGTCCGCTTCGCCCGCGTGACGAGCCCGGCGATGAAACGGCGCAACCCGGCGTTCCGGTGTGGAGTCGCCAACACCCTCCGCCGCCTCCCCGGGAGATGGCGTCGCTCGACGAGCAACCGCAACACCGGCCACCGTCGGGCACCGGGGCGGGCGGCGGTCCGGGGGCATGGCAGCCCTCCAATCCTGGCGAGCCCGGCGGCCGCGAACTGAGCCACACGCCCGCCGCTCCCGGCGCATACTCACAGGCAGGCTACGTACCGCCGCAGTCGGAGCGGACCGAAGTCATCGAGCCGTTCTTTACCGATCAGCCGCCGCAGGCGGCCGCACCTGCGCAGGCGGGGATATTCGGCGGACCCGGCCCTGCACCGCCCGCTCCGACACCGCAATTCCAGCCGTGGACCGGGGGGGAGGGTCACCGTCGCGACGACGGCGACGCCCTGGTGACACGCCGCCGCCGGCCGGCCGCATCAGGGGGGTGGCGCCGCTGGTTGTCCAAGCTCACCGGCGGCCGGATCAATCCGGGCCCGAGCGCCAAGCAAGAGAAGCACGAGGAGTTGCTCACCAAGGTCCGCAGTTCGTTGACCGGGGTCAACAAAGTCGCGTTCGTCTCCGCCAAGGGGGGCGTTGGCAAAACCACCATGACGGTCGCGCTGGGTAGTGTGATCGCCCGAGAGCGCGGTGACCGGGTGATCGCGGTCGACGTCAACACCGATCTTGGTGATCTCGCCGCGCGCTTCGACGAGGACGGTGGGCAAGGCGCCAACATCGAGCAGATGGCCAGCCTTCGGGACAGCGGCCGCTACGCGCGAGTTCGCGAGCATACTGTACAGAATCGCGCGCGACTGGAAGCTTTGAGTTCCCAAAACGATCCGCGCTCGACCTACACCTTGAACGTTCCGGACTATGCCGCCACGATGCGCATCCTGGAGACCCACTACAACGTGGTTCTGCTCGACTGCGGCACGTCCATCACCGCGCCGCTGTTCGCGGCGATCGCTGACGATGTCAATACGTTGGTCGTTGTCGCAGCACAGAACACCCGCGGTGTCGTCGGTGCGCGCAACACGTTGGAATGGTTGCACGCCCACGGCTTTGGACGTTTACTCCAGCACACGGTTGTCACTCTCAATGCGACCGATCGGGGTAAGCCGTTGATCGACCTCAAAGCGGCAGAGGAACTTTTCCGCCAAATGGTTCCTGAGGTGGTCGTCGTGCCCTACGACCCGCATCTCGCCGAGGGGAGCGCGGTCGACCACGAGGCGTTGCGCGCGCGGACCCGCAAAGCGCTTTTCCGACTGGCCGGAGCGGTCGCCGATCATTACCCGGTCCGCCACGGTCAAGGGCGAGTTCGGGTCTACTGACAGATGGATCCAGCAATCGCCACGGGTCTGGTGCGGGTCGCCGTCATCGGTGACGACTCAGCCGCTGATCTGGCACTGCCGACCAAAGTCTCGATCCGAGAATTGATACCGGTCGTCCGTAGAGTTCTGGCGAGTGGGCGCGACGACGACGACCTCTCGTCGGAGCAGGCTGCCGAGCCTGTGAGGCCGTACTCGCTGCGGCCCTTCGCCGGCACTCCGTTCAGCTTGGACGCGACATTGGAAACGATGGCGGTCAAAGACGGAGAGCAACTACTGCTGTGCGTGTTGCCGCCCGGGCCTGCCGCGCCGCCGGTCGTCGAGGACATCGCCGATGCGGCAGCCATTCACTCCTCACAACAGACCAGCGTGTTCGATCCGTCGACCATGCTGGGGCCCGCAGCCTTGGTCGTCGGGGTGGCTGCCCTCGTGTTGCTCTGTGGCTTGGCCGGATACGGCTGGTACTCGGGATATCCAGTATGGGCGCAGGGAACGTTCGGTGCCCTTGCCGTCACATCGGCCGTCGCGACCGCGCTTTTGGGGCGCCGTGATCATGGACAGGCGTCCGGCATCCTCGGGGTGGCAACCGTGTTGCCGCTGGGGTTGGCGCTGGCCGCCGCACTGCCGTCGGGCACCCCCGCCCCGCGCCTGGTGCTGGCCGCCGCCGGATTGTTCGCCTGGTCTCTGCTGCATGTGGCGATCTCGTCCCGGTGGGTCGCCACGCACGCCGCGGTCGTTTTGGTCAGCGCATCGGTTGGTCTGGCCGCGGCAGCCCGGATACTTTGGAATTTCCCGTATTTGACGTTGGGCTGTGCGCTGCTGACCGTGGCATTGATCGTCGCGATCCAGGCACCGACGTTCGCACCGGTGTTGGCTCGATTCCCGTTTTTCTACGTGCCGGCGCCCGGTGAGCGGGTTCCCGCGCCGCTGACGTTGGCCGAGATCGAGGATCTACCGCGCAGGGCAGCGCTGTCACAGTCGTTCCAGGCCGGCCTGGTCAGCGGTTCGGTCGTCCTTACCGTCATCGGCTCCGTCATGGTGGTGTGGTTGCCGGACGCGCCGTCGTTGCTGTGTTGGTGGTTGGTCGTCGCGGTCGGGATGGTGACAGTGTTGCGAATCCGATTGTTCGGCGCCGCCGTCCCGTCCCTGTGGTTTCTGGCATCACCGTTGCTGACGGCCGTTGCGCTGACGGCCTCCTTCGCCGCCACCGATCACATGGTCGCCGCGGTCTGGGCGGCAGGTGTGGTGGTCGGTTTGACCGCGCTGCTGATCATCGCCGGTGTCGCGACGCCGGGCGCCCTGTCGATCCCTCGGCGCGGCTATCTGGATATCTTCGAAAACGTCCTGCTGTACACGATTTTGCCGACAGTGGTTTGGCTCGTCGGCCTGATCAGCCTGATTCGCAACCGGAGTCCGCTATGACGGCTCGTCGGATTGGTGCAGTGACCACCGTGGTCATACTCCTGGCGCTGTGCGCCCCGGCGCCGGTGGCCGACGCACTCACTTATCCGGTAGCCGACCCCGCTGCGCTGCCGGATGACGGACCCCCGGGCCCCGACCGCGAGATGCGGCAAAATGGCACCTGCTCGTTCAACGGCGCGCTACCCGGATTCGATCCGGCCGCCGTTCCCGCCAGCCAAGCGATGCTCAACCTTCCCGACGCCTGGAAGCTGTCCCGGGGTGCGGGAGTGAGGGTGGCCCTCATCGATTCCGGCGTCACGCCCCAACCGCGCCTGCCGCAGTTGGAAGGGGGAGGCGATTACATCGATCCGGCGTCCGGGGACAACGGCCTGGTGGATTGCGACGGCCACGGCACGGCCGTTGCGGGGATCATCGCCGCGGCGCCCGGCGAAGACGGATTCAGTGGCGTAGCGCCCGAGGCGGCGTTGACCTCCATCAGGCAAACCTCGATCCAGTGGTCTCCCAAGGCGGTGACCGAAGGCGACCCGCAGCAGGCGAAGACCGCCGGAAACATCGCCACCCTGGCGCGGGCCGTACGCCACGCGGCCGACATCGACGGGGTGCGGGTCATCAACATCTCGATCACCGACTGCATCCCGGTGTACAAGGACGTCGACCAGTCGGCGCTGGGGGCCGCCCTGCGGTACGCCGCCATCGACAAAGACATCGTGGTGATTGCCGCGGCCGGCAATGCGGGAGACAGCAATTGCCAGAGCAACCCGTTGACCGACCCGAACCGGCCTGACGACCCCCGTAACTGGGCGGGTGCGGACACCATCTCCACCCCGTCGTATTGGCAGCCCTACGTCTTGTCGGTTGCGTCGCTGACGCCGGAGGGGCAGCCGTCGAACTTCACGATGGCCGGGCCCTGGATCGGGGTGGGCGCCCCCGGCGAGAACATCGTCTCGCTGGGGAACGCCCCCGGTTCGGGTCTGATCAATGGCCAGCCGTCCAGCAAAGAGCCATTGGTGCCGATCAACGGTACGAGTTTCGCGGCCGCGTACGTGTCGGGGGTGGCGGCACTGCTGCGCGCCCGTTTTCCGGAGCTGACCGCACACCAGATCCTCAATCGGATCACCGCATCGGCCCACAACCCGGCGCGGTCGCCGTCCAACGTGGTCGGTGCCGGTGTGATCGACCCGGTGGCGGCCTTGACCTGGGATATCCCCGATGGCGAGGAACTGCCTTCCCGGATGCCGGTGGTACGCGTGGAGGCGCCGAAACCGGTACCCCCAGAAGATCCGTGGCCCCGCCGAATAGCTTTGGGTGTCGGAGGGACCCTCGCGCTGGGCGCGTTACTTGCAGTGGCCGTCATCGGGAATCGGCGCGGGCGTGACCGGGTTTAGGCGGTTTCGGCCACGGCTCGCTCCGGTGGGGCCGGGCTGGGTCCGTCTGTCCGTTCTGACCACGGTGCTGCTGGGCGGATGGGCGTTCCTCGTCCCAGAGGGGACGCGCCCACACTGGTGGCACTGGACGATTGGCGGTGTGGTGCTCGTCGCATCGCTCGGCTCATGGCATGGGCAGCGCCTGGCGACGACGGCGCGTCGTTGGACGGCGATGATGTGGCGCAACCGTCGTCGCCGGCGCGGTGCACCACTGCCCGTCGCGGAAGCCGAGGAATGTGCCGACCCGGACACCGCGTTGCAGGCCCGCATTGTGATCCAACTGCGCCCCCAAGCCCACATGTTGAGCACACCTGGCGACGGGCGCGACCAGTTGCCGTGGGAGTTCGTCACGTCGTGGTTGGATCGCTACGGCGTGCGCATCGACGAACTGACCGTATGCTCGGTCACCGCTACGCCTCCGCCGAGCGCCTTACGCACCGCGGTCGCTGCGCTGGTGACGGCTCGGACACCGCAGCGCCGGGACACGTGGCTGACGTATCGGCTCAGTGCCGACAACAACGTCGCCGCGCTCCTGGCGCGCGGCACCACGGTCGGAGCCCATGGCGAGGGGGAGGGCGGCGATGTCCCCGGCCGTGCCGTGCTCGCCGAGGTCACCGCCCGCAGGCTCGTGGCAGAGTTCCGGGAGCGTGGCTGGTGGGCCACGGTGCATGACCGGCAGGCGCCACTCCCACGGTTTGTTGCGCCGTCGGCGCGGCGACGCCGCGAGTGCTGGACGGGGACCGAGCATTCCGACGGCTTCCGCGCCGTGTACACAGTTGACCCGCAGCGTGTGGCCGCGATCATCGACCAGTTGCCGACGTTGACCGCGAAGGCCACGTGGATGACGGTCACCATTCGTCCCCACCCGGGTCAGGCGTATGGCGTCGAAGCCTGCCTCGGAACGGTCACCCCCACCCGCCCGCCGCGGGTGCCACTGGCGGGGCTGCGTGGTTTTCACGGCCTGCACCATCTCGCAGCGAAGGCGCTCACCGTCCACGGATTCGAGGCGGGCGACGAGGTGCCGCGACCCGCAGGTACCGGATCGGCCGTGGTCGACCTGGGGAGCGTCGAGTGGCCGACTGCAGCCGCCGGGGTGCCCTTGGGGCGCAACCGCAGCCGTCAGCCGATCTACCTCGGGGTTCAATCGGCCGAACCCGTCCGCATCACCGTGACCGGCACCAGTGAGTTCCATGTCGGGATCGTTGGACGCTTGGCGTTGTCCGGACTTCCGATTGCGATCTACACCGCGATCCCGAACCGGTGGACCCAGCTGGCCAATCACGCTGCTCCTCAGCAGGTTTTGTTGAATCCATCGACCGCGACGGAGGACACCATCGTGGTCACCGATGGCAGCGTCGACCCGCCCATAGCGACGGGAGCCTTCACCGTGGCCCTGCGTCGCCCGCAGAATGCGCCTGCGCCGCCGACCACGGTCGTCATCACCCAGGACCGCCGCAAGGACTTGTTAACCGTCACGACGCCGCGAGGCGCCGAATGGCTGAGCACACAGCTGTAGGCCGGTCAACCCGTGCGAAACAGTCTTCCGCGGCCGCGCGTAGCGCCGTCTCATCGGTCGGACTCATTGACCTACCGGGACCCGAACAGGATCATCGGCAGGTCCGAGTTCCGCTGAGGGGTAAGGGATGATGATTCCCGATGGCGGCCGCGCCACCGGTCCGACAGCCCCCGGCGAGTCGAAGCCGGGGATCTGGCCGCCGGGTGCAGGCGTCCGTGCGGGGATTCCGGCGGGCGGGGGATACACCTGCTCGGGAAACTCGGTCATCAGTCCCGGGCCGATCTGTTGGGTGAACGGTAACCCCACCAGGGGGCCGAATTGACCGGTGTTCTCGGGCATGATCTTGCCGATCGCAGTGGTGTCGGCACCGCGGTCGCTGTAGATTTCGATCGCCGGGAAGTCGGATACCTGTCCACCGGTAATGGGGCCGACATCAGTCGGTTTCACGACGATCCGCCCGTTGACGTTCCACGGGGTGTCCTTCGCCAGGGCTTCCCCGCCGGGTGAGAACGGATCCGCCGCGTGGTACTCGATGAGCACTGACCCCGCGGGATTCTGGCTCACGCGGATGTCGGGTGTGCCCACGTCGACCTGGTCGTTCATCACCGACGGGTTCTGACGCGCCACGATGAAACCGTTGTCGAAATCGACGTAGATGCTGACCCGCGAGTCTTCGGGCCCGGCGGTCGGGCTGAAACCCCGGTTATCGCCGAGGTTGTCACCGGATGGTGTCCAGGCGCTCTCGCCGGGGATGAACAGGTTGGTGCGGACAATGCCTTGGCCTTCAACCGGGTCGATACGTCCGACCACCACATTGGGTGGTGCACCCTGATTTTTTGTGTTGTAACTGTGCGGGTCTAGTTGGGCAGCCATCCGCCAGTCGTTGGCGGTGACCGGAGCGCGACCGTAGACCTCGGTGAACGCGTCGATCTGGTTCTGTCGCCGGTTATCCTCGGGTTCCGGTTCGGCCTTTTCGGTTCGGTTGTCGACGGCTTGGATCTGCGGTTTGGACGGTTCACGGTCGTCGGAGTCGCCGCGTAGGCGATCCGCGGCGGCTCGGTCCTCATCCTGATAGGCGTCGGCGTGTTCGGTGAACAACTCGGCGTCGCGCTGGAAGTCGGCTGCCTTCACGGTCAGCGCGTCTTCGTGTGGCGTCAAACCCGCAGCAATGCCGACGGCCACCGGGAACCCCATGGTGCCGTGAGTGGCAAGGACACCGTGCAACTCCTCAGCGGCGCGCGGACCGAGTGCTGCTGTGCGCAGCGCTAATTCGTTGTAAACGTCGGCGACACGCAGCAGGTCGGCGGGATTGACCTGCAAGCCCATACTCAACCTCCACCGCGTTGGGGAGCAATTGTCGTCGTGTGCATCACCACCGGGCCGGAGGCCTACCAGCTCCGTGATGCGCGGGGAGCCGACCGTGTCTCGAAGACGCGGTCGTCTCGAACCGACGGCAGGTGAGACCGGCCAGCACCCCGCGCGGCGCGCGGTCTATCCGGGCGTATGGCGGTTTAGACCCACTTCGCTGCTTGCGCCTGGTCCCGGCTGAGCATATTGAGAGTGTTGGACTGATGGGTGCCGGCCATCGCGTTGTAGGCACTGACGAGGTCCGCCATCGCCGAGTTCCATTGGGTCTGCCAGGCTTGGTAGGTCATCCCCGTATCGCCTTGCCACGATGCCTGTAGCGCTGCTTGTTCGGTAGCGATGTCGACGCCGAGGGCGTGCAGGGTGCCGGCGTAGCCGGTCATCTCGCCGGCGTGGCCGAGCATCGCCGGGTAGTTGTACATGATCTGAGACATTGATCGGTCCTTTCGGTGGAGTGCGGGAGGGCGGCTTACAAGCTGGGGTTATAGGTGGCAGCGGCGGCCGCGTCAGAGGACACGTAGGTGGTGCCGGCTTCTCCGATGTTGGCCTGGGCGATGTCCAGCAAGGCGTTCACCTTGCTGGCGACCTCGATGAAGCGCATGTGTGCGCCCTGAAACGCCACCGAGGACTCACCCTGGTGGAATGCCTGCGATGCCAAGGCGGACTGCTCGGCTTGGGCGAGAGTGCTTCGCATCAGGGTCGTTTTGGTACCGAACGCCGACTCTGCAGTGAGCAATGCCGGGATATTAGCGTCGAGTAAACCCATGTCAGTCGATCCTTTCTGGGGAAAATTGCGGGGTTACAACCTTTGGCGGCGACAATTCTGGTCTGCCAGGCGCCGCCCTTTCAGCGGTTAGTCAAGGATTCACAGTGACGACCCCCTCCACGCCGGGTTGAACTCGATGCCGTCGTCCTCGGCATCGTCGGCATAGGTCGTGACCGCTCGGGAGGAGGCGCCGTTGCGTCGCTGACCGGCGCCGCCGAGCATCCCGGCGCCACCGCCGGTGGATCCGGCGCTGGCCCCGGGAACGCCGGCGGACGCGGAAAGATTCTGCACGGGGCGCGGAGTCTCGGGCTGCGTCGCAGTGCTCGGAGCGGAGCCCCAGGTAGAGGGTAAATTCGGACGGGTGGGCCCGGAACCGAAAGCCCCACCCGCCAAGCTGGTCAGGCCGGCGGGGTTGATGCCGCCGACGGGCGAGGTACCGGAAAAGCCGACAGGCATGACGTTTCCCGCGTTCCCGAGATCGTTGCCCAGGCCACTGCCGCCGAAACCGGTCAGCAACTGACCCAATTGCTGCGGTGCAGACGACAAAAGCTGTGGCGCGCTGGACAGGATCTCCTGGGGGCCGAACCCCTGCAGACTGGACAATGCCGACTGGGCGACCGAGGGCCCGGCAGAGGCGAACTGCTGAAACAGCCCGGACGCCATGGACTCCGGTTCCAGTCCCTGCCCCACCTCCTCGGGGTCGCCGAACTGTTGGGCGGGGGAAGTGGGCCAGCCGCCATCGGCGAGGGAAGCCGGGCCGCTTGCGGCCTTGCCGGCCAGAAGCTTGTTGCTCATCAGATCGGCACCGGTGACCGCTGTGCCAGCCAGTTCGCCTTCGGCCTGGGTACCGAAACCCGCTGCCGTCGCCACAGCGTCCCCGGCTTCGGAAACGCCGGGAACGACCAGAATCGGTGACGGTGGGGTGAGAGGGATGGAATCGGCCGCGGCGGTCGAGGCGGAATCCCACAGCGTCATGACATCCGCGGCGAGGACCCACATTCGCACGTAGTCCGCTTCGTTCATCCCGATCGGGACGGTGTTGCAGCCGAAAAAGTTGGTTCCGACAAGCACCCCGTGGATCACGTGGTTGGAAATGAGTTCACCCAGTGTGGGCATCGTGGCGACCGCGGAACCGTACTCCGCGGCGATCGTGTCGTGAGCGGCTGAGGCGATCGCCGCTTTTGCCCCGGCCGTACCCAGCCACACCAGATAGGGCTGGTGGGCCACGACAAATTGTTCGGCGGTTGGCCCCTGGTAGGTGGCCTGGATCTGTGCCAGGAGGGCTTCCAGTTCGGCGACCGCGGCGGTGTATTGGGCCGCCAGATCCTTCCAGGACGTGGCGGCGATCTCGATACCCACCGGCGTCCCGCCGAAGTTCAGCAGGGTGGAGTGGACTTCGGGGGGTGCGGCCATCCACACCGGCGGAAGGGGGAGGGTCATGGCGTTCGCAACCGTCGCCGGTCCTACAGGCCTAGGGTCGCCCCGTAGGCGGCGACGCCTTGGACGTCGCCGGCTAGATAGCTCACGCCCGACTCGGCGACGCCAAGCCCGGAGCGCAGCAACTCCTCGTTGCCCAAAATAGCCGAGACCTCGTGTGCAGCACCGTGACTGATCAGCGTGGCCGCCACCTTGGCCGAAACGGGATCGGAACCGGGGGGCAGAATCGCAGCGCTTGCCGCGGACTGCACGGCGTTGACGGCCGTCATCCGGGCCATCAGCGCCTCGACCTCCGCCGATGCGGCTAACAGGGCTTCGGGTGTTACGTCGAGGAATGGCATGGCCGGGGCCCCCTTGTCGGTCTCGTGCTTCTCCATATGTTCGCCGGATCACCGAATGCTCCCGCGGCCTAGGCGGACCGGCCAGAATGCTGCCGAGAGTAGACGATCATTGGCGTCGAAAAAAGCATAAACCGGACATCGGGAGGGTCCGCACACAAATTTTTTTGCGATCGCGACGACGACGTTAAATGTCAACTCGACACTGAGACTGTGGAACCGGGTGGCCGGCGCCCAACGCGGCGACGTCCGTCGGTCACCGCCCGATCGGTCCGTCGGCGGGCACCGCCAACTGCACATACCCCTCGTTCTCGCTGGTTGTGGCGATCAGATAACCGCGCCCGGCGGGCAGGGAGTCCTCGAACTTCATGCCTCCGATCTTGTCGCCGGTCGACCGGGACGACAGCAGGATGCGGTTGGCGCGCTGTGTGGCGATCTGGCCGGGGACCGAGTTCGGAGTGGTTTCGGCGAGATAGGAACCCGCGGCCTTGTGGGCGACGATAACCCGCAGGCCGATGTCACGGGCGTTGGCGAGATGCTGAGCCAGCGGCGCCCAGGTCGGCACCGTCAGCGACTGGCCCGACAGGGGGGCGGGGGCGTCCCCGGCCGTCGCTGGCTGCTGAATCTGGACCTGTGCCGGCACCACGTCCGCATCGTCGATGAACAAGTAGACCACCGGGCCGTGGAAACGCCAGTCGCGTTTGGCCTGCCAGCCGAGATCCCTGGGCGGCGTGCGTTGGCGCAGTAATGCGTCGAGGGCCATCAACCGCTCGGCGATGGAGCCGGGATCGGTCTCGTAGTAGTCCTCCCCCTCGATCAGCAGGTGCGTCTCGGCGCTGAGCCGGCGTTTAACGTCGCAGACCATCAGGATCGAACGGCTCGGGTCACCGGCGCGCCGGGCCAAGACTTCCCGCATGAGGTGCCGTACCAGGGTCGACTTACCGGTCTTGCTGTCGCCGTACACCGCCAGCAGGGGGTCCTCGGCGAAATCGATGATCACCGGATCCAGGTCGCGGCCGCGGAGCCCCAGCGCGAACCGTTCGCCGGTGAGATGCCCCCCGCCAAGTGTCGGTGCGTCGATGAACATCGGCAGCAGCTGCGGTGTCGGAGTCGGTCGCGAACCCGCGTGGTGCGCGCTGATCTGCGCCACGGCCTCGCGAACCTTGAGATCCAGGTCGGCGGTCGAGGACTGGCCATCCAGGCGACCGACAGCGAAACGGATGACATCGCCCACACTGTTGATCCCGCGTCCGGGTTCATTGGCCGGAATACGCTCTTGGGGGCGCAGCATGCCGTCTTCCATCCGGGGCCGGACCTGCGACGATGCCACACCCGCGAGCTTGAGTTCCCACCGGCAGCTCAGCCGGCTCTGCAAAGTCATGCCGAGCTTGAGCCAATCGGCGGAGGTCACCACGACGTGCACACCGTGTTCGCTGCCCAACATCTCTTCGACGTTCTGCATCTGTGGGTTCTTCGGGTTCAGAAGCGAGGTGTTGTCGGAAAGGAATTCCTCCCAGCCGTCGACGATCAGGAAGATGTCGGTGGGGTAGCCGTCATCGAGGTCCGCCTCACCGTCGTTGCGCCGCCGGCGGTACTCGTCCATTGAGGCGATGTCGTGGGCGTGAAACAGTCGGCGCCGATGGGCCAGCATCGCGTCCAGATCGCCGAAGATTCGAACCCCCAGCTCGTTGCGGTCGCGCCCGCCGATCGCTCCGACGTGTGGCAGGTCCTTGAGGGCGGTCAACTCCGGCCCGCCATAGGCGAGCACGTAGAAACCGATCTGTTGCGGGGTGTAGCGGTAAGCAGCCGACAAGATGAACGTCTGCATCACCATGGACAGCTCAGAGCTGCGCATCCCCATCAGCGACACGTTGCCCTGGTCGAGGCTGTAGGTGACCAGCCCGTGGCTGAGCTGACGAGGCCGGTCCACCTCTCCCAGCGGCCACCACGGTAGTCCGGAGGCCCCGGGTGCGCGCATGCCCTCGGCTTGACGCAGCACCGAATCCAGCGGGATCGGATCATCCAACGGGGGAGACCAGAGTTGTTCGGGAGGCCTGCCCCAGGCCGCGGCCAACTGTGGCCCCACGGTCAGGACCAACGACCGAGGGGGCCCCTGCAACACGGAATCGTCGGCAACCACCTCTTCGATGACGGTGTCGGCGTCACGCCGAACCTGCCCGGCGGTGAACAGACGGACCCGTGGCCGCGCCGTGATCACCTTCCGGTCGATCGTCACCGGAGGTTCGTACTTGTCGGGCAGCAGGAATCCACGGAACTTCGTGGGCTCGGCACCCGGTGCGCGGACGAAGTATCCGGTTCCCTTGTGCTGTTTCCCGTCCGGAATATGGTAGGCGTCCTCATTGCCGATGACCCGTCGCGAGATGGACGACGAGGCGACCTTCAGCCCGAACCGGTACTGGGTGTTATCGGGGATTTTCTTGATGACGCCTTCGTCGAGCGTCTGGCTGGCGAACAGGAAGAACACCCCGTATGAGCGGCCCTTGCGGGTGACGACGTCGAAGACCTCGGCCATGTTCGGGTGGTCCTTGAGCATCAGCGAGAACTCATCGAGGATGACGAACATCGTCGGAATCGGGGGCAGGTCGGCATTTGGGTTCGCCGCGCGCGCTTCGTTGTATTCACGCAAGCTCTCGAAGGCCGCCCCTTTGATTCGGTTACCGGCTTCCTTGAACGTTCTTCCGCGTTTATCCAGGATGCCGAACAGCGTCTCCCCGAATCGTTCGACCAGTGACCGCTTCTCCTCCATGTTCGACACGACCGCCACCGTGTGTGGATAACTGGAAAAGGCATCCATGCCGGCTTCGTCTTTGAAGTCTCCCAGGAATACCTGAACCACATCGGGGGAATGGCGCACCAGAAGGCCGAAAACGATGGCGGTGAGCAGCTTTGATTTCCCCGACCCGGTCATGCCGATCATCAGCCCGTGCGGCCCGTTGCCGCCGTCGGCCTCGTCCTTGAGGTCGATGATCAACGGGGCCCCGCCCGGTTGCAGTCCGACCGGGATGCGTAACTGGTCCTCGAAGGGCCGATCGCCCCACAGTGCTGCTACATCCAACCGCGCCGCATTCTCGATGTTCAGCAACCCCAATAAGCTTTGCACTGCCTGCGATTCGGAGTTTTGGCGGCCTGTCGCGCCGATGTCCCACTGTGAGAGCAACCGTGCCGTGTTCCTCGCGATCCCGACGTCGAGGAGGTCCAGTTCGTTGCAGAAGGCCCGCCAGCCGAAGTTGTGCCACTCCTGCATGCCAACGGTGCCGTCGCCGGAGCGCACCACTCGAACGATGAGTTCACGGGGGTGGCTGGCCTGGTCGCGGTCGGGGCCGTCGCCGCCGCGGCGGGCGACGACGGTCACCCCGTCGCGTGCGCCGATTCGCTTGAGCAGCGGCATCGGGGCCGCGGGGTCGTCGACGACGATCAGGATGTGCTTCTGTGTCTTCGACGGGCCCTCGGCGGTGGGGCTGCCCGTGGCGCTGACCAGCTCGGACCTTTCGTTGAGGAGCGGGGTGAGCATGCTTTCGGCTTCTCGCAGCGAGGTCGCAAGATAGCGGGCCGGTCCGGCCCCGTCGATGTCAGGGCTTTCGGTGTGGGGCAGCCACTTCGTCCAGGACCAGTGGGTCTCCAGCTGACCGGAGGCAACCACCACCGAGGCTGAGGTGGGAGTGTGCCAGCAGGCGAGCTGGCAGATCCATGCCCGTGTCGTTGCGGCGAACAGCTCGGGCTCCGCGTACATGCTGATCAGGCCGATTCCGGAGAGGTCGATCGCCTTCGGACAGTGAGGGATTGACTGCTGTACGGCTCGCATATGCTGCAGTGACGTTTTCGCCACGGGCTCGAGGTCGAGCTCGGAGTCGACCGGTTTCACCTTGACTTGGCTGGTCAGGGCGACTTCGGTGCGGCCGACGCGGATTCGCAGATAGTCCGGGTCGGTGGAGCCGCGCTCCCACATTCGCGGAGACCCGACGACGGCATCGAGCAGTTCTGGGTCGAGATGGGACCACTCGGCGCTCGCTCGCTGGTTGTCGGCGGCGGATCGGATCTTGAGTGCTGTCGCCGAAAGGTAGCGCAGATACTCTGCGCGTTCGGAATTCACTTCCGGTGTGGACATTTCGGCGTTTCCACCCTGGCCCTGCAGAGATTGGAACAGGCCGAGCGCCATCATGGCCATGAAAAACAGGTACATCGGGTTCATCTGCCGGAAACCGGAGACGAACATGATGATGATCATCCCGACGATCGCCACGCCGAACACGAACGGCAGGGCTTTACGGACAGCACCGACCTGAATGCTGCGCGGCAGTTCCGGGGGCGGATCGATCAGGAACTTCTCGTCGCGGCGGATCGGGCCCGCGATTCGGCGCCTGGGGGTGAACATCTCGCGCATGGACTACGGCTCTCTTCAGTGCGCCACGAGCGCATCGTCTTTGGACAGGGTGGGCCCGGCCTGGAACAAACTGACCACCGCCCACGGTGCGGGGACCGGATTGGCCGTCATTCCCAGAGCGGCGGCGTTTTTCCCCGGCTGTTCAGCGTCGTCGGCGATCCCGTACCGCACACCGAGATCCGATACCCAGAACAGTGATTCTGCGGTCTTGGACTGTGGGTGCTGGCCGGTCACCTGGACGAAGTAACCGCTGCCCTGTGGAAGTGCCACGCGAGTGGCAGTGGTCGGGCCCGCGCCGACCAGTGTCACCGGAGCGGTGTCAGCGCTCAACGGCAGGCGCTGGCCGACCGATAGCGTCAGACTCGAGGTGGGCGCACCGTCGAGTTTGACCCACTGGCCGCAGGTCACAGGCTCGGTGACCGGGTCGATGACGGTCAGAGGCGAGCTCGGATAATCCTCCACGGGAATCGGGCGCACAGCGGGAGCCTTGGCGACTTCGTCGGGGGTCAGTTCGGGTGGCTCCACCAGTCCGTAGGCGTTCGACGATCGCAGCATGGCGGCGACGACCGAGGGGATCGCCTGAAGCCCCTCGGCGGTCACGGCGTAGTGGCGGAGTCGATCCCCTTCGTGATCGACGACCACCGACCCGATCGGCGGTGCGGGTTTGGTGCTCGGCCAGACGAACCGCGGCGGGTCACCGGCATTGGCCAGGAACGGCACACCCAGCGGTTCGGACTCGGGAATCAGATTCAGAAGTTGACGATCGATGCGGCGCGGCGTAGGCGTGTCGAGGTTGATGCCCACGGCCGATGCCACGGCGGTGTCACTCAAATCGATGCGGGCGCGTTTGTTGTCCCAGATCAGCCAGGTGTTTTTGCCGCCGTTGGCGGTGGCCAGCAAGGCGTGGGAATCCGGCATCGAGGTCGCGTGGCCGGGCCCGGGCACCGGGTCACCGGCGATCACCGTCGTTCCTGACTCCGGTCCGGACACCGCGTCGCAGACGAGCCAGCGCGCATCCCGGTCGGGGCTCTGCACGATGCGTGACGGCGCACCGGGGATGCCCAACGTGTTACCGAGAGTGAAGCTGTCGATCTCCGCGGGTTTGACCGTGGTGGGCTCGGCGGCCTTGCCCAATATCAACCTGGCGCTGGCCAGATTGAGAACCGGATGTAGCTGGTCGTTGACGACGACGTAGAGCGCGTTGGTGGAGCGGTCGGCCAGCAACGGGCGGTTGCCGCCGGCCCCGGCGGGTTTGATGATCGATAGTACGAAGGCGCCCGCCAGCAACACGACCGCGATCAACACGCTGACGGTGAGCGACCGTGATTGGCGGCGCAGTGGATCCGCCAACATCCTGGTGTCCTGCAGAGCCACCCCGTTGCTCAGGCGCCGGATCTGGAAGCGCCAGCCCGAGATCTGGTGGCGGGTGACCGAGCCCCATCCCTTTTGAGCCGACGTGTCCGGTTCCGTGTTGGTCCCGAGGACGGGGCTTTTCGATTTGAAGCCGCGACGCGGACGGTCCTGCTGTCCGAGGTTTGTGCTCATCGCCGGGCCTCGGCCGCGGATTCAGCAGCGAGGGTGATGCGTTGTTTGCGGAGTAACAGTGTCGCAGCGGCGTCGATATCCGCTGCCGTGATCGTTTGCAGGGATTCCGCCGATGCGTCGGGGTCGTCGAGTGCCCCGGAGATGTCGAGGCGGTGGTCCCGTTCTTCTTCGGCGCGTTCCAGAAGCGTATTGGCGAATCGGCCGTTACCCGCGACGTCGAGCGCGCAGCGTTGCCGCCCCCCGGTGTCAGAAACAATCGCGGTCGAGAGCTGGTGGTAGATCGTGGTCAGGGCGGCAGAATCGGCGACAACACTGCCGCGTCGCGCGGCTGCGCGCTCGGTGATCTCGACCAATTCGGCCGCGGTGTAAGAAGGCAACTCGATCTCACGACCGAATCGTGAGCGCAGGCCTTCGTTGGAGTCGAGGAACTCGTCCATTTTGTCGGCGTATCCGGCGACGATCACCATCAACACGTCGGCGTAGTCGACCATGTAGCGAATCAGTTCCCCGATCACCAGCGGGCCGAAATCGTTTTTCGAACCCGAGTCGGTGAGCGTGTAGGCCTCGTCGATGAACAACACGCCGCCACCGGAGTCGATGATGCTGCGCATGATGTTCAAGATCTTGGCCTCAGAGCCGCCGATCACCTTGTCGAGGAGATCGCCGCGGCCAGCTTCGATGAAGGTATCGCTGGGAAGGACGTCCGCAGCGCACAGGAGCTTGCCGATCACCCGTGCGATCGTGGTCTTCCCAACCCCGGGTGGGCCTTTGAGGACCAAATGCAGCGAGCGGTTGTTGGCCGGCATCCCCAGGTCTTTGCGGCGCTTGGCGGCGCGCACGCTGGACTCCAGCTTCGCGATCTGGTCTTTGACGTCGACCATCCCGACGAAGGCGTCCAGTTCGCGGGTGGCTTCGGCTTTCAACTGTTCGCGACGTTCTGCGCCCAGTTGGCGGGTGTGCTCCCGTTCTCCGGGTTCGGTCGCCGGATCCCAGTAGTCACTGCGGGCGTCGATCCGAGCGGCGGTGGTCGCCAAAATACCGAAGTCGGGATCGGACAGAGCGTTGGCGATCCGGGAGCGAACGGCGTCGCTGACGTCGTTGACCGCGTACGCCTCGTTCAAGAGCGCCGCGGACTCCTGCTGGCGGTCCAGAACCCGCGCACACAACGCCGCGATCAGCAGCGCCTCTGCGGTGGCGGCGGGGACCGGACCGCGCCCCTCGCTGTGGAGCAGTTCGAAAGCCTGCTCCCACAGCCCCAGATAGGCGCCCGCGATCCCGTAGGCGACCGCCACCGCCTGGCGCAGGTACACATCGGAAGTGTCGAGACGGATCCCCGAAAGCACCCGCCGAACGTCGTGCCAGCGGGCCGCGCGCCAGTAGACCACCGCCAACACCCATCCTGCCCAAGCGGGGTGCGCGCTGAGCAGACGATTATCGAGAAGCGTGTGGGCGCTTTCGTATTCGCCCGCATGTGCGCGCGCGGCCGCGCACGCCAGCAAAACACCGTCGCTGCCGATTGCGGGAAGGTTGATGTACAGACCGCTGTCGAAGACGAAGTTGAGGGCGTCCTCGGCGACGTCGCTGGACGTCAACAACTCTCCGAAGGTTTCCAGGCTGCGGTAGGCGTTCTCCAAGACATCGCGGGAGGTCTCACCGGCGGCGGCCAGGCCGCGCCAGCCGTCGCATTGCTCGGCGTAGCGCCCGGTCAACCGCATGAATCCGTCACGGGCCATGCGCAAGTCGGGGATCTGCGTTCGTCCGAAGACCGTGGCGCCCAAATTGGCGCAGCTGCGGGTGAAGAGGTCGATGGCGTCGCGGTCGATCACCATGGCTCCCCACCGTCGTCGGGAAGCACCGTGGCGGTGACTGCGGCGGCATGGCGGGTCAACTGCGCGTACGCCTCCTGGCAGATTGCGGTGAGCACCTCAGCCAGGTCCTCACCCGGGTAGCGATCGATGAGGTCGTCGGGAAAATCGGCGTCGACCACCATGCCGTCGCCGCTGAACTCCACCCCGCCCTCGCCGTCGGGAAACGGGATTGTAATCCGGGTGTCCACGATGGCTTTTCTCGCATTGCGAACCTGGTCGAGAAACGCCGCGCCACGGTCCAGTTCGGCGACGAGCGCGGGATGAAGGGGGATGTCCATTGCTATCGGTCCAACAGGTGGGATCACTGGTCATCGTCGGCGGCGTGCAGTTTCCGTTTGGCGAGACGTTCCAACACCGCCTTCTTCGTTGACGGATCCACAGCGGGCTCGGGTTTCGTGGTTTCGCCGACGACGCCGGCAGTGCCGTGGTTCGGTACGTCGTCGAGCGGTTCACCCGGGTATTGAGGTACGGCCGAAGACTTTGCCTCGCTGCCCATTCCGCGGCTCATCGGCATCATCCCCATCCCGGACCCGCCGCCGCTGCTTGCGCTCGGCATGGCCGCTGCGGGCTTGCCCTGGGTGGGCGTCGGCGACGCCGATGGGGCCGGTGGTGCCGAGGAGGTGTGGGGTCCACCGGGGATGCCGCCGCCGGGAGTGACCCCCTTGCCGCCGCCGTGTGCGCCGCTGAGATGAGTGTTGGCCAGCGGATTCGCTTTGATCGGTGAGACCGGATGATGTTGGCCGAGTTTGCCGGCCTGCTGGAAGAGCTGACCGGCCTGCTGGCCGAATTGACCGACCTGCTGGCCGAGTTGTTCGCCGAGCTTTCCGATCGATTGCAACGGGTTGGCCTGACCCAGCGACCCCAGTGAACCCAACAGCGGTGAGAGCAGTTCCTCGATCCCCGTCGGCGCCTCATCCAGCGCCTCCAGCGGTGTGTCTTCGGCGGCGCCGAGTTCGCGGGCCGCCGCATCGTCGATGCCCTCGCCGAGATCGGGTGGTTCGGCATCGCCCTCATCGGGGCCCTCGTCGTCGCCGCCGCCGTCGGCCGGTTCGTCGCCACCGGCGCCGTCGGGGGCCAGTCCGGGGCCCGGCAGATCCCCGGGGTGGGTCCCCACCGTGTATCCGGTTTCCTGGTAGCCGCTGACCGCATCCGTGCTCTCGTTCTGCCAGGAGGTCAAGGTGGCATCGAGGGAGTCGGCTTTGGGTTGCGCGGCGCCCAGCGTTGCCGCGCTTTCCGCGAGGGCTTCCCGGTAGGCCAACTTGAGGCCCCGCCAGCCCGGCGAGGGGCCGACCGCGGCGTAGGTGGCGCTGAACGCGCCCGCAGCAGCGGTGAAAGAGGCGGACAGGTCCGCTGCATGCCCGGCAACCGCGGTGCTCCAGGTCAACGCCCTGGTCAACCGTGCCATCAACGGGGGGTGAACCGCGGATTCCCCCGAGGAGATCAGCAGTGCTTGCGCGGCCGCCAGTTCGCTGCTGGCGGCGCCTGCCTGGGTGGCCAGGGCGGTCAACCGCGCCGCCATCGCCAGAGCGGGACCGGGCCCGGCACCGGATTCCAGCGCCCGTGCCAGCTCCTCGCCGTCGGTTCCGCTGATATCGGGAATCGGCTGGGTGGCCGGGGCGCGGTCCGGGGCGCGCACAGGGCCGGGGGACACCGCCGAAGCGGGGGCGGTCGCGGCGGGGCCGGTTCCGGTGTAGGCCGCGGCGGCCACGGCGTCTTCGTGGCGGTAGGCGCGGGCGTTGTCGGTGACGATGTCGGCCGCTGCCGACGCCTGGTCGTGGCCGGCGTGGAAGTGGCTCACCAGCCAGCGCAGCCGTGCATTCAGGTTGGCCATGATCGCCTCGGACACGGCATCACCGCCGCACGGGCTCACGTCTTCATCGAGGCCGGTGGCAAGGAGGCGCCCGACCGTCGCGATCAGCTCGGCGACCGCGTCGAGGCCTTCGGGTTCCACGTCCAGGCCGGAGGTTGCCAACGCCATGTGGACCCCTTCCTCACGCGGACCTCGGACACGACGTCGGCCCAGCCTCATTGCCCCGGCGCCGTTACCGCCTCAGTTTGACACGGGCCCCCGGGGCCGTTGCACGGGAAATTTCATACCGACTGATCGGCGTCATCCGCGATGAGCGGATCGTAACGCTGCGCGAAGGCAGCCTGCGCGCAGGTGACGAAAATTTCCCGCAACTCCTCAACCGACAACGCCCCTTGCCGACCAGGGGCGAGGTGGACATCAAGGACCTCACCGGTCGTTCGGACCGACACCGCCATCACCTCTGGATCGGTGGCGGCGGTGGTGATGACCTCGCCGTCGATGTCGACCTGGCTGACCATGATTTCGTGCACTAGGGGGAGCGCCTCGCAGTTGGATTGCGACCGGCTAGGTCGACGCGGCGGATTCGGTCGCGGCGCTGTCGTCGTGGAGACCGGGCTCACGACGGTCCGAATCAGAGCTTCGCGACGCCGATACCACGCGTGTGGGGCTGCGTTTGGTCGGTCCGGCGCCGCCCGGGGCGGCAGGGGAGCTCCGGGCCGGCGACTCGTTGTGGCGCTGGTCGCGGTCACCGTCGTGCGCCGCGGCCGGCGCTGCGACGGTGGTCGGCTTGGCAGCGGGCGGTTGGGCGGTGGCCGAGGCCAAAGTCGTCGATGCACTGCCGGCAGCTCCGGCGGGCGGGGCTGCGGCCGGGCCCGCGATCAGAGTGTCGTCGCCGTCGGCTCCGGCGTCGTCGGCGACATCGGAGGCAGTCTCAAACGGCGACAATGCGTCGGGGTCGAGCGACGAGCCCAGCATCGAATTCAGCGGCAGCCCACCCAAAGCGGAGCTGAGCGGGTTACCGGCCCCCTCACTGCTGCCTCCGCCGCCGGTGAGCGAACCGAGCAACGAGGAGAGCAGCTGACCGATCTGCCCGAGCCCGCCCCCGCTGCCGCCGGTGCCGCCACTGCCGGAGGACGCGGCCTGCTGCCCGGCTTGTTGTTGGGCTGCCGCCGAGCGGGTCATGACCTGCGCCGCCTCGTTCTGGTACTTCTCGATGATCGACAGGATGGCCGCTTGTCCGGCAGGCGAATCCGGGTCGGGCACGGCAGCGATCTCGGCGGCTTCGCGCCGGGAGATCGCGGCAACCCGGTCAGCACCGGCGACGTTGATTCGGGCGCTGGCGTCGGTGGCATCTGCGGCGCGCTCGGCAGCCCACGCGGTGTTGTTGAGCGGCACGGTGTCTGAGGCCGTCGCCCGCAGGTAGGGCGGGACGACCCGGGTGGAGAAGTTCAACGCCGTGACCAAGCGACGGATGCCCTCGACATCGCCCTTGTCGAGACGGGCAAGTTCAGCGAGGAAACGGAACCCGCCACCGTCCAGGGGGTTGGTGCCGAACTGGCTGAAGTAGCGGCGATAGAGCTCTTGCGATGCCTGTTCTATGCCTGAAGTCATCGTCGTCCTCTAGTCGATGCCGACCGCCGATGGCGGCGGGTTTGATGCTGGCCACAGCATAAGCGCCCCACTCGAGGCCGACCAGCGCTTTTCAACCAGTGTGGCTGCGGTGGTGCCGCACGATCCACCAGAATTGAGCCGCCAAATATCTTCCGCATCGGAGTTTGCGCACGTTAGGCTGCGCTCACCACGGTGAGGGGTGCGCGTATGGGTTTGAATGTCGAGCCAACGGATCTGACGGCGGTGGCCGACCGGTATGCCGAGTTGAGCCAGCGGATGGAACGGTTGGGCCCGGAGTTTCTCGATCAGGTGCGGGCGGTGCAGGCCACCCACGGGACGATGGGATTCCCGGTGGTTGCCGGCACGTTGGCGGCCGCACTCGACTTTCAGGAGCCGTTGGAGGAAATGACGCAGCGGTTCTCCACCTACGCCCAGCGGTTCGATGAGGCGGCAGGGGAGTACCGGGCCGAAGACCGGGCTGCGGCGCTGAGTTGGCGGGAAGGGCCGTTCCTGTTCGGTGAGGACGGCCCCGGCGACGACGAGGACTCGCTCGATGACGATGATGGCGATGGTGCCGCCGACGATGACGTCGACCGGCGAGCCCAAGCCGAGCACGACGTGCACCAAGTGCTGGCCGGGGAGGCCAGCGACGAGGAGCTCGCGCGGGTACGGCAAGCGTTGACGCTTGATGATCAGCAACAGGCGGATCTGGACGCCGGTCGTCAGGTGCGGTTGACGCCGGCCCAAATGTCGTATCTGAGCCAGATGCAAGCCCAGCAGCACGGCATGAAGCTCCGCGATCTGCGCGACGTCGAACAGGGGCTGGGCGACGACAAGAACCTCATCGCCGATTCCTGGCAGTTGATGAGCAACCCGCAGGTCAGCTTCGATAAGACCGAGCTGACGGTGGGGGCGCTGGATAATCCCGAGGAAATCGTCAAAGGCGGGTTCGCACAGCTTCCCGAGAGCGTCCAACACGGGGATCTGCGTCTGACCGCCGCTATGGTCGAGGACGGAAGTGCGGCGTTGCAGCACAACACCGAACTCGATCGCCACCTGTTGGTCCGCGCGGATACTGCCACGGACGATGCACGATTCGAGGACGCGTCGCGCCATGCTATGGCGAACAAGTCCGGCGAGCGTTGGCACGAATCCCTTCACCGGTCATGTTATCTGCGAGAGACCGCAGAGCAGGTTTTTTCCGCGGTCACCCCCGACCACTATGCAATCCACGATGCGGTGACCGGCGAGATCGACGGCTTGCCCGATGACAAGTTCCTGTGGGACATCACCCACACAGTCTGGCCCGATCACGGCGATGCCGCCGGTGCACTGTTCAGTTGGACGCATGACGCCGCTACCGGTGCGGAAGCTCAGATCGCCGGGAAGACCGCGCACGATCTCAGCGCTTACCTGGGAGCGCATGGGAAGGAACTAAACCATCTGCCGATCGTCGGTTTCGGGCTGCACTCGCTTGGCGAGCTCAACCCCGAACTTGTGAGGGACATGGCGCACGGGCTGGTTCCGTATGTCAACAACATCAGCGGCGTCTCGGGCGGCCCGCCTGAATTCGGAGAACACCTCGACGACGGGACCCCTATAGAATCGGGAGTATCGCCTGTGGCTAAAGGGGTATTTTCGGTGCTCAACACCGACGAGTCGGCGGCGGAAGAGTTCAACGGAGCGGCGTACGCTCGGGCGATCCTCGAAGAGCGAGAATTTGCACTGCACCCCCACTCTGATTCGAAACCGGCCGAACTGTTCGATAGTGCAACCCTGCGTGGATTGGTAGATGTTGGCGTGCATAACGCGGTGGAAGCGAACACCGAGAACGGCTACTGGAACGATGTCAGCGAGTACGAGACCAAGAAAGCGGCGTATCAAGCCGGAGTCTCTATCCTTGGCGCTACCCCGTATATAGGGCCCGGTTTAGCAGCGCTGGGCGCAGTCCTTGAAAATGATATTGTAGGGCCTTCTCCGGAATTGGCTGCGGAACATAATATGGATACCTTCGCATCGAGTCGGGCTGATGCAGCAATGCTGAATACGCTCCGCATGTTAGGTTATGAAACCGAGATATCCGAGAAATATTTGGTGCCGGATACCAGATTCCCCTGGGAATTCTTACGCCCGAATCTTCCGGAACGCATGCTCACCGTGGATGAAGTGGTAGCAAGTAACGGCGAGGTCGGAGCGTATCAAGAGGAAATCGCCCGTGCTTTGAAGGAATCGTTGGGATTTGACTTTCAGAGCGATTTTATGAAAGAGGTGTACGACAATATTGTCAATGATCCCCGGCCAAGCCCTTAGGGAAAATAAAGCAACGTGCGAGCGTTAAAGCTGCTGGAAGCCCGCTATTCAGTGGACGTCTGTAGCGCATCAAGGGGTAATTCAGAATCGGTCTGTGCAAGTCGCCCGTCGATTTCGAGACCGGGGATAAGGGATTTAGCGCGTCTGGTAACCGTCGTGTCGGTGCTCATCGTGTTGATGAGCGGGTGTGCTCCGGTGCGCTGCACTGAGCCCAGCGGGCTTGCCGGGTGGCCGGGGGAGTTGGCTGATTTGACGATGAGGTGGAGTGCTGAGCCGGGCATCAGCGTAACTGGGCGTGCTGCGGTGGTGGCTCGCGCGTACGTGGAGTCTTATGTCCTGGCTAGCGCAATGCGCGATGATCGGTATCTGTATCCAGGGTTTGATCATGCGGTGGACCACAACACCGGTAACGGCGGAATCTCCGCCACGGAGGCGCTATGGCCTGACACCGAACAAGTCAAGTACGGGCCGATCGTTGGCACCTACCACAACCGCATCCTGACGGTCGATAAATCCGGCAGCGACCTCACCATGGTGGTCTGCACCTACCTTTACGCCACAGCAATGCCGGGCCACAGTAGTTTTGTGACAAATTGGCGTGCCATCTCCGATTCAGATGCCCACGCCGGCATCTACCCACTGAAAATCACCATGACCGTCCCGGAACGCTCCCAGCTGTCGCTACCGCCGCAGGAGGGGTGGGCGCGGACCCCCTCGGAGGATGTTTTCGGAGATTGGCGAGTGACCGGTTTCCTCTGGGACTACATGGGGGCGGGCTGGTTCCCGCGCGAGTGGCCCGACTACGACCAAACGCTCGACACCTGCGCGGAACGCGCCCCCGATCCCCTGGAGCGTCGCCGAGAGATCGACAATCTCACCGACCCAAAGCGCTCCGACTTCCCGACGCTGCCGGCGTATCCCGGCTGGCCGGAGGTAAGACCATGATCGGGCGGGTCGATTGTCTCGCAGCGCGGTGCTCGAAGTCTTTCGCCATCCGCTTCCGGGCGGATGTTGGCGGTAGCCGGTTGCTCCCTAGAGGATGCACAAAGTTTTTTGCCTGTCTGACGGTCATGCTGTCGACGGTCGTTTCGTTGGTGAGCGGGTGTGCTCCGGTGCGCTGCACTGAGCCCAGTGGGCTTGCGGGGTGGCCGGGGGAGTTGGCTGATTTGACGATGAGGTGGAGTGCTGAGCCGGGCATCAGCGTAACTGGGCGTGCTGCGGTGGTGGCTCGCGCGTACGTGGAGTCTTACGTTCTGGCTAGCGCAATGCGCGATGATCGGTATCTGTATCCAGGGTTTGATCATGCGGTGGACCACAACACCGGTAACGGCGGAATCTCCGCCACGGAGGCGCTATGGCCTGACACCGAACAGGTCAAGTACGGGCCGATCGTTGGCACCTATCACAACCGCATCCTGACGGTCGATAAATCCGGCAGCGACCTCACCATGGTGGTCTGCACCTACCTTTACGCCACAGCAACGCTGGCTCACAGTGGTTGGGTGACGAATTGGCGTGCCATCTCCGATTCAGATGCCCACGCCGGCATCTACCCACTGAAAATCAGCATGACCGTCCCGGAGCGGTCCCAGTTGTCGCTGCCGCCGCAGGAGGGGTGGGCGCGGACCCCTTCGGAGGATGTTTTCGGAGATTGGCGAGTCACGGGCTTCTTTTGGAGCTTTATGGGGGCGGGCTGGTTCCCGCGCGAGTGGCCCGACTACGACCAAACGCTCGACAC